>ONRL01000102.1 GCA_900320225.1 uncultured Lentisphaerota bacterium
CCGGCGGTAGAGATCCGCCACCACGCCGCAGCGCCAGTCGAGCCACGCGCCATACGCGTTCGCGCGAATCCAGTCCGCATACGCCTTCCCGCGCATCGGATTCGTACGGTCGACGGGAATCGTCAAGCCCTTCGCGCGCGCGAACGCCTCCACTGCATAGTCGTTGTACCCCGCGCGCTCGTCGCCGAACCAGGCGAGGGAATGGCGCGTGAGGTGCAGCACCACGCCCTTGAACGAGAGATGCGCGTGCCCTTCTGCGATGAACGCGTCGACGGCGCGTTCCAACGCGGACTGCACGTCGGGATGCGCGATGTTGAAGTTGGGCGGCGTGCCGTGCCAGCCGCCGGGGTTGGGGCGCCCGTCGTCGAAGATGGAGAACGGCGAAGCGTGGAGCGAGCCGTCCTCGATCTTGTCGCGCGTGATACTGTCCGGCGGCAGGACAATGTCATTCTGGTTGATCGTCGGCATGAAGCCGAGCCCCTCTTTGTCGAACTTCGCGTAGTACGCCGTGCGGTAGGCGGGCGCGTGGACGCGCGGGTTATACTCGCCGTCCATGAGCCCCGCGTACCAGGAGCCGGGATAGGCGAGGAGGTTCTGTCCCGTGTACTTCATCGTGGCCGCGATGCGGTCGATCATCTTCCCAACACGTTCCTCGTTCGTGCCGTCGATGCCGAAGTCATACCCGATCGCGGGATCCTCGAAGTAGAGCGCGAACGTGCGCCGCCAGCCGTCCGCGTTCGCCTTCGGTTCGCAGATAGCGGCCACGGGGAGGCGGCCATTTTTCACCTTGTAGAGGCGGATGGCAGCGATCGCCGCCGGCGCCCCGCCGCGCGCGGTCATCGCCGCCAGCGCCACATCCGGCGCGCCGCGCCAGTAAAGGCAGCGGTGCGTGAGAATGCGCCCCGTGTTCGGATACTCGTCGCCGCACGCCACGCCCTGCTGGAGCGCGTAGTTCGCGCCCGTCGCGCCGTCCCAAGCGGTCTGTCCGCATCCCTGCACGATGAGATCCATCGTGCGCTTCCGGTCGTCGGGGTAATCGATCTCAAAGACATACAGCGGCGTTGATTCATCCAGCGTAAAACGATAGGCGAAGCGCGAATGGACGCCTTCGTCCGCCTCCAGGTACGGCGTGCCGCCCAACTTTCCGATGCGGCACGCGCCAGCCGCAACGAAGCGGTTGGTGTCGGCAGGCACGCGGTCGAACACGACCTGCTCCACGAGCTCCAGCTCGCCCGGCACGCCGCCCGTCGCGAGCGGCGGCGCCTCGAACGGGTTGGGCGGGTCGTTCGCGTATTTCGCGCGGTAATCGGGCGGAGGCGGCGGTTCGGGTTCGCATCCGCCGCCGTCGATGAAGAGACGCCTCACCGCGTCGTCGTCGAGCGGCGCGGAGTAGATCCGCAGCTCGTCCATCGCGCCATCCATGAACGCGCTCCCGCCGTAGCCGCCCACGAAGAACGTGTCGAATTCGCGGCGGCACGAGAAGGACGGCGAGGTCTCCGCGTGGCGCGGCGCCTTCGCCGCCGCCTTCATCAGGCCCGACATGCTCGAATCGGCCATCCGCCGCGAGCCCTTGCGTCCGTTGAGGTAGATCGCGGTGCCCGTCTTCTCGTCCCACGTGAAGACGATGTGGTTCCAGTTGTTCGTGAGCAGGGGTTTCAGCAGCGTGGCGTAGCGGTCGGCGTCGTCCGACTGGTCGGCGCGCAGGCGCGGACCGTACTGCCAGAACCAGAGCGTGCCCGAGCCGGCGCGCGGACGGGCCGTGGCCGTGCAGAGGTAGAACCTGCGTTCCTCGCCGCCGGGCTCGACGCCCTCCGCCGGCTTGAACCAGAAGCTGACCGCACCGCGCCGGAGGTTCAGGTTGCCCGCCGTGGGATAGCCCAGCGCCGTGTTCATCCCCTTCTTCATCTCCAGCGCCTGTCCGCGCAGGCCCGGCACAAACTTCAAATTACGCGATTTTGGAATCGGATTGGGATCGCCGCCCGCGACGCCGGCCTTGGCCGTGCCATCGAAATCAGCCGCGAAGAGAAGTTCGGGCGGGGAGGGTCGCGCTCCTGCGCGACCGAAACGGGAGGGTCGCGCTTGTCGCGGCGCCTTCTCGAACTCACGCACGAACTCCGTCATCCGCGCCTCCAGGCACGCCAGCAGCTTGTGCGGATTGGACTGGGGCCGCCAGATGCAGTGCCCGCCGGTGTTCGGCTCCGCGTCGTGGCGGTATTCGTAGAAGTCGCAACGGTTGCCGGCGGCGCGGTAGGCGTCCGCAAACACGCGGTGCGACGCGATGGGCACCACCTGATCCTTGTCGGCATGCGTGCAGAGAAGCGGCGCCATGCCCTTTCGGATCAGCGGGATCGGATTCATGGCCTTCAGATTCTCCTCCGTCACGCCCTTTCCGAAGAGCGGCACGTAGCGTCTGCGGTGCGCGCGAAAGTCCGGCACGGGATCGCTGATGGCCGAGATGGAGATCGCGCCCGCGACGGAGTCGGGCGGAAGGTTGACGAGCGTCCACAGGACGAGATGTCCGCCGGCGGAGCCGCCGGTGATCCAGATCTTTTTGTGGTGTAGGCCGTGCTTCGCGCGAAAGGCGTCCGACAGCACGAACTTCGCGGCGGCCACACAGTCGTCGCCGCAGGCCGGCCACGGGTTCTTCGCGGAGGCGAGGCGGTATTCGATGTTGAACGCGGCGAAGCCGAGATCGCGCTGGAAGAACTCGGCGATGCCGGCCACGCCTGCACGGCTCATGGCGCTCCAGCCGCCGCCGTGGATCACGAGGATGAGCGGTGTCTCGGGCCGCACGTCGTCCGGCAGATAGAGGTCGCCGAGGCCTTCTGCGCCGATGGCCGGATCATACGGGATGTCCCGCACCACGCGCGCGGGCGCGGCAACGGCAAGAACCGCCGCGCAGGCGGCGGCAACCACAAACGAAAACATGCGCAAATTCATGGGGGCATCCCTTTCTAGTTTGCGTCCTGTATGCGCCAGGGGTCGCAGTTGAGACCGCAGAGGACGCGCGTGAGCTCGCAGCGGAGGTCCATCGAGGGGTCGGGCACCACCAGCACGGCCGCGATCTCCACCGCGTCGCCGTTGCGCCAGGAGCGGAACGACACGCGGTCGGCGGCCGGCAGGTCCGCCACGCGCATGTTCGCGTAGGGATGGCTCGTGCCGGGATGGTCGGCGTAGTCCCACTTGAAGTTGGCGCGCTCGCCGGGACGGCCGTAGTTCGCCTTCTTGTAGTTGCACGCCCAGTTGCGCGCGCTGCCGAGGTCGGTCGACTTCATGTCGCCCCAGAGCATGCGCACCTGTCCCTTGGGGTCTTCCTTGGGATGGCTCTCGAAGCGGTTGAGGCACAGCACGGCGTACTTGCCCGCCGGCACGGGGGCGATCGGGAAGCGGATCTCGGCGCCGTGGTTGCCCGCCGGCAGCCAGCCGCGCGCCTGCGGGCTCGTCGCGTCGGGCGGAAGCATCCGCGCGCCGTCCGCCACGCGGGCGTGGCGCGCCGTGCCGAACCTCACGCCCGTCCCCGCGAGAACGACCAGCGTCTTCTCCGCGCCGCCGTCGACGATGCGCACGGCGCAGACGCGCGTGCCGCCCGCGGCGTCCGCCGCCAGCGCGAGTTTGCCGTCCCGGAGCGTCGCCCGGATGCCGCCGAACGCCTTCACCGTCGCCCGCGCCGACGCCCCTTCCACGTCCAGCACCGGACGCTCCGCCGGGTCGAACGCGTAGAAGAGCGTCTCCGCGCCAACGATCGCGCCGGACGACACCGCCTCAGGCACCGCGATGCGCCCGGCCGGCGCGCGGCCCTGCACCGTCACGCGCGCGGCCCCGCCGGAGGCGCACTTGAACGTGAGGCGGTTGGCGCCCGCCCGCAACCGCCCCGGGAAGATGCGAGGGTTGAGCTGAACCTCGGTGGACGCCGTGAAGCGCGCGACGTCGCCGATCGGCGCCTTCACGCGCACGAGATAGGCGTAGCGAGCGCGCACGGCGTAGTCGGCGGGGGAGGCGAGCGGACGGAACGTCTTCCCGCCGTCAGTGGAGATCTCCAGCGCGGCGCGCGAGCCGTCGCGGCGGACGGCCGCGTATTCGGCGTGGACGATCGGGTAGCCGCCGCTCGCCACCTTGTAGCAGAACGCGCCGCCGTCCGCGGCGGCCTCGAACGCCGGATTCGCGGAGGACGGCGCGCCGTCGAACGTGATGAACCCGCTGAGGTACTGCGGGAAGAAGCGCTCCACGCGCTGCAGGAACATCTTCTCGGTGTCGGCGTGGCACGGCTCGGTGTAGTCCGGACGGAACTTGGATTCGCGTCCCCTGTACACGCCCGTCTTGCTGCGCGTCACGAGGTCGTTGCAGTGGCCGTCGTTCACCTGCCATACGCGGAACGCCTCGCCGGGGTTGAGCGTCACGCCGATCTTCGCGCCGCTCGCGGGGTTGCCGGGCCAGACGCCCCGCGTGGACTTGCGGATGTAGTGCTCGGCGGCGTTGCCCATGCGCGGGAAGATGCCGGACTCGTCGCCGCCCTCCTCCAGATAGGCGGCCGTCTCGTTGTCCGCCGCCGGGAAGTACTTCTGCGCCGACAGGTCGTAGATGTGGTTCTTGCCGTCGTAGAACACCTGCTCGAAGCTGTGTCCGTAGCCGGAGGTGTTCGCGGCAGGACACTTCGCCACGTCCACGAAGAGGTTGGCCGTCATGTTGTTGAGCGGACCGCACTCGAAGCCGCAGTAGCCGTTGAGCATGAGCAGCGCCTGGTATTCGACGTCGCGCGGCGCGTCCGAGCCCGGCGGGAACATCGCCGTGTGGTTCATGAAGTAGTCGGAGGAGGCGAGCACGAACGCAAACGTGCGGTCGACGCGCTCCCGGTCCGACAGACCCTCCAGCCCAAGCGTGTCGGCCAGGTCGCCGAAGCTGCGCGGATCGACATCCCCCGCGTTGAGCACGATCGGGTAGACGAGCGGCTTGTCGGAGACGTTGGCGATCTCCACGAAGTCGGTGACGACCTTTTCGGGACAGTCCAGCTCCAGCTTCTCCCCGGACTTCAGCACGGCGCTCTTCGCAAAGGGACGGCGCGCCGCCTCGAAGTCGGCCGGCGTGGGCAGCACGGGGAAGTTCACGATGTCGAACACGCAATGCGGGTCGAGCTCGGGCGGCACGTCCTTCGGCCAGTACGGCACGGCGCGTCCGCCGATCTCCAGCGTGCGGTCCACGCGCCCCACGGAGAGCGACCGCGTCGTGCCCGGAATCCAGCCGATGCCGCCGCCGGAGACGCCGTCGAACGAACGGTCGAACGTGAACAGCGCGCGCGTGGCCGGATCGCAGGCGAACGTGCGCGGCGGCGTGAAGTCGCCCGCGTACCGGCAGCCGGTGGACACGCGCAGCAGGTCCGCCGCGCCCTGGAAGAACGGCCAATCGGGACTCGACTTCGCATCGGCGCGCGCGCTCCGCCACGTCGACCCGAGGTAGAACTCCAGCGCGTTCTCGTCGTTCGGGATCTTGATCTCCTCATCAGCGAGGTTGAGCGCCTTCCAGTTCGGAATCGGCACCGACAGCGCGCGGCGGCCGTCCACGAACACCTCCGCCACGCCGCCCGGCGCCCACTGTACGGCCAGATGGCACCAGCCGCCGGCCGGCAGCTTGCGCGCCGCCGTTCCCGCATACTTCGTCTTGAACATGTCCACGAGCACCAGCTCCAGCTCGCCGGGATCGGGACGGTAGGCGAGCTGCAGCATGGCGCCCTTCCCGGCCTTGCACTCGTACGCGCGGAAACTCTGGTGCGCCTGGAACAGCACAATCGGACGGCAGACGTCCTTGCCGTTCGCGCGGGCAACGGTCGGCTTCCAGTCGCTCTTGAACCAGGCCTCCACCGTCCCCGCGCCGGCGGGGAAGAACAGCCGATCCTCGCGCCGCAGCTGGAACCCGGCCGCCCAGCTGGCCATGGAGCGCGTCTGGTACCAGAACGCCCGCTCGTCCGGCCCGCCCAGACGGATGGCGCAGTCGCCCGGCTCGCCGGAGACGCCGGCGGGGAAGTGCGTGTCCGCGTACTTCGGGAACGGCAGCTGCTCGGCGGGACGCAGCGCGAGGCGGTGCAACTTCAGCTTCGTGAGCGCGCGCGCGGGTTCGGCGCGCGGCAGGCCGTACTCGTCGTATTTCTTTTCGGCAGTCCCCAGGCTGAGGAAGAAACGCAGCGTACGCGCCTCGGGATGGATGCGACCGCGCTCCACAAAGCGGCACGTCTTGTCGGGCGGCATCATGAGCGTCGTCCAGCGCCGGTCGTAGACGGGCTCGGGCAGCTGCTTGCCGGACGCGTCGCGCTGCTCCACGTACATCCGGAAGACCCAGCTCGCGCCGCCGATGCTTTCGGTGATCGCCTCGAACTTGACGGGGCGTCCGGCCAGTCCGGCCGGCACGGCGACGTCGTAGGCGGCTTCCGGGCAACCGCCGGAGCGCGGACGGAACAGCAGGGCGCCGTCCGCCTGCGGCTCGATGATCATGCGCGGCGTGGGACGCCACCCGTTGGTCGAGACAAGCGCGCCGGCGAACAGGTTGTCGGTGGCGGCGGGGTCGGACATCCGCCGTTCGCCCGCGACCCGGCAGACGAGCCCGGTCGTCCCGGGCGGCGGCGTGAAGCGCAGGTCAACCGTCCCCTCGGCCTTGCCCGGCAGCACGGCGACCGGCAACTCCCGTTCGCCTGCGGGCGTTTGTGCGCGCACGGCGAATCCCGTCCCCTTCTTCACCCCGGCGAGCTTCTCGAGCTTGGCCGGCGAAATCTCCACCTCGTAGGGCACTCCCATCGCCCGCCGCACGCTCCACTCAAGCGGGAATTCCCCTCTACCGTCTGTCCTGATACCCGCGCTCTGCGCGGTCGCTTCCAAAAACTCCACGCACGGCCAGCACGTGGAAGCATCCCACGGGTACACGGAAAGCTGCAGGAGTCCCGTCTCCTTGCCGGGCTTGCAGGGATACTTCACGATCATCCGGTTGAAGCCCACGCGCGCGGGAATCTTCTGCGTCTTGGACGTCAGCGGAATGCGTTCGCCATTGAGGAACGCGACGGCGTCCCTCGTCCACACCGGCGCCGTGGCGCGCAGGATCGTGGTCGTGTTGGTGGGCGCCTCGAACTGGACGGCGACGACCTCGTAGGCGCGTCCGGCATAGAGGAGGCGCGTTTCCGCGGGCGTGTAGGGACGCGGCGGCGGCGACGCGTTGTACCACGCCGCCCCCGGGAAGGCGGGCGAACGCCAGGCGGCGCGCGGATGCGTGCCCAGCGGCGGAAGCGCGCCGCGTTCGGACGAAAGACGCAGGAGCGTCTCGTCGTCCGCCTCGGTCCGGTCCATCGGCCCGGCGTGCAGCGCGGCCGCGCTCAAATTCGGATGCTCTGGACGGGCGGGCGTCTCGGCCGTCGCCCAGAGACGGCTGCGCACGCCCGCGCACGTGAAGTCGACCTCGGCCGCGTACGGCGCGGGGCCGACGGGACGCGGCAGGGTGTGCGCCCCCGCGCCCATGGGGAACGCGACCTGCGCGACGCGGAACGTGCGCCGCCGCGTGAGCCATTCAGGCGGCAGGTGCACCACGCACCAGATGTCCGCAAGCGGCGCCGCGCCGCCGTTGACGAGCTTCACGGTGAGGTCGCCCGTCTTCGGATCGGGCGCGACCGTGAACGTCACGCCGGGAAACGCCGCCGTCCGCCCGTCGGCCCCCACGCGCGCCACGCGGCGCACGTCGTCGGCGATCCAGGCGCCGGACACGGCGCAGCCCGCGTCCCGCAGCATCTCGCCGATCCGGCGCGAAAGCATCGGGCTGAACGTGACGTCGCCCGGCGGAAGTTCGATCGGCGTCACGCGCGGCGCGACGTTGCGCCCCCTCGCCACCTCCGCAGCGATGCGACCCTCCAGCACGCGGCGGCAGATTTCGTTGAAGGACAGCGGCTCCAGCGCCGCGCGGTCGAAAGAGACCGCGCCGTCGGCGTCGCGGACGGGCTCGCACGCGCGCACCTGCGGCGGCACGCCGAGGATCTCGCGCAGCGCGGACGGATCCTCGCGGACGTCCTTCACGTCGGGCGCCGGCGCGCCCGACACCTTGACTGGCTGCTGGCGGATGCGGCCGATGCGGAAGTTCTCGGCGTGAAGGCCCCTCGGCGGCAGCTCCGGGTCGCCGCGCACCTTCACGGCGAAGCCCGCCTCCGCGCAGACGACGTTCCTCACGTGGACGTTCTCGATGCGCGTGGGCCAGGTGGGGCCTCCCTTCTTCGTCAGCTCCTTGTTCGGGTTGCCGTCGTAGTACATCTCCGTCTCGAACACGGCCTGCGCCGCGCGCACGCCCCGGACGTTCTCCACCCAGACGTTCTCGACGAACGCGCCGCGCTTGCAGTTCGTCTTCACGTACAGGAAACGCCAGCATTCGGATTCGACCGTGCAGTTCGCCATGTAGATGTTGCGGATGCCGCCCGACACCTCGCTGCCGATGCCGAGCAGCGTGTGCCCGTGCACCGCGCGGCAGTTGCGGATCACGACGTTCTGCGTGGGGATGTTGCGCTTGCGCCCGGCCTCGTTGAAGCCGCTCTTGATGGTGTACGTGTCGTCCGTCTGGTCCAGCGAGCAGTCCTCCACGAGGACGCGGTTGCAGGACTCGAGGTCGAGGCCGTCTGTGTTCGGCCCCGTGCAGACGGAGTCGACGCCGCGCATGACGACGTCCTGGCACACCTTGAAGTGCATCGTCCACGCCGGCGAGCCGCGCACCTTGAAGCCCTCCAGCCGCACGTTCCGGCACTGGCTGAAGTGGATCACCTGGGGACGCCCCCAGCCGCGCTGGGGGTTCTTCATGAAGTTGTCGTGCCAGTAGGCGACGTCGCTCTTGATCGTGCCGGCGCCCATGATGGCCACGTTGGTGCAGCCGTTCGCGCCGATGAGCGCGCCATGCGTCATCGTGGGGCGCCCGTCCGGCCTCAGCGGCGCGCGCATCACCAGGACGGGGTCGTCCGGGAAGTGCAGCACGGTCCCCTTCTCCACCACCAACGCGACGTTGCTCTTGAGCCGGAACGCGCCCGAGATCCACTCGCCCTTCGGCAGCACCACGCGTCCGCCGCCGGCCTGCGCGGCCGCGTCGACGGCCGCCTCGATGGCCTCGGTGCAGGGCGTGCCGTCCGGCTTCGCCCCGTAGTCCGTGACCGGGAAGTCGCGCGCGGGCGGCGTCCACTCCGCGACGGTCAGCGGGAACGGCGCGCCCTCCACGACCAGCGGACGGACCTCCGCCTCAAGGGCAAAGCCGACAACGGCGGCGAGCGCCAGGCCCGCCACGCGAACAGGGATATATTTCATCATTACCTCGTTATTCAGCTTTCAACTTGTAGAACCGCTGCGGGTCAGATTCGTGATTGAAGGTCTGCTTACCGTTGCCGCCGACCGTAAGCGCCCGCTCCTCGGGGTTCGACCAGTCGGCGAGGTCGGTCGTGGAGAGGATCTTCAGGGTCATGCCTTCCGTGCGGACCAGCGACGGCGTCGTGATGACGGGCTTGCCGTTCTCGTCAAAGGAAATCGTCATCAGCGGCGCATTTGTCGCCGCGTCGCCAAAGGCGTAGATGAAGGCGTTCGCGACCTTGCCGTCCAGCCCGTATCCGCCCATCTTGGCCGCAGTTCCCTTACCGGCGAGTCCGGCCGAGACGGCCCATGCGCCATATCCGCTCTCCGCGCCGCCGGAGTATTGAACCTTCTCTGCGGGGATGTTCGCCCAGTTGCCGGTCGCGCCGTTCTCGACGCCGTAGCCCGTGCCGTCGAAAGGCACCGTGAGGACGAGTCCTGCGGAGGTGCCGTCAAAAGCCCAGACGCCGAGGTCGGGCGCCGTCTTGCCCTGGAAGACGATGTTCGTGAGCGACGTGGTGCCCTGGAAAGAGTTGTTGCCGATTGTCTCGACACTCTCCGGCAGGACGAGTTCCCCGAGCGCCGAGCAGTTGTAGAACGCCCTGCCGCCGACCTCGACGAGTCCCACGCCGAGGATGACGTTGGTCAGCGACGTGCAGTTGTAGAACGCGCCTTCGTTGCTGGACGACGTCCCCTCGATGCGTGCGACGCCATTCAGGACGACGCTCCCCGCCTTCGTGTTCTTAAAGGCGTTGCAGTTGATTACGGTCGCGCCCGAGCCGTTCACAGTTACGGAGAAGGCATTCGTGCTGTCGATCGGCGCGAAGAACCGCGTCACTTCGGCGACTCCGCTCCCGATTACGAGATTCGCCATAGACGTGCAGCCGGAGAAAATGCCATAATGGTCGATACCCTTGCCGGTGGTGACGAGCGAATCAGGGAGCGTTATCTCCGTCAGCGACGTGCAGTTGTTGAAGGCGTAGGAACCGATCGTGCAAAGCCCCTCGTTCAGGGTCGCCGTCCTCAGCGACGTGCAGCCGCTGAACGCGGAGGACCCGAGGTTGGTGACGGTATTCGGGAGCGCGACCGACTTGAGTGCGCTGCATCCCCTAAACGCCTGGCCGCCGATCTCGGAGAGTCCGTTGCCGAAGACGACCTCCGTGAGCGACGTGCAGTCGCGGAACGCGCCCTCGCCGCTCGACGAGGTCCCCTCGATGCTCGCGACGCCGTTCAGGACGACGCTCCCCGCTTTCGTGTTCGTGAAGGCTTTGCATTCGATCACGGTCGCGCCCGAGCCGTTCACCGTCACGGAGAAAGCGTTCGTGCTATTGAACGGCAAATGGAACTTCTTCACGACGGGAATCCCGCTCCCGATCACGAGATTCGTCATAGACGCGCAGCCCGCGAAATAGCCTTCGGAATAGTCGTAGTCGCTTTTCGTCTCGCGGAGCGAATCCGGCAGCGTCGCCTCGCCGAGCGACGTGCAGTTGGCGAAGCTTCCAAGCCCCATCGACCGCAACCCCTCGGGAAGCGTCGCCGATTTGAGCGCCGCGCAACCTCTGAAAGCGTAGCTGCCGATGTTCGTGACGGTGTTGGGAATCGCGAACGACGCGAGCGCGGCACAGTTCCGAAAGGCGCGATCGCCAATATTCCGAAGCGGCGAGTCGATCAGCGTCACCTGCTCGAGATCCGCGCAGCCGTTGAACGCGCCGGCGCTCGAAGAATTCACGCCCTCGATTTCCACAACGCCCTGGAGCGTGGCCGCCTGGATGGACGCCAGTTCGTAGAATGCTGAATCGCCGAGCGTCATCGCGCCGTTGCCGCGCACCACGACGTTCGTGAGCGACGGGACATAACGCAGGCACTTGTTGCCGATCTTCACGGCGGAGGTTTCGTTCGTGAGGCAGAAGGCGACCTCGCCGAGCTTCGGACAGTCGTAGACGAGCTCGGTCGGGATGTCATTCGTGACCGACGGCGGAATCTCAAGGTAAATGAGATTCGAACAGTTGTAAAAGGCATAGCCTGAGATATGCCTCACGGAATTCGGAATCGTGATGCCGTAGCACTTCGCGCCGCTCATTGCGTTGGCGCCGATCTGGGTTACCGGGATGCCGGCGGCCGTCTCGGCGGGGATGGATAGCATCTCCGCGGCCTTGCCGACGTCGGTGAGACCGGTCACTCTCGCCTCGCCGTTCTCCACCGAATAGACGAACTGCTCGGTTTCGATGGCGTACGCCGAAGTCAACAACCCCAGCGAAGTCGCGAGCATGAGAAAAAGTTTCCGAGAATGGATAGTGGTCATGTCATGGCCTTTCTATTTGAGGTAATATACTTCATCTTGGGGCCTCGTGTTAGCGGAAGATGATCTGCATACCGCGTTGGCGCACGTAGACGACGCCGTTGTGCGGGAAGTGCGCGGCGTAGCGCGTGCGGGAGGCACCGGACGCCGCGTTGCCGTAGAATCCGCCCGGCAGCTGCTTTCCGGTCGCGTCGAATGCGGCGTCGAACTTCTGCGTCTGGCCGGCGGGGATGTCGATCTTCCAGCTGTCCGCGTCCGCCCCGAGGTGCAGGACGGCCTTCTTGCCGTCGAAGCGATCGCCCGCGTTGAGCTTCAGCGTGCCCGATCCCGTCACGGTCACGTTCGTGCCGTTGAGCCAGGTCGCGTTGTGGGCGAACTCCATCACGCCCTTCGAGACGACCAGGTCACCGCAGGAGGTGAACGCCCGGTTCGTGAGCGTGAGCGTGCCCGCGCCGCACAGGTGGAACCCGACGCCGCCCTCCACCTTGCCGATGACGACGTACTTGGCCTTCGCCGGGTTGTCCGGCCGCCCCTCGTACACCTCCAGCATCGCGGGGTATTCGCCCGTCAGCACGCCGCGCGGGCAGACGGCGACGGTGGCGCAGCGCTGCGTGGTGCAGTGGATGTCCAGCGTATGCGTGCCGTTGCCGATGTCGTTTGCACCTCCTGCAGACCCGCCGTTGCCGCCCACTTCCACGGCGCCGTTGGTCATCACGTTGTTCACCAGCATCTCCACCGTCGTGCTGCCGTTGTTGTAGCCCAGCAACATGTAGGAGAACGTGTTTCCGGGCACCTCGAAGATCGCCTTGCCGCTGCTGGGGTTGAAGCCCGCCGAGCAGAGGCAGGTGACCGGCTTCTCGCGGATGCGCAGCGTGCCGCCGTTGTAGATGCGGAACGAATGGGAGGCGAAGAGGCCGCCGGAGAGCGTCGTCACCGAACCCCGTAAACGAATGAATGCCCATCACGTTGTCGACAAGCACCGACTTGCTGATCGTGGCGTTGTCGAGCTCGATGCCGTAGCTCAACGACGAGCTGGTAAAGCCTCCTTTGTTCAAGCGAAGGCGGATCGCCGCCGAATCGTCGTTCACCGGATTGCCCGTATAGGCGTCGCCCGGGTTCGCGAGCTTGCCCGACACGCGCCACAGGCCCGTCGTGGAGACGATCACGCCGCCAACCACGTTCGTCCCGGCAAAGACGACCTTGCCGTTGGCCGTGTTGCCGCTCACGCCACCTCCGTCAATCGTCAGGACGCGCCCCTGGACCTGCGCCGTGTCATGGAAGGCGTTGCGGAGAACCAGCGTCTGGTTGGTGTCCGCGTGGAACGTCACCGGCCCTTCGAGCGCGAGCGGCGCGTCGATCGTGTAGATGTGCGCCGTGCCGGCCGCGTCGTTCGTGTAGGCGCCGACGGGGCCGTGGAAGACGGTCAGGCCGTGCGCGGGCGTCGCGGCGTCGCGCGCGAGCGTGAAGCCCGCCTGTCCCGCCGCCGCGCGGAAGGCCATGCCCGCGAACATCGCGTCCGCATCCACCGTCGCGCGCGCGCCCGACGACGCGAAGGTCGGACGCAGCGAGCCGAACGTCAGGTCGCCTGCGGACGCCAGCGCCGGATCCCAGTTCCCGGCCGCCGAAAACGCCTCCGAGACGGCCCCCGTCCAGTTCACCGCTTCCCCGTTGCCCACCACGACCGTGATGCCGGACACGGTCGCGCCCGAGAGCGCCGCCAAACGGTCCGCCGTCAGGTGCCCGGACGTGAACGTCTGTCCGCCGAGCGTGACGGACTGCGCGTTGACGAGGCTCCCCTCCGGCAGCTTGAGCGTCGCGCCGGACGCGATCTCAATGTTCTTGAGCGTCTTGACAAAGGGATTGAGCGTCGCCGTCGAGGCGTCGAACGTGCCGCGCACCACGAGGTTCGTCACGTTCGCCAGCGACGGCTGCGTGTTGGTGGAGGCGTTCACGCGGCGTGCCCGTGAAACGGGCCTTGCCGGTGATGCGGAGCGTGCCCTTGCGGACGGTCGTCGTGCCGGTGAACGCGCTTTTGAAATGGGTGAACGTCTGGGTGAAGGACGGATAGTCCTGCGCGTCGAGGACGAGCGAGACCGCGCCGCGCACCATCGTGCAGGCCTCTTTGTCGTCCGCCATGCCCGTGATGGTCAACGTGGCCGGCTGGTCGGATTTCACGCTGATGCCCTTTCTGTTGTCTTCCGCCTCCCACCGCGGCTTGTTCCAGCCGGCGGTGGCCGAACCGCCGAAGATGTACTGGCGGAGGGCGGCGACCGTCTGGTTGTGGCCGCACAGGTCGACCCAGGCGCAGTCGGTGGCGCCGAGGGCTTCGCAGGTCACGCGCCAGACGAGTTCCGCGCCACCTAGCACGTTCGTGTCGCCGCAGCGGACGCGGTCCGAGGCCACGTACATGCGCCCGATCCGGTTGGCGGGGTTGTTCAGGTCGAGGTAGCCGCCGCCGGACCACGCCTCGCCGCCGCTAAGGATGGTCGCGGTGATCGGCCCGTTGATCGTCATCGTGCCGTAGACGTTGAGGAAGATGCCCTTCCCCTCCGCCACGGAGAGCGGTCCGTCGAAGATGGTCGAGGGACCGCCGTTGAGCGGGCCGCTGGTGTTCTTCGGGTTGTGCCGGAGGCGATAGCTGCGCGTGCCGGAGATGCTGTTCGTGAGACGCGTGTTCTGGAAGAAGATCGCGTTCCGCGCGCCGTCGCCCGTGGAGTCGCCGAGACGGTCGACGCCGAGGGCCGCGCCGCCGAAGGAGCAATCCTCCGTGCCGGTGAACGCGAGCGCGTTGCCGAAAAGCGTATAGCCGCCCGTCGTGGCCGGCGCCACGTTGAACCAGACGCCCGCCGTCTTGGCCGCCACCTCCACCGCGCCGGTGCCCAGCGCGTCGAGCGCGCTCGCCAGCACGGCGCCGGCGTTGACCTTGGTCCCGCCCGTGAAGTCGTTGCCCTCGCCCGTGAGGTTCAGCGCGCCATTGCCGGTCTTCAGGATGGAACCGCTGCCGGTCAGCGTGTCCGACACGGTGTTCGTGCCGCTCGCGACGTTGTAAGTCGTCTCCCCGTTCAGCGTGACGGTCGCCGCCAGCGCCGCGGCCGAAACCGCGCAGCACGCGACAAACACGATTCCCTTCCCGCATGTCCCCATGCGCGAAGTCCCCGCCTTCTTTTTCCCATCAGATTCCGCCGCCATGTCTTTCTCCTTTCGCAGTTGGTTGGCATATCATACAAAAAGCCCCCCTCCCTGTCAACAACCCACCTGCCTTAAACCCCGGGAGCCCGGGAGGGTCGCAACTTGTTGCGACCGCACATTCCCCACCGCCGCCCCTCTCGCCATCGGCCGCAATAAATTGCGGCCCTCCCGCATGGAACGCCGCCATCTTGGCGGCGCTAATCGGGCTCCCTCGGCGCAGGGGACAGACGCTCCCCGTCCCGCATCACTGGAACACGACGACGGTGCCGAAGGCCGGAATGGAGCTTTCGTAGCAGCCGATGTCGACGCAGGCGCCAAGCACGCGGTTCGTTCCCGAAAGATCGCTCGCCGTGGACATCCAGTCCTGCGCGAGTCCCGCGCCGATGGCCGGCGAACCGGACTTGGGCATGTAGTACGGGTAGCGCCCGTCACGGATGTTCTTCGCGAACATCGGGTCGGCGCAGACGACGTTGCCGCCCTTGTCCTCCCACGAGAGCGTTCCATCGGACACGCCGTAGAGACAGTTCTGCAGCGTCACGCCCGGGTCGAGCGCGCCCGAGAGATCCGCCACCGCGCCGCTTTTGACCTTGTTGTTGTGGAAGATGCAGTTCACGAAATCGAAGTCGTTCGTCTTGTGCACACCGTTGAAGCCAAAGATGCCGTCCGTGGTCACCGCATTGTCGGCAAACGTGCAGTTCACCATCGACCCGCGGATGGCACCTCGGTAATCGGAGGCCCCTCCGGGCCGATACAAATACCGGTAGAACAACCCGAACCGGAGCCCGCTGCAACCGCTCACGAGGCAGTTTGTCGCCCAGTTCTCCTCGTAGAAGACGCAGGCGGGATCGGCGCCGCTCGTAAAGTCGTGTATGTTGCAGTCGAGAAGCGAACACTTCCAGAACGCCGCGTCAGTCGTGTCGCAGCGGATCAAACGCGAGAAATCGGCGCATCCGCCGCCGTATTCACCGTGGGCGGACGTTCTCCCAAACCGATCGCCCTTGCGGTTGCCACGGAAGACGCAGTCCACCGCCTCGCCCTCGCTGAGCGCGCCTCCACGGTAGACCGCCATGTTGCCGGAGAAGGTACAGTTCGTGCAGAACCCCTTGTGCACGGCGCCGCCATAAGTCCATGCATAGTTGTTCGTGAACGCGGAGTCGACAACGGGTACGCGGGTATTTGCACACACCGCGCCACCGATTCCGTTCGAGACCACCATGTTGTCGAAGAACACGCACCTGCGCACGGCCCCCGTCGGATTGAGGAAATAGCTAGCGCCGCCGTATGCGATCGTGTTTACGCAGTTGGAAATGAACGCGCAGTCCTCGTAGACGCCGTTGACAACGGCGCCGCCGTAGTTTCTCTCCGTCCAGTTGCCGACAAATGTACAGTTGGAGATCGTGTTCGCCTCGGAGGAGGCGACACTGTAGATCGCCCCTCCGCCGTATGTGGTCGATGTGTTTGCCACGGTCGCGACACTGTTGCTGGCAAACGTGCAGTTTCGGACCTTCGGACAGTCCTTCGCCGATATGTAGATGGCGCCACCGGCGTTCGTCGCCACGTTCCCAATGAACGTACAGTCGACGATCTCCATGGCCGGTGACGCATCGACATAGATCGCGCCGCCCACATTCCGTGCAAGATTGGCGACAAAGGTGGAATTGGAGCACACATATTTTCCATGAAGCACCGCCCCCCCGTTACCCGTACCCGCCGTATTCCCCTCGAAATACGAATCGAAAATGCCAAAGTGGGAGTATGAGGCTCCGTATGCGCCATCCGACCGGTTGAAAACAACGCGACAACGTTCAAATCGCGTGTTCACCGCCGCGCCGCCATGGCTGGAACACCAGTTGTTCGAGGCGACACAGTCGACCAGCATGCCGCCGTTCATCGCCCCGCCGATGTACGCCTTGCAGTTGCGGAACACGCAGTTCGTCGCCATCTGGATCAGCGACGTCGACCAGTTGTCGCACCTGATGCATCCGCCCCGGCTCTCGTACGAGCCGCCGCACGGATACCGGCCGCAGTCGAAGCCGTCGAACGTGATGTTGGCGACGGTCACTTTCTTGGACGAATTCTTGATGTCGAGGAAGCGACCGTCCCCCTTGAACACGACGCCGTCGTCCCAATGCCCCGCCGTGTCGCCGCGCAGAGTGAAGTCACGCTTGTTGGGAACCAGGTCGAGGTGGTTCGTGATGACATACGTCGTGCCGCCGTTCACGTACGTCTCCACGTCCATCGCGAGCCCCGTGAAGTCGTAGACGCCGGGCTTGACGAGGATCGTGTCGCCGGAGGCCATCCGCGTAAACGCGTTGGTGACCTGCTGCGCGCCCGTCATGCCGTCCGTGATTTCGGGATAGCACGTCCATGTGGTGGCGGCGTGCAGCGGGAGAGCCGCGCATGTCGCGGCCACCGCAAGGAGAGCGCCAAACTTGCGTCCCCCGAATCGGATATGTTCTGTCTCAAGTCAACATGACGATATGATACCACATCCCGCCGACGGGTTCAAGCCGCGCGGCGGGGGGCGCATCTCCGTAATTCACCCATGCGTATTGAGTTCTGGAAACAACCAGAACAACTTTCAAAAACAACTTTGTCCTACGGGCATACCTTGAACGTTCTCACTCTCGGAATCGTTATAACTTAGGAATCGACAAATGGGCGCGGGCGAGTTAGCCCGCGCGCCAATGAAAAGTTGTTTTTCGGTTGTTCAAGTTGTTTTCATTACAAAGGGGGCTCGGTGAAAAACAGAGATGCGCCCCGCGGCGGGCGGCGATGGAACGCCGCCCCTACCATTTTTACGGCTCGGCGGTACGCCTCGCCCCACCGTGGGAGGGTCGCAACTTGTTGCGACCGAATCGGCGGTCGCAGTAAACTGCGCCCCTCCCGTATGGAGAGCCGCCATCTTGGCGGCTCTAACTGGGAAAGCCGCCATCTTGGCGGCGCATTGGGAAATCAGCGGATGATCAGCATCGTGCCGAGGGTCGAGGCGACGGTCGCGACGATCTTCTTCGCCTCGCGCGTAATCGTGACGCCTTCGGGGACGTCGATGACCAGGTTGTTCCAGTTGGCGTCCGTGATGTCGTTCGTCGTCTCGATCAGCGTCACGTGCTGGCCGATCCGCTGCTCGGCGTCCAGCGTCACGCGCAAGGTCGGCTTGCGCTCGAACGTCCGGTTGGTCGTGTTGAACGCCTGGCACCTGATCACCGGCGACGCCATCGGCTGCATCGTGGGAATGCCGAACTCAAGCGTCGCGTCGTTCGTCAGCCGGAACTGAGAGAACACGCGGATGCTCGTGTTCGTGCCGCCGATGCGAACGAGCACGTTTGTCGGCACCGACGGCAGGCTTGCCGCAGCAGGATCGAAGGCGCTGTAGGCCACGTCGAACGTCCCCCACGTGACGTTGACGGACGAGTTCGACACCACCAGCGAGCAGTTGGGCGTCTTGTCGCTCACGATCAACCGGCCCACTTCCACGTTCGACCCGTTGACGATGCGCCCCCAGGCGTTCGAGGATCCCAGGTAACCGCCGATGATCAAATACCACTTCGGCATGTCCAGCGTGCCGGCATCGCAAATGAAGCCGCTGTTCCGTCCATGCGCCCCAATCCAGACGCGCGATTCGTTTTGCGTGGCGCAGAGCGACAGCACGCCGCCGTTCGTGACGGCCAAAAGGTTGCCGTACGCCGTCGCCGCCGTGGATCCGTTCTCTCCGCCGATGTGCAGGTTTCGCAGATCGGACAGAAAAGAAAGGTGCCCGCCGTTCGCGACGACGAGCCGGTTGGAAGCGGACGTCATGCCAACGCCCACGCGACTGCCCGAACTGTTGTTCGTCACGTTGAACACCCCCTCCACGAGCAGCGTGTTGCCATCCCCGCCCGCCTTCTCGCCAACGACAATTCCCGCCGCCCCGGCGCTCCGATAGTCAACCGTCCCGTCCGACTTGACGTGCATCAGGTTACCGACGGCGTTGGCAACGGCGTTGTCCTGCTGCCCCACGAAAAGCATGTCGCCCCGCAAGTTCAACCGCCCGCCGCGCGACACGGTACAGACGTTGGACGGCCCGTCGCGTCCCACGATCAGCCGTCCCATCACGGTGGCCGTCGCGTTGTCCGTGATCTCGAAACGGTTGCCGGGACTCACGCCACGGTCCTGTGCCGAACTGTTCAGCGTATACGGCGCCAGGAAGACCCCGTTCGAGGCGACAAACGTCGCCTGATTGCTCACGACCACGGCGTTGTAGCCGCCGATGTTGCCGATCTGGACGTTGCGCGTCCCTTCGTTGCTGCAGAAGGAACTGCCGGGATCCGTCACGAGCACCAGGTTGTTCGTGGCGGTGTTCGAGTCGCCCGCGAAACGGAAATTGCCCCGCAACCGGCCGCCGTTGCGAATGATGACCTTGTTGAACGGGCTCTTCTGCCCGACGACCATGTATTTTGCCGCGTCCCCCGTCGCGACCCCTCCGCGGACCTCGGCATCCGGTCCGTCGACAATGAGCGTGTTGCCGCCTTTCGTGCCGTCCCCCACAAAGATCCGGTCTCCGTTGGCCTGGACGCCCAGCGTGCCGTTTGTCAGCATCACGGTGGTGCCCTTCTCGAAGAAAAGGCGGTTAGAAGCGAGGAGACTGCGCCCCTGAAGGTCGATGATGTTCGTACCGACGCCCTGCGCCTGAAGGAAAAGGCGGTACGGCGACCAGTCCGCGCCGATCGACAGAGGGGCCGACTGATAGGAATTGACGTACAGCGTGTCCGAACTGCCGAAAGCCTCCAGCCCCCACTTGGCCGGATCGTCCATCTGTCCGCCGGCCGTACCCTGCCAATCGGCGGCATTCGCCACATGTGGGGATATCACAACTGCTGCAATCGCCGCCAAGATGGCGGCTCCCCATGCCGTCTGCGTTCCAAGCGCAAGGAGAACGCCTAACTTGCTCACCCCGGATTGGGGCTGTTCTGTCTCTTTCGCCATTTTTTCGGATTGTGGCTTATGGATAAAAGTCAACATGTCGATATGATACCATATCCCGCCGACGGGTTCAAGCCGCGCGGCTTTCCAAGTTAGGCGGGGGCGCGGCGGGCGGCGATGGAACGCCGCCCCTACCATTTTTACGGCTCGGCGGGACGCCTCGCCCCACCACTAGGCACTAAGCACGAGGCACCAACTGGGACAGCCGCCGAGACGACGGCTCCCCATTGGAGAGCCGCCATCTTGGCGGCGCACGGGTTAACGGACGCTTCCGGAATTCGCCAGGCTGTCAGCGGAAAATCACCATCGTGCCAGCCGACTGCCATCTCCACGTGAGAAGAACCTTGGCGGGCGACGTGCCGACGACATGCTCGTATGAAGCTCCCGCATGTTCTTCTGCGGCGCCCCATGTACTTCCATTCCACTCCTGCAAGGTGTAGCCGAGAATGCGACACGTCCTGCCATCGTCGCCGACCGCATCGGATGCCGTGAACGTGTAGGAACCGAACACCTCGTACGCGCCGGGCGCCGTGCCGGCGTAGTCGCTGAACTTGCCCGCCACCACCACGTTGGTGACGGAAAGCGCGCCGAAGAACCGCGCCTCGTCCACCTTGCGATTCCAAGCCATGTCTTCTTCTGTCAAGAGCCTGTCGTACACGCGCACGGACCGTATCGTCCCCTTGATGAAGCGGGCGGTGTCAGGATCGCCGTTGGCGTCGCGATACCCGCCTACCGTCCATCTGCTCGCCGACGCCACGTTGCAGACCGTGCCGTAGGACCAGCCGATGCAACGGGCATTCGCTTTTTCGTTCTCCATGTTCGTCGGATACTCGACGCCCGTGAACATGCTGGCCCTCCGTCCGTCGCGCGCCGTGACGAGACGGCTGATGAGCGGCGGCTGATAGAGTCCCGGGCGCGTGTCCCACACGTTTCCGATGAGGTCGTCCGTCTGGTACAGCAGGGTGCTGTCCTGCTTCTTGATGAGCACGGACCCCTTGTTCACGCCGCCGTACTGGGCGATGAACGTGCCGAAGGTCTCGGTTCCCTGGCTTCCGTACGACACATCCGCGAGAAACTCCATCGTGCTGTGCGTTCCCAGCGCGAATGCGGCGGCCGTGCTGAAGTCTGCGCTGGCGTTGAACACGAATCCGTTCTCACACCAGGCGTTGCCCTGTCCGCCGTCCGCCACGTTCAACGTCGCGTCGCGCCCATGGCCTGAAAGATCGACCCATGTCGTCGCGGCGGAATCGTGCGCAACGCCTGCGCCCGCATTGCGTATGCCATCGAGGTGCAGCGTCATGCCGCCCCGCACGTAGTCCCCCACGTCGTAGCTTGCGGCAGAACGCATCCCCCGCACCGGCTTCCAGTGCCACGTCAGGCGGCGAGGCGCGAAATCCGTCCCGGAAGGAGCCGTCCATTCCGTGGCGGACAGCGTCTCGGCATCGACCCATTGCCACGTCTCGGAGTTCCACGTCTGCACCGTGCATCCGTCGCATATCCAACTGATGCCCAGCAAGGTATTGGTGCAAGTTCCCGCCGAGAACGTCCAGCCGTCGGCCATGTAATCCCCGCTTGGCTCGCGCCCCGCGCAGCCATGCGAGGAATCGGCTACCATGACCGAGCCGGGACGCTTCGCGGCGTTGAAGCGCGCCTCGTCGACCTCGCGATTCCGCGCGAGTTCTTCGTCGGCAAGGACACGATTGTAGACGCGCACCGACTTGATGACGCCTTTTATGCACTGTCCCTTCTTGTTCGCGTAGTCCGTGCCGACGCATCTGCGCCCACCGACATACCATTTCACGTTTCCAGCCGACGTGCTTTTCGTGCCGACCGCCCACCCGGTTCTCCTGTCCAAGTTGTCGTCTGCCGGGAGCGCCGCGCCAGAAAACAATGTTGTACGATTGCCCTTGCGAACGCCGACGACGTACGTCCACGTACTGTCCGGGAGCTGGGATCTCGTATCCCATGCCGTTCCGACCACATCGTTGGCCCAGAACTGTATGCCGGTCAATCTCTTGTACCAGATGCTTCCGTTCGCCATGTTGTCCGAGCAGAAGAACGCGCCGCCGTCGGGCAGGGCCAGCGCTTCTTGGGTTGACGGGGTGGCATCGCAAAGAATCTCAATGGTGTAGTCTGTTCCAAGATCCACGTTCGAAATCGTCGCTCCGTAGCTGGCGCCGTCGAAATAGAAACCGTCGTTTGTCCAATATCCGCCTTGCAGGCCGTCATGGATGGCGCCCTCGCCGTCGTAGTAATGCAACGTAAGGTCGTTGCCTGATCCCGACAGGTCCTTCCAAACCGTGGCGGACGGGTCTCGACCATTGGCGCCGGCGTTGCGGAGGCCGTCAAAGTGCATGACGAGGCCGTCCTGAACATAGCCGCTTACGGCGAGCGCGAGCGTGCCGGGCGCCGCGCTCCACTGCCAGGTGATGCGAACCTTGTCGCCAGCGGCCACGAAGCAGGAGTAGGCGCCGGGATGAGGAACCGGCGCGCCCCACGCGCCCGCATCCGCATCCCACGACTCGAGCGTGTAGCCCGTGCAGGCGTACGACGTTCCGCCGACGACCGCGGACGCGGCCGCGAACACATGCCCCTTCTCCTTGTCCACCACATACGAACCACACGCCTCCACGCCGTTCGCCCCGGCCAAGGAAGTCGCGATGACGGCGTCGGGGACCGCGGATGCCACCGGTTCGGCGGCGACCGCATGCGCGCCGTTCATGAAACGCACCTCGTCCAGCGCGCGGTTCCACGCCAGCTCCGCCTCGGAAAGCAGTCTGTCGTACACGCGCACGGACTTGACCGTGCCCTTGAGATAATAGGCGTCGTTTGGGACGCCGCCGGTGGCGCGATACCCGCCAACCGTCCACATGCTCGCCGCCGCCGTCAAGTTCTTCGTGCCGTACGACCAGCCGCTGCGCATGGAATGCGCCCCGTCGTCGTTCTCCTCGTTCGAGGGATATTCCACGCCCGTGAACACGCATGCACGACTTCCGTTACGTGCAGCCGTGAGATAGGTGAAGGTCGCAGGATTATAGATGCCGGGGCGCGTGTCCCAGACGTTTCCGATGAGATCGTCCGTCTGATGAAGCAACGTCTTGGATCCTTGCTTGTACAACACGGCACCCTTGTTCGCGCCAATGTACGGGGCGATGAACGTTCCGAAACCCTTTGACTGGCTAGCGCCGCCGGGCGCATCCGCCAGAATCTCCATCGTGTAGTTCGTTCCAAGGGCGAACGTGGCGGACGTGCAGAAATCTGCGCCGGCGTTGAAGTAGAATCCATCCTCCTTCCAGACGTTGCCCGTTGCGCCATCGGCGACGTTCAAGGCCGCATCGCGGCCGTTGCCTGAAAGGTCTGTCCACGTCGCAGCTTCCGAATCGTGCGCCGCGTCCGCACCGGCATTGCGGATACCGTCGTAATGCAGCGCGAGACCGTCCTGCGCGTAGTCCCTCGGCTCCCACGCGCGAAGCGCGCCCTCGGCGGTCGTCACGCCAAGAACCATCGCCGCGCAGAACGCGAACTTCTGCGTTTCGCGTATCGCAATCATTATGTCTACGTTCATAATCTGGATATCCTTTCCGTGAAAACAAGATCACTTATCCGTATCTCCTACCTCAGCCTGTGCCGCGCGAAGATGGAAATGCTTCCGCATCGCGCGGCAGGATTCGCGGCGCATGTCGAGTGCGTCGTAGTCGGGGTGCGCCGCCGCGTAGGCCCGCAGGTCCGCGCGGATCGCGCGGTCGCTCGCGTCGAACGCCGGATGCTTGCACTCGCCGTGGCACTCGTCGGGATAGAACGCGCGCAGTTCCTTCCGGAGGGCCGCATAGTCCTCGGCCCGAAACGGATTCGCCGATGCCGGCTCTGCGGCATCAAGCGCCGCCGATGCGCCGAGTGTCACCGCGCCGCCGATGAGACCCCGTCTTGATATCTTTGTCATGTCGCACGAGTTGCCTTTGCTGTCCATAGGGTGCATTCCACCTTGTCGTCTCCGTAAAACGGCGATATGATACCACATCCCGCCGACGGATTCAAGCCGCGTGGCTTTCCCAGTTAGGCGGGGGCGCGGCGGGCGGCGATGGAACGCCGCCCCTACCATGCGGCTCGCCGAGGACATGCACCGAAGAGGCGAAGCCTCGGAGGGAACATTGCCGAAGGCAACCCGAAGGGCGCGCAAGCGTGTGCGCTCGCCCCACCGTGGGAGGGTCGCAACTTGTTGCGACCGAATCGGCGGTCGCAGTAAACTGCGGCCCTCCCATATGGAGAGCCGCCATCTTGGCGGCGCTAACTGGGAAAGCCGCCATCTTGGCGGCGCTAACTGGGAAAGCCGCCATCTTGGCGGCGCACATCATCGCATTTTCACGAACTGGCCATGGTCGCCACGTAAAAGCCCGGCAAAGGACAAGTCCTCGTCAATGTCTGGCCAGTGCAACCCATCCTCGTCTACCTCGACGTTGTTCAACTGCTCCGGCGTCGCATTCTCAAGCCGCCAATTTCCCGCTATTGGAAACGAAAACGCTGTTCCGCCGGGCAGTGTCACGTGAAAACGGTTGTCTGCAAAGAATGCCGCATGGTGATCAACCAAAGTATTCATGCCACTTGCTCCTTATGATTTCAACATTTTCTTCTGCCAACTCCTGCGCCTTACGCAGTTCAGGAACTTTCATACCTTTAGACTCAAGCAACTGGACTTCGTCCGAAACATCGAACTTGGCTTTACCTGAACCAGATCGCACATGAACATGAATCGGCTCGTGTTAATTGGAGTAAAAGTAAAAGTTGTATCCGTCTTTACTCAACGCACTTGGCATTCAGGGTTCCTTTCACATACCTTACGGAGAATCGAACATTAGCATGTCGCTGCCGACGTGCATTTTACCAAATAGCCGCATGGCGTACAAGGGCAAAAGCCATACGTCAGTGAAATCGCTTCAGCGGGAGGGACGCGCTCCTGCGTGTCCGCTGCGCCATCGGTCGCGCAGCAGCGCGACCCTCCCGCATGGAGAGCCGCCATCTTGGCGGCGCACTGGGAAGTCAGCGGAAGATGATGCGCAAACCTCGCACCGCCGCGCGTGCGTAGACGCGCAGCCCTGTCGCGGACGGTTCAGTCAGCACGTCGATCTTGTACGCGTTGCCCAAGCCGCCGGGCAGGACGGAGATGCCGGACACGTCGAACGTCTCGGCTCCCGCGATGTCGAACATCGTCGCCTCGATGACGGCGCCCGAAGGCGCGTCAAACGCCGCGAGTTCCACGGAGACCGGCGAGTACCCTCCGGTCGTCACGATATTGAACGACGACGGCTTGGCAATGCCGAAGGGCGTCTCGATGCGCAGGACACTTCCCTCGCGGGCGGCAATCGCGCCGCTTCCCAGCGCATTGGGATACGTCGCCGTCACTCGTCCCCGGTTGAGCGAGAACTGTCCGGAGAACGTGTTGTTGCCCGCCAGGACAAGCGCGCCTGCCCCGTTCTTCCTCAGCTGTCCCGCGCCTGCGATGACGTTGGAGACTGTCAGCGTCGCACCCTCCGCCACTTCCATCGTACCGCCGTTCGTCCAGGCGGTGTTGGTGGACACGCTGCCCAACGTGCTCAAGGTGATGCCGCGCGTCGGCTCCTTCAGCGTGACGTCGGACTCGACGCACAGGATGCCGTTGCTCACGAACAGCAGGCGATCCGCCTGAAACGCCGCCGTCGGCCCACCAAGCGCCAGCTCGTCCGCGATGACGGTGCGCACGGCCCAGTGCGCCAACTGGATGCGTCCCGTAAACTCGGGGCTTTCTCCGAGAAGCCTGAAATAAGTGGGATAGCCATGCGTAGGCGTATGGGACGGATCGCTGCCCATGCCGTCCGTATACTCGAAGCTGAGGTCGCCATCCCCCTTGAACGTGTTTTCAAGAAAGCACGTACGCCCGCTCGCGCCGTTAGCCGTCGACGTCTCGATCATGAACCGGAAAGGCTGCGCGCCGCGATAGACGGTGGCCGTGCCCTTGAGCCCGTTTTGGGCACCGCTGTTGCGCGTCGTGCTGCGTCCGCCGGGAAAGAGGCGCAGGTCGTTCACGACGCCGCCGCGCGCATTGAACGCGAGATCGCCTCCCTGATCAATGTTCAGCGAATCGCCGGCGAACGTCCCGGCAGACCGAATGCGGAGCAAGCATCCCGTTGGCACGACATAGTCGTATCCGCGCATCGGAGCCTCATGGTTGCTCCAGAATCCGGGAGTGGCAAAGGAGGCCACCGAGCCGTCAACCCCCGTCAGGTACACGACCGGCTTCGACGTCGCCGTCCACACGAGGACGTTCGTGCCGTCCTCCTCGACGAGGCTGAACACGCCGTGAACGGTGTTGCTGACGAACGGATCGGTAAAGACCATCTCGAAGTCGTCGGCGGTGTAGTCCGTGCCGAGGTTGGCCGCAGAGAGAAGTCGAACGGAGAAATCGGCCGTTGGCCCAAACAGGCTCCTGCATTCGATCGGGAACCTCGCCAGCGCGGCCGGCTTTGTGAGATTGCCCTTCACGCGAAGGAAGTCAGAACCGCCGTCGCTGGCGATGTCGAACAGGAAATGGCTATTCCCGTTAAGCGCAAGCGAGGCGACGGCGAGCGTGCCAGTCGTGCCGTCGCCACCCGGCATGACTTCAAACGCGCCGCTCGTCACGGAGACCGGGCCGATGTTTTCGCTGTCCCCCGAAAGGGACTGGACGGCCGTCGCGCTCTCGCCTTCGTAGATGATTGGCAGTTCCGTTTGGCAATACCCGGCGAGCGTACGTACCGCACCACGCCGTACGCGGATGGCGTTAATGCCCTCAAAGGAACATGCGCCAAAAATCGAGGAGAAGACTTTGGCGCCAAACGCATTTCTGATTTTCAGGTCGCTCGCACCGTCTCCCACGAACGCGCACCCGCCGTTGAACGTGGGCCAGCTGTTGTCCCAAAGCCGTCCTGTCACGCCGCCGTTGCGGATCATGATCGTGCAGTTCGTGAACCCGCCGCGATCCCCGTTCACCTTTCCCGTGCCGAACAGGCAACCGTCGTCCTCAAGCGTGAAATGCGCAGCGGTGCCGACACAACTCGGCAACGTAGAAGATGCGGCGAGGACGATGTTCGAGCCGGTCACAACCCAACGCCCGGCGAAATCGGAATTGTTTCCCTGCAACCGCACCGCAAAGAAGCTTTCCGCATTCGCGTCCGCCTCGCCGGGCGTGCGCGCCACGTGAATGACCGAATCGGCATTGCCGTGAAGTGCGGCAGGAAGGCAGAACTGGCGCGTACCGCCCGCACCCGAACCGGAGAACGTGACATTGGCCCCGTGTACGTAGAAGTCGCCGTGGAGGTTTTTTGTCGATTTCGCGTTGCCGTTGGCGAGGCGGCAGGCATAGAGCTGCAGGTTCGTGAAGGCAAGCGAACCTCCAACTCCCTTGACGTTCATGTAGGCGTTGTCGAACGTGAGCGAATCGCCCGCAAATGTGTAGTCCGCGTTCGATATGTCCGGCGAACGGAACGTCCGACCGCCGTTGACAAGATACTTCTTGCCGGCTTGCGGCGCCTTGCCGTCAGACCAATGCCCCGCAACATTGAACGAGTGGGTTCCTGCCGCATCAGTAGCCGTCAACGTCACATACCCGGACGTATCCGTTATCGCCTGCTCCCACCCCAGCGCGTTCAAGGCGCAGAACGGGCCAATCGCAAGAGTTCCAACCGCAAGGAGAGCGGCTAACTTACGCCCCCCCCCGAATCGGGCCTGTTTTGTCACTTTCGTCATTTTGCCGTTCTCCTTGTTGGTTTGCGGGAAAAGGTCATGAAGTAAAACCTATCGGCTTGCGGTTCGTCGGCAGGGAAGGCATGAGCGTGTAGATGATCGTATCAATGGAACGCTCGGCGGCTGTCATCCGCTTCTCAAGCTTGCCGATTCTCCGATCGCGTACCAGCCCGCGCAGCAGATATTCCTTCAACACAGACGTCGCCCACCGTCTGAACAGCACGCCACGACGAGAATTGACCCTGTAGCCGACCGATATGATCATGTCAAGATTGTAGAAGTCGATCATACGGGACACGTGGCGTTTTCCCTCTAGTCGAACTACTCGAATTTTTCGAGTAGTTGCCACACCTTCAAGCTCTCCCGACTTGACTATCTCCTGTATGTGATAGGTTATGGTATGCTCCATGACGCCGAACAGCAGCCCCATCTGCTTTTGGGTCAGCCAAATCGTCTCGTCCTCAAGCCAAACGTCGAGCTGCGGCAAGCCGGCCTCGTCGAACTTCACGACCTCGCCGGCTTCCACCGCTGATTTCTTTTCTTTCTTCGACTTCTTCATCTCGACCTCGGTTCCCGTTTGAGGGAACAACTCCCCTTACGGAGAACAATGGTATTGTACCACATCCCACCGACGGGTTCAAGCCGCGCCTTCTGCCGTTTCGACGGCATCGGAAACGCAAAGGAGCGGCAATTCGTTTCAGCAAGACAACAGTCCTGACATGTACAAAGGCAGAAACACGCCCCCCCCTTCGACCTTGCCTGTTTGATAGTTTGACAGTTTGATAGGTTTATGGTTGTTTTTTTAGTTATCCTCATTTAGATTCCCGTGCGCAGCGCGGGCGGAGGCAACAGGAAAATCACGAATCATCGTTTTAAAATTCACCGATTCTACACGAATCATCGTTTTAGAATTCGCGAATTCTACACGAATCATCGTTTTAGCAAGCGACAGAAGTGCGGCATCTCCTACCTCAGCCTGTGCCGCGCGATGACCTCGTCCTGGAACCGCATCGAAAGCGAGACGAAGCGCGCCGAGAATCCGCACACTTTCACCATCAGGTTCTGGTGGCGTTCGGGATGCGCCTGCGCGTCCAGCAGCTCCTCCACGGAATTGCAGTTCGGCTGCAGGAGATGCGCGCCCTTCTCC
>ONRL01000151.1 GCA_900320225.1 uncultured Lentisphaerota bacterium
CTGGCCGATCATCTCCGACTCGGTGGTGGACTACTACGGCCGGCGCAAGCTCGCGTACGAGTACATCAAGCGCGCCCAGCAGAACGTGCTCGTGATGGTGGACGAAAACTGCGACGTGCTCGTGGTGAACGACCTTCTCCGTCCCGTGAAGGGCCACGCCACGCTCACCGACGCCGAGACGGGGAAGACGTTCTTCGACGGCGACTTCGCCTGCGGCGAGAACGCCGTCGCGAAGGCTGGCGCGATCCAGCTCTCCGGACAGGGCGTCGTGAAGATCCGCTACACGGTGGATGGCAAGGAGTATGCGAGCCACTACCTCTACGGTGGTCCCACGCAGAAGTACGTGGGCGAGAGGAAGATCAAATTCAGCGACTACCGCCGTTGGATGGGGCTGTGATTAGAAGGGAGTGTCTGCCGATGAAGCGAGTCGTGATGGTTGTTGCCGCGGCGTGGATGGCCGTGGTGGGTGCGGGCGAGAGGCCGGAATGGCTGGGGCGGATACGCCGCGACCACCCGCGCATGTTCTTCAACAAGGACACATGGCCGGCCGTGAAGGCGCGTGCAGAGGGGCCGGCGCGCGAGGCGCGCGACGCGCTCCTGAAGCGATGCGACCGCTATCCCGACAATCCGGTGTGCACGGGAACGGGCGTCCCGAAGGACCGTCCCGGCCTCACCGTGGATCCCGTCCACACGGGCATCCCGAGCATCAACGAATGGGGCACCCAGAGCGCGGAATGCGCGCTCGCGTGGCGGTTCACGGGCGAGGCGAAGACAATGAGGCGTACGCCAATCGCAGGGCCGTGAACTGGTACTCCACCACACGCGTCAACTCGCTCTGCGCGTACGACTGGATCTACGAGGCGCTCACCGACGACGAACGGCGCGCGATCATCGTGCCGCTCGTGCGACACTGCGAGGACGTCCAGCCGCGTCCGGGACGCCCCGCAATCCGCCGCCGCAACACGGGCGGCGTGAATGCCGGCTGCTACGGCGTGAAGAACCTGATGTGGTACGCGGGCCTCGCCGCGCTCGGCGACGGCTTCTGCGACGAGCTGGCGGAAAGCCTCATCGTCGAGGGGCACGCCTTCCACCGGGAGGTGCTGAAGTTCCGCAGCGACAGCGCGGGCGACGACGGCGCGCTCGGTACGGGCACGCCCGGCTACGCGATGGGCGTCTACCCCGTGGGGCACTTCAACATCTTCCACACGTGGCTCTCCGCCACGGGCGAGAACCTCGCCGGGCGCTACCGTCCGATGGCGCTCTACCCCAACTGGGTGTGGTGGATGTGGATTCCCGACGCCGCAAAGCCCGACGCGCCGCTTTTCCACGGCTACGGCGACGCGTTCCACTCGGACAACCGCCTTCCCATCGGCGGCATGTACGAGCACCTGCTCCAGTACATCCACTTCTTCAAGGAGTACGACCCCGACGCGGCGCGCCTCGCGGCGACGCTCGCGGAAATGTGCCCCAACCACACGGTGGGCGGCGCCTGGCGCGGCGGGTCCGGGTTCCCCGCGTATCCGTTCCTTTTCGGGAAGGACGAGGCGGTGAAACCGTTCACGCGCGAGGAGCTGTCGGCCTCGCCGGTGAAGGCGCGCCAGTTCGAGCAGCTCGGGCAGATTTTCATGCGGAGCGGCTGGGCGCCCGACTCCACCTACGCGCTCCTCGTGGGTGGCACGCTTACGCCCATGCACAAGCACCACGACGAGGGGAGCTTCGTGATCTACAAGCACGACTTCCTCGCGCTCGACTCCGGCTCGCGCGCCGCGCAGACCGACTGGAATCTGAAGTATTACTACGGACAGTCCGTGGCGCACAACGTGGTGCTCATCCAGAAGCCCGGCGAGCCGCTGCCCGGCTACTGGGGGCCCGGCTACAAGGGACCCGAGGGCAAGAACAACTACGGCGGCATGTACGGTCTCACCGGGGAAGTGGTCGCGTTTGAGACGAACGGCCGCTACTCCTACGCGGCCGTCGACACGGGCGCGCTCTACGGCGAGAAGTGCACGGAGAACGTTCGCCAGTTCGTCCACGTGCAGCCGGACTACTTCGTGGTGTACGACCGCGTGGGCGCGTCCGACCCGTCCTACGCGAAACAGTGGCTCCTCCACACGCAGAACAAGCCGGTTGTGGATGGGCGTGCCGTGTACGCGGATTCGCGCAATGGGCGGCTCTTCTGCGAGGCGTTGCTGCCGAAGGACGCCACGATCGAACTGGTGGGCGGTCCCGGCAAGGAGTTCTGGGCGAACGGGAAAAACTGGGAGATCTACGACAAGTGGATGGCGAGCGTGCGCCGTCAGTGCGCGAAGGACGGGCGCGGCCCGTACTGGGGCGAGTGGCGCGCCGAGACGCATCCGGGTGCGGCGCGCGCGGACGACCGGTTCCTGCACGTGCTCACGGCGGCGGACGTCCAGACGCCGCACGGCATCGCGACGCGTCTCGTGGAGGAGGCGAACCGCGACGGCGTAACGCTCGTCATTCCCGCGAGCCGGGAGGGTCGTGCTGCCGCGCAACGGGAGGGTCGCGCTCCCGCGCAACGGGAGGGTCGCGCTCCCGCGCGACCGACGCGAGAGATCACTCTACTCTTCAACCGCACAGGCAAAGTGGGCGGCGAGATCCGCATCGTGGAAAAAGACGCTGAAGGCCGCGTCCTTTCCTCGAAGAGCCGTCCGCTCGCCGAGACGGTCACGCCCCAGAAGGGCGTGCTGTTAAAGTGACGTGCGCGCGGCGGCGACTTGGTCGATCGCGCGCATGTTCTGCGTCTCGAACTTCGGCAGCGTGAACACCCACGGGGCGGTGAGGTAGCCGAGCAGTCGCTCCTTGGAGAGGTACTTCTCGCAGAACTCGACCGTTCGGCCGAAGTTCACGTCGTTGGACCAGTTCGAGCCGGTCGGGATCTGGTCGAAGCCCGCCTTGTCGAGGTCGATGTACGTCTGCACGCGGGCCCGGTTCTTGTTGGTGTCGTCGAGGGCGAAGGCGTCGCCGTAGTACCAGTTGCTCTGCAGCACGCTCTTCGGCATGCGGGAGAGGAACTCCTGCGGGTGGTGCCAGTAGAAGTCGCTCCAGATCCACGGGCGGACGCCGGCAGACTCCACGGTCTTCACGAAGAAGAGGAAATCGTGCCACCAGAGGTCGCCCTGGCGCACCACGGAGTAGAGGTACTTCCGCTGGTGTCCGTGCGTCTCCTCGTCGTAGCCGAGGTGGAAGAAGCGCGGTTTGTCGAAGATGTCGATGACCTCGCGGACGAGGTCGGTGCAGACCTTGTAGTAAGTCTCCGTGGACACCATGTGGCTGTAGTCCTTGAGCCAGGCGTCGTGCGCCGTGGAGAAGTTGAGCTTCGGAATCGGCTCAAGGCCCATTTTGCGCAGGCGCGCGAGTTCGGCGCGGAAGCGGTCGATCTCCCACGAGCCCTCGACGGCAAGCTCGGGGTGGCTCTTGTACTTGAGGGCCTCGCCGAGGTCGATGACGACGAGGTTCATGCCAGCCTCGACCATGTGCGCGGTGAGGCGTTGCCAGACGCCCTCGTCGAAGCGGAGGCGGTTCTTCTGGCAGACGAGCTCGAGGTCCTCGCCCTTGTAGGGGCCCCAGGAATCGACGGGCTGGTCGCTCCACATGTTCACGCCCATGTGGAAGAGTCCGCCCCAGATCTTGCCGGGCGCGGGCGCCGCGAAGGCGTGCGGCGCGAGGCCGGCTGCGGTTGCGGCCGCTCCGGCCGCGAGAAAGTTACGACGGGTGAGTTGGTCCATGTCAGTTCTCCTTGACGCAAAGTATACCACATTTTCGGATTTCGGGCACGACCATCTTGATGTTTGAAGGGGAACGCCGCGGGCACGATATTTTATCAGCGAACAAATACGGATGTTTTGGTATAATGTGCGCCATCAAAAGGTAGAGCGAGTCAATGAAAAGACAGGTTGATGAGCTAAAAGGCACGGTGGCGGCGATCTGCCGCGCCGGCGGCATTCCGGATGGGGATGCCGAGATGATCGCGGACGTTCTCGTGACGACCGACATGCGCGGCATCCACTCGCACGGCGTCGTGCGGCTCGCGCGCTATCTGGACTGTATCCGCGCCGGCGGCATCAAGCCCGCCGCCGAGCCGGTCGTCCTGAGCGAGAGCGCCAATTCGATTATGGCGAGCGCCGACGGCGGACTCGGCATCCCGGCGTCGATGAAGATCATGCGCCGCCTCCTCGACAAGGCGGAGGAGAGCGCGATCTCCATCGCGACGCTCAACCACTCCGACCACTACGGCGCGGCCGGACAGTACGCGATGATGGCGGCGGAACGCGGCTTCGTGGGCCTTTCGATGTCCAACACGTGTCCGCTTGTGGCCCCCACCGGCGGACGCGCCGCCGCGATCGGCAACAACCCGTTCGCCTACGCTGCGCCCGGCAAGAAACACCGGGCCGTCCTGTTCGACGTCTGCATGAGCAAGGTCGCTGCCGGCAAGATCGAGATCGCCCGCGGGGCGGGAAAGAAGATTCCGACCGGCTGGATCATCACCAAGGACGGAAAACCCACTGACGATCCCGAAGATTACTGGCGCGGGGCCGTGATGCTCCCGTTCGCCGAGCACAAGGGGTACGGTTTCGCCACGCTGGTGGAGGCGATGACGGGCGCGCTCGCGATGAGCGGTATGATGTCCGGCGTTCACAGCTGGAACATGCAGCCCGGCAGGGACGCCGACACGGGCCACTGCTTCATCGTGATCAATCCGGCGTTCTTCGGCGGACAGGACGCCTTCAGTGAACGCATCGACGCGATGATCGACGAGCTGAAGCGCTGCCCGACGGTCGATGGCGTCGAAGAGGTGCTCTATCCCGGCGAACTGGAATGGCGTCGCGAGGCGGCGGCGATCGCGGATGGCGTGGAGCTGCCCGCCGCCTCCGCGAAGGAACTCGCCCGCGCGGCGCAAATGACCGGCGTGGCGATCTGAGATTCACGCCCGCCACCGGCCCAAAACCCCGGGAGGGTCGCGCTCCTGCGCGACCGCATGGTAGGGACGGCGTTCCATCGCCGTCCGCATCACTTGTTCTCGCGGAAGGCCGAAGGGGGTGCGCCGCAGTGGCGGCGGAAGATCACGTTGAGGTGGCTCGCGTCGCAGAAGCCGCAGGCCGCCGCGATGGCCGATTGGGGCAACGCCGACTTCGCGAGCATCGTCTTGGCGCGGCGGATGCGGAGTTCCGTGATCTCGTCGTTGAGCGAACGGCCTGTCGCCGCGCGGAACCGCGTCTCCAGCGTGCGGCGCGACACGCCGAGGCTGGCGACAAGGTCGGCCACGTTGAAGGGACGGCCCATGTTCGCCTCCATCAGCGCGCGGCACCGGCGCACGAGCGCGTCTGCCACCGCGTCGCGCGCGGTCGAGCGGCGCGCCACGACATGCGTGCCGGTGAAGATGATGTCGGCCGCGCCGCGCGGACGCCGCCCGGTCGACATCACGCGGTCCAGCAGCTCGGCCGCGCGGAACCCGGCGTCCGCCATCGAGAGCGGGATGCTCGAGAGCGCGGGCGTGGCCGTCTCGCAGATGACCTCGTCGTCGTCCACGCCGAGGATCGCGATGTCGTCCGGCACCGACAGCCCCGCCGCGTGGCAGGCGTCGAGCACCTGCCGGGCGCGGATGTCGTAGGCGGCGAAGAGCGCGGTCGGATGCGGAAGCGCGCGCAGCCAGTCCTGCAGGCGCCGGCCGTCTTCCGCACCGCCGCCCTCGTCCGTCGGATAGACGCGGCACGGAAAGCCGCGCCGGGCGATCTCGTCGGCAAACACACGTTCGCGCGCAACGGACCAGTGGATGCCGCTCCGCTCGCCGACAAACGCGAAGTTCTCGAATCCCTTTCCCGCGAGCGTTTCCGCGGCGAGGCGCGCGATGGCCGCGTTGTCGCAGAGGATGCGCGCGATCGGCCGCACCTCGCGCCCGATGTCGTTCATCACGATCGTCGGCGTGCGGCGGCGGCGGATGAGCGCGGACAGTTCCGGCGGGAGGCGGTTCGCGATGATGCCGTCCACCTTCCACTTCCCCGCGCCGAAGGAGGTCGGCTCGCCCGCGCGGCCCGTGCGCACGTCGAGCGTCCAGGGCGCGTGTAGCTGGGTGAAGCGCAGGATGCCGCGCATGATCTGCGTGTGCGTTGGATAGGTGCTCTCCAGGAGGATCACCACGTGCGGCATGCTGTTCGCGAGTTTCGCCATGCGGCAGAGTATAGCACGCGCACGATGCGGGAGGCAAGTCCGTTCTGCGCAAATATACAATTGCATTTTACGCAACTGTTAAATTGACGGCGAGCGCCGTCTGTGCGAAAATAGTAGCCGAACGATTGGAAAGGAATTCGTCTATGCAAAAGATCGTCCTCACATTCGCGGCGGCCGCGCTTGCGGCGGCGGCATCGGCGTACACCGTCTACGATGCCGGCAAGGCGCTGCGCCAGAACTGCGCGAGCGGTACGTATGCCAACCCTTACACGGACGAGAACGGCGGCCAGTGGTCGTATCACACCTCTTCTGCCGTTGCGCCGTTCACAGGTCTCAGTGCATTCCAAACTCACACGAAGGTTGACAACAACCAGCTAGATGGATGGGGTAGCGCAAGTGCACCGCACCTCAAGGTGAACGTAACCGACAATGCGCTTACGTCGTCTGCTTTCCTTATCAACGCCGATCCAATCGAACCCGATGAATTGGTCATGCATCCGCAGGGAAGCGGCAACACATACACGGTGCTGCGTTTTACCATTCCTGAGGATGGATGGTATTCGGCCTTTGTTTCGTTTCGCGACACAAGTCTGCAACCCGCAAGCAACAACCCCGGCGTCAATTCGGGTGCAAGCGTATATGTCACGCTTGGCCCTCCCAATGGCGACAAGACCTTGGTTAGCGGGATCGTGTCACTCGAACATGTCACGAACAGTTCGCCTCGGCTTGATTTCCAGATACCGGTCCGATGGTTGACGGCTGGTACGCGCTTCAATTTCGCCGTCGGTAACAATGTACATGATAGCACACAGGCGAATCCCCACAGCAACGACGCGACAGGCGTCAAGGTCATCATCGTCAAGGAAGATGAGGGGGCATTCTATGATGTTGGGCACGCGCTGAAGAACGAAGTGTCATCTTCTTATCAGAATCCGCATGGCAACATACGGGATGGTGCATGGCATTATTTGCGCCCTACGGTTCCAGCCGGAGTGGACTTTGCCTCGTGGGCACCCACGAACATCTCCTATGCGATGGCAGGTTTCACAAACCAGTGCCGTAGGACGGAAGGGGTGGGCTTCTGCAACAACAACGAAAACAAGTCTCCGTTTGTTGTGGTGAACACGAACAGTACCAGCACTGCGCAGGTGGTTCCACAGGAAGTGTGTGTGCATCCAAATCCGACAACCGGGTGGACGACTGTTCGATTCCGTCCGCCCGTGAGCGGATGGTATTCGGGTTCAATTGTCGCACGTGACATCAGCAGGAATCCGGATCGTGATGGCGTTCGCGTCTATTTGAACATTGCCGACCATCTCGTCGGCAGTGCATACATCGACTACAACGACAAGTCCAATTCCACCACTCACATCGCCTTCGACGCGCGACTGCTTGCGGCGGGCGAGCCGATCGATATCGTTGTCTCGCCCACGGCCACCATCGACAGCGATGCGACGGCCGTTTCCGCGATTTTCCGCCGCGAGACGGGCGACGTTTACGACGCGGCAACGTCTTTCACTGCGCAGTGGGCCGGCGGCAACAGGGAACACCCGTTCCCAGATGTGCTTGGCGGCGGCGCGACATGGGATGTTGGAGCCAAGACGAATGCACAGGTCATCTCGCAATTCTATTCCATGCCTGCCAATCTGCTGTTGAACGGATCGGACTTGAGCTGGTGCGTCTATGCTTCGGGTACAAGTCAGGCAAACGGCAATCTGCCGCGCATTGCGCTTGCAACAAATGGCGTCGTTTCGTCAGACAGCTACTACCTTATGGGGCACAACGTCTGGGGCCCAATGCTCAGGATTCTTCCGAACGAACTGTTTGTACATCCGAACACGCCGGGATATCGGAGTTCCTGCCCGACATTGAAAGCGAAAGTCCCTGCCGACGGCATCTATCGCATGCGCGGACATGCGCGCGATCTCAATACGGATATTGTCATGCAAAATCCCAATAGAGCAGATGGAGTCCTCTTCAGTCTGTTTGCGGGTGGGAACATCCCGGCGGCGGCTCGCGTGTCGCTCGACACTGTCAGATACGCAGGAAGCGTTGCCGAGGCCTCGATTGAAGGAGCTCGCCTGTGGCTGAAGGCGGGCGATACGATTGATGCGGTTATTGATCCTGGCGCAGACATAAACAATGATGGTACTGGTCTGAGCGTCTGTTATGTCAAGGAGGGTGATGTAACGGACAATATCCGCGTAGTCAACGTCCACTTCACCCAGCGTGGGTCGGGCAAGTTCTCCCCGACGGCACAACGTCCACGCGAAGGCTGGACAACCTGGAACACCTGGAACGCGCTCCGTCCCGGCGACGCGGCTAGTGCGACGTGCGCGAATTGCTATGAGGGCGATGGGACGACCAAGCGCAACGTGACCGTCACGCTGACGCGCGACTCCGGCTCGGCCATCGCGTATGGTTCTTCCAACGATGCCAACATCTATTCGTATGCCTTGTCGTCCGACGCGACCGACACCTATACCTTCACTCTTTCCAAACTCGCGAAGAACGCCTCGTACACGCTCTATCTGTATTCGGCAAAGAACGCCTCTGGCGGTGGCAACGCCACGTTCACCGTCGGCGGCGTCACGAAGGAACTTGACGAATCGTGGATCATCGTCGGCGGCGTAAAGGTCCTGACGCGCTTCGACGTGACCTCCGACGCGAACGGCACGATCACCGGCACGTTCGCGGCGGCGGACGCGAACGGCGGCGCGTTCAACGGCCTCTACGTCGCCACTGGCACGATGGTGATTGTAAGATAAAGAAAGGTGGTTGATAAAATGATCAGCAGAACAGTTTCCATCAAGGGCGTCGAGAAGCCGGCGCACCGCATGTTCTTCGGGACGGCGATTCCCGTGATGCTGGAGGGCGGCGACGCGAACGCGCTCATCTCCACCGCCGTGGACGCGGGCTTCAACGCCATCGACACGGCGCGCGGCTACGCGCGGGCCGAGGAGTCGATCGCGAAATGGCTGAAGGCGGCGCCCGGCAACCGCGACCGGATCGTCCTCCTCACGAAGTGCTGCGACATGTTCGGCGACCGGACGCAGAAGGTCGTGACGGCCGAGCGCATCCGCAAGGAGATCGACGAGTCGCTGAAGATCCTCGGCACCGACCACGTGGACGTGTTCCTGCTGCACCGCGATGACCCGACGCATCCGGTCGCGGAGTATATTGAAACGCTCGAGGCCCTGCGCAAGGAGGGCAAGTGCCTCGCCTACGGCGGCAGCAACTGGCGGCACGAACGTCTTGCCGAGGCGAACGCCTACGCGGCGGCGCGCGGCTATCCGGGCATGACGCTCTCCTCGCCGCACTACGGTCTCGCCGAGCAGGTGCGCGACCCGTGGGGCGGGGACTGCGTGACGGCGACCGGGACGGCGATGGCGGACGCGCGCGCATGGTACCGCGAGACGCAGATGCCGCTTCTCGCGTATTCGTCGCTCGGGCGCGGGTTCTTCTCGGGCGCGTTCAAGTCGTCCGACCTCGAAGGCGCGAAGAAGGTGCTGGACGAAGTGGCCCAGCGCGGGTATCTCTGCGACGCCAACCTGAAGCGCCTCGCGCGCGCGGAGGAGATCGCGGCGGCGCACGGCGTGGCGGTGGCGACGGTCGCGATGGCCTATCTGCTGACGGATCCTATGAACACGCTCGCGGTCGTGAGCATGCCGTTCCCCGAACTGATACAGGCCAACCTGAAGGTGTTTGATTTCGAATTCGCGCCGGGCGAACGCGAGAGTCTGGCGGCGATCTGAGGGAAATGAAATGCACAAGATTGCGTTGGTGACAAATGGCGAGGAACGTCTTCCCGCCGGGATTGCGGAGCGGATCCGCGCGTTCGGCGACTTCAAGGCGAAGAAGTGCGCGTCGTCGGACGACCTGCTCGCGACGTTCGGCGACGTGGAGATACTGTGGGGATTCGGTCCGGACGTGAGCTGCATGGACCCGCGCGTCCTCGCGCAGATGCCGAACCTGAAGGCGCTCTTCCGCTCCGGCTCCGGCATCGACGCGCTGCCGTGCGCGTGGGCGAAGGAGCACGGCATCGGCATCTACAATACGCCGGAGTCGATCGCCGAGTGCGTGGCCGAGCACGCCGTGGCGCTGCTCCTGAGCTTCATCCGGCAGATCCCGCAGTACAACGCCCGCGCGAAGGCCGGCTATCCCTGGGGCAAGGTGGAGGGCATGGACTGGCACGTCTCGCACCGCACGCTCGGCCTGATCGGCTA
>ONRL01000103.1 GCA_900320225.1 uncultured Lentisphaerota bacterium
ATCCTCTCCTACTGCCTCTTCCCCGAGGTCGCGCTCGGCTACTTCAAGTGGCGCGCGCAGCCCGACGACGCGAAGGATCCGATCCCCGCCGACGTGGAGATGCAGAAGGCCGAGTTCGCCGCGGCACCCGCGCCCGCCGCCGATGCGGAGACCGCCAAGTTCGCCGAGATCGGCAAGGCCTTTGCCGCGCTCATGGCGGCGTGCGGCGGCGCGAAAGTCGACCTCTCCGCCGTTAAACTCGGGGAAGCGGCGCTCTCGCCGCTTCAGGCCGAGGGAAGCGACAAGAGTGTCGCTTCCCCGAAGGAAGCCGAACCCCCGCAAGGCACGCCCGTGGTGGCGCCCCTCAACGGCACGTTCTACCGCAGCGCCGGGCCGGGCAAGCCGGAGCTTGCGGCGGACGGCGCGGCCGTCAAGGCCGGCGATGCGGTCTGCATCGTCGAGGCGATGAAGCTCTTCAACCCGATCAAGGCCACGGCCTCGGGCAAGATCACGTTCGTCGCGAAGCACGGCGCCGCCGTCACGAAGGGCGAGACCCTTGCGGTCATCGCCTGACCTGCGTGCGGAACTACAACTTCTTCAAAGTCTCGGTCGGGATGAAACCGTCCGGGATGGGGCAATGATCAAGGTCTCGGAATGTCAGCGCAGAAATGAAACGCGAAAAGAGATACGCCATCATGAGCGACGTGCACGCGAATCCGAAGGCGCTGGAAGTGGCGCTGGCGGATGCGCGCAGGCTGGGCTGCGGGAAATTCATCCTGCTGGGCGACGTCACCGGGTACGGGTATGACCCGAAGGGGGCGTTGGAGAGCGTTCTCAGGAACTTCGATGTCATCCTCATGGGCAACCACGATTCGGCGTGCACGGGTCTCGAGCCGGAGTGGGAAGTGGAGATGAACCACAACTACGACCTCGACCGGCAGGCACGCGGGTTGCTGGCGGAGGAAGAGCGGGAATGGCTGCGCGGATTGGACTATCTGCACGAGGAGGAGGGATTCGTCTGCGCGCACGGCGACTTCACGCATCCGAAGATGTGGAACTACATCCTCTACGGCGAGGCGGCCGAGCGGAACTTTCTCGCCCGGACCGAGGGGTTGATGTTCTGCGGCCACACGCACGTGGCGGCGATCTGGGAGTGGACGGCGAAGGGCGTCTGCCGCCCGAAGCTCGAGAGGCATTTCATGCATCCCGCCGTTCGGGCGGAGTCGATTTCGTTCAAGATGAATCCTGCAAGCCGCTACATCGTCAACGTCGGGAGCGTGGGCTATCCGCGAAACGACCTCTGCTGTTCGTACGGCATCTACGACGCGGACGTCCGGCGCGTGACGGTCCGGCGCCTGCCGTTTGACTTCACGTCGTACATCCAAGCGATGCTTGACCGCGACCTCAATTTGCCGGGTTGGCTCTACCGGCTCCTTTTCGCCGCACAGTCATCTTCAACCACACGTTCGTGACAAGCGCAGCGGGGGTCTCGCCCGTTGCGACGTTCGACGGTTCGCCGGCAGCGCGCTGTGGGAACTCCGCAGTGCCTGACCGGATGGCGAACGGCTCGAACCGAAAGACGTCAAGGCGGCAAGAAAGAAGATTAGACACAGGCGTGTGAGATTGTGCTATAATCTTCCGGACGCGCCAAGGAGTATTGAACTCGTGTGCGTTTTATGGAGAAAGGCTCGCAGAAATGAAATTCATCCATACAAGTGACTGGCATCTGGGGGCGCGTCTCCACAACTGGGACGAAACCGACGAGGAGAAACATTTTTTCGCGCAGCTGGCGGCGGCTGTGGCGGACGAGCAGCCCGACGCCCTCGTCGTGAGCGGGGACGTATTCGACACCGGCGCCCCGGGCAACGACGTGGCGAAGCGTTTCACGGACGCCCTGCTGGAGGTGACGTCGCGCAACCCCGGCATGGTGACTGTCGTCATCGCGGGGAACCACGACAGCTATTCACGGCTCATCGTGGACAAGGAACTCTGGCTCCGCTCGCGGGTGCATGTGTTCGGCATGCCCGCCGAGGACGCGGCGGGCAGGGCCGTCTTTGGGCGGAACGTGGTCACGCTCCCCGGCAAGGGCGTGATCGCCGCCGTGCCATTCTGCCATCCGCGCAATTTCCCGGTGGTTGACGGCGCCGTCGGCGACAACCGGGAGAAAGACTATTTCAAGGGCCTTGCCAAGTACGTGGCGGACCATTCGGACGGTCTTCCCGCAGTCCTGATGGCGCATCTTGCGGTGAGGGCGGACATTGACTTGCGCGGGCATGACAAGTCCCTCATGATCGGCGGCGAGGAGTGCGTGGGCGTGGAGGAGCTGGGAGAGGGATACGGCTACGTGGCGCTCGGGCACATCCACTGTCCGCAGGAAGTCAAGGGCGGGAAAACCGTTGTGCGCTACTGCGGTGCGCCGCGCGCGATCCGTTTCGACGAGACGTACGACCACGGCGTGGACGTGGTGACGGTCGCGGCGGGCGTTCCCGGCCCGGGAACGGTGGAAATCCGGACGAAGGTGTTCGAGCCGCTTCACGCGCTCGTCACCATCGGCGGCGAGGAGGGACTGCCGTTCGAGGACGCGCTTCGGCAGCTGATCGAGGCGCAGTTGCCGGCCGATACGTACATCCGGCTCAACGTGCGCCTCGGCGCCGATGAGCTGCCGGGGCCGGACTGGACGGAGCGGGCTCGGCAGACGTGTGCCGCGAAGGGGGTGAGGTTCTGCTTGAACAATCCGGTCCGGGCGGAGGCGCCGGAGAGGCGGGAAAACAGGAAAATCCTGACGATGGCGGAACTGAAGGAGCTTTCGGACGACGAAGTCCTTCAGATCCTGTCGGCTCGCCACAAAATGACGGACCGTCAACTCGAACTCGTCAAGACGCTCATGGAGGAGGTTCGGGCATGAAGATCAGGAAACTCACGATCAGGAACATCGCGTCCATCGAATCGGCGGAACTCGACTTCGAGAACGGTGCGCTCGGCGAAGCGCCCCTGTTCCTCATCTGCGGCGAGACGGGTTCTGGCAAGACCACCATCCTGGACTGCATCACGCTTGCGCTTTACGGCAAGACGCCCCGCTATGACGGCAGCAGCGTAAGAGGCGCACAGGAGATCGGCAGCTACGCCTACAACGACGCGCGGCAGCTGGTCCGGCACGGGGCGACATCGGCCTGCGCCACGGTGTCGCTGGACGGAAACGACGGCAGGACGTACGAGGCGAAATGGTCCGTGGAGGCCATTTCCCGCGGACAGAACAAGGGCATGCTCAAGGGCGCGGAGTGGACGTGGAAGGACTGTTCGCCCGGCGGCATCACCTCGACAAAGGTCGGGGAATGCAAGGTGGTCGCGTCAAGGGCGGTCGGCCTCGAGTTCGAACAGTTCTGTCGCACCACGATGCTGGCGCAGGGGCAGTTCACCAAGTTCCTCATCGGGACGGACGATGAGAAGGCCGATATCCTTGAAAAACTCACCGACACGTTGAAGTACTCGGAACTTGGAAAGGCGATTGCCGCGAAGTGGGCGGAACTTGACGGTGGCGTGAAGGCGCTCGAAGACGAAATCGGCCGGATGGCCGGTCTTGGCGAGGCGCGCGGGCAGGTCGAGGGGCGCATTGCGGAACTTGCGGCGCAGATCGCGGAACTCGGCAAGAAGCGAGAGGCGTCGAATGCGAAGCTGCTGTGGTTGAAGCGCAAGGTCGAGCTCGCGGCCAGCGCGGAGACGGCGAAGGCCGAATTGGTCACCGCCTTCGCCGCGCTCAAGGCGCTGGAGCGCAGGACATCTGAAGACGTCGCCCGCGCGACGGAACGCCTGGGGGCTCTTACGGAGTACCTTGCCAGGACGAGGGATCGGGCGGCGATGTACGAATCGGCCGACGTGATCTTGCAGGGCCTTGCCGATGTGCGCAAGGCCCGGAGCGACAAGGCCGCTGCGGAGCGGGAACTTGAGAATTGCAAGAAGTATCTCCCGGGACTGCAGAAGGGCGTGAAGGAGGCGAAGGCTGCGCTGGAAGAGGCGGAGCGGGATCTTTCCGCCGCGGAGCAGCGGGTCGCCGCCGAGGAGAAGAAACTGGAGGATTTCGGACGTGAAGGCGTCCAGAAGGCCAGAAACGAGGAGGAGAAACGCCGAGGCGATCTCCAGGGGCTGCGGGAACGCGTCGCCGGCCTCGCGAAGATGCTGGCGAGCGTGGCGAGCCGCGAACAGTCGATTGCCACGCAGAGCGAGGAGCTTGCGGAAGCCGAGGGCAAGCTGCCCGCGCTCAAGTCCGTGCTGGAAAGTGCGCGGAACGCGGCGTCCGAAGCCAGAAGAAACCGCGACGACCAGAAGGAACTGGTTGACGACGGCATCGACAAATTGGTTGCCGACCTCAAGGTGGGCGACACGTGCCCGGTCTGCGGCCACACGATCGAGAGCCTGCATGCCAAGGGACACTTCAAGGCGCTCTTCGAGAAACTCGACGCGCAATGCGCCGCGGCCGAAACGGACTGCACAGCCAGAGAGCGCCAGTACAACGAGGCCGCCGCATCCGCACGTGCGCTGAAGAAGGCCATTGAGACGGAGAGGGATTTGATTGCCGGCGAACGGGAAAAGATCGTTCGCGAGAAGACCTCCGTTTCGGAGTCGGCCATCCAGTATGGTCTTCAAGATGCCTCCGACGAGAAGGTAGCTGCCGCGATTGATGCGTGCGGGGCGAAGATCGGCGCGCTTGACTCGCGCTTGGCGGAGATTGACAAGCAGGAGAAAGTCGTCAAGAGCCTGCTGAAGGAACTGAACGATCTCAGGGAAGCGAGAGATCGTGCGAAGACCGGTGTGACGGATGCGGAAAAGAGGGTCGAGAAGCTCCAGAACAAGGTGCAGATATACGAGGCTTCGATAAAGACAGAGGGCGAACGCGCCGAGAAGAAGCTGGCGGAGGTTTCCGCGAGGGTGCCCGAGCCGGGATGGCTTGAGGCGTGGAATGCGGACGCCGGATCCGTCGAAAACGCGTTCAAGGCGTCGGCGGATGAGTATGTTGCCCGCAAGGCCGAACTGCCCAGGGTGGAGAGCGAACGCGACGCGCGTACGGAGAGCATGCGCCAAATTGCCGATTGCGCAAGGCGCGCGGTGGAGAAGGTCGTCGCACTCGGCGAGGTGGGGGCGGGCGAGACGGCGGCAACGTCCACTGCGGACGTCGAAGGCCGGCTCGGGCGCTACGAGGAGTCCCGGACAAACGTGGAGCGGCATCTCGGCGCGCGTCCCGAAGGCTTGGCGGATTCCGACACGGAGCTGGCGCTCGCGGAGAGCGCGGCCGCGTTCAAGGCGGAAGAGGACAAGGTCCTTGACGAACGGGGCCGTTGCCTGCAGCAGATCGCCGACGACGACAAACGCGCGGCCGAGCGCCAGGCGAAAATAGAGGAGGCGGACCGGCTGAGGGCGGAACGGGACGAATGGAATCCGATCCATGTGCATTTCGGGGACAACGACGGAAAGAAGATCCGCCGCGAGATACAGTCGTATGTCCTGACGAACGTCCTCGTGAAGGCCAACCACTACCTGAGGCAGCTGTCGAACCGCTACGAGCTCTCCTGCAAGGGACTGACCCTTTCGGTGAAGGACGCGTTCGAGGGAGGCGCGGAGCGTCCGGTGAACACGCTTTCGGGCGGCGAGCAGTTTCTCGTGTCGCTCGCCCTTGCGCTGGGGCTTGCGGGGATGAGCGACACGGGGCTTGGCGTGGACATGCTTCTTATCGACGAAGGGTTCGGAACCTTGAGCGGGGAGCATCTCAATTCCGCAATCGAGGCGCTTGAACGCCTCAATGCCCTCACCGGTTCGCGCAAGGTGGGCGTGATCAGCCACGTGGAGCGCCTGCGCGAGCGGATCCGCACGCACATCGAGGTCACGCGCAACGGCCAGTCGCCGAGCGAGGTGCGGGTGGTCGCAAACGCGTCAAGCTGACGGCGCTCCGCAACCTCGCGCCCGGCGAAAAGTCGAGAACCACGCCCGGGGTGCTTGCGCAAATCCATGTCATGTGATATCATTTCCGCCAAGACATCCTAGAAGGATAGACAGGCAAAGAGTCGAAAGGAGATAGAAATGGATTTCTTGAGTCCGGTTTGGTTGTGGATGTACGCGGGAGCGTTCCTCATGCTGGCGGAACTGGCCTCGCCTGGGTTCGTGGTGTTTTTCTTCGGACTCGCGGCGGCGACGGTCTCCTTGTTGAAGTGGATGTTCCCGTCGTTGCCGCTGTGGGGGCAACTCGCCGCGTTCTCCGTGTTGTCGATACTCTATTTGCTCGTATTGCGCAAGTACCTGAAGAAGGTGTTCACGGGGGACAAACAGGAGTCGCCCTCCATCGACAATGAATACATTGGCCGCGTGGGGCGCGTGGTGGAGGTGGTCCGTCCCGACGTGCCGGGGCGCATCCTCCTGGGCGACGCGGAGTGGACGGCGAAAGCCGCCACCCGCCTCGAGCCCGGTACGGAGGTACGGGTGGTGGCGCAGGAAAACCTCACGCTCGCAGTTGAGCCAATCTGATCGTGTTGATTAGCCACAAAGGACACAAAGAGCACGAAGAAGTGATTGCAAAACCTTGTGTCTTTTGTGTCCTTTGTGGCTAAAAAAGAAAGAGAGTTCCGATGAAACTTGACAGACGACAATTCCTCACCGGTTGCCTTGCGACGGCGGCGGCCGGATGCGCCACCGCGAAGAAGGGTGCTGCGGCAACGACCGCGCCAGACCCCAACCTCGTCGCGCTTATCTCGGACATCCACGTGGCCTTGCCGTTCAGCGAGCAGAAGTACCGCACGGGGCGCGAGTACCCGCACGTGAACAATACGATCCAGAAGTACGTTTCGGAAATCCTCGCATTGCGTCCGCTGCCCGCCAACGTGATCGCGCTCGGCGACATCTCGCTCGCCTTCGCGGAAGAGAAGGAATACGCGCTCTGCCGCCAGTTCCTGAAGCCGCTGGAGGACGCCGGCATTAAGGTCTCGCACGCGATGGGCAACCACGACCGCGTGGCCGAGTTCCTCACGGCGTACCCCGAATACAAGGGACGCGGCGGCATTGACGGGAAACTCGTCTCGGAGGTCTCCACCCCGCATGCCGACTTCATCGTGCTCGACTCGCACGTCGAGTGCGCCGTGAAGGAGCGCGGCAAGTACTCGACCTGCACGGGATACGACCTCGGGGCGAAGCAGCTCGCGTGGCTGAAGGAGCGCCTCGCCTCCGCGAAGAAGCCCACGTTCGTCTGCTCGCACCACCAGGCGCCGGACCTCAAGATCAGCAAGCTGATTGCGCGCGCGCCGACGGTGTTTGGTTACCTGCACGGGCACCACCACCACTGGATGACGAACTACGTGATGGACGACTACGGCAAGAACGCGAAGAAGGTGCTGCAGTTCGGCCTGCCGTCGTTCGGCCTCGACAACGACGTGGGCTACGGCCTGATGCGCATCAGTGAGGACCGGGCGGAGGTGACGTGCGTCGCGCGTGACTTCTACTTCCCGCTGCCCGCCGAGTTCCGTCAGAAGGAGGGTGGTCCCGGACGGCGTCCGGCGTCGTGGGACGCGTTCCGGAAGAACTGGGACGGCCGCACAATCACCTTCGCTTTCGACAAGTAACATCGTTCTACCAATGTTTTTGCCACAAAGAACACAAAGATCACAAAAGGTTTCGGAGCGTTAACCGTTTTTCAAACCCCCAAAAGGAGAATAAGATGAAAATCGTAAAGGACAAGGGCGTGGAAGGAAAGGTCTGCGTCGTCACGGGCGCGGCCGGCGTGCTCTGCTCGAGCATGACCGAGGACCTGCTGAAGCACGGCGCGAAGGTGGCGGTGCTCGACCTGCGCGGCGACGTGGCGAAGCAGTTCTGCGCCAAGCTCGCGAGGCCGTCCTCAAGAAGTGGAAGCGCATCGACGTGCTGATCAACGGCGCGGGCGGCAACCACCCGAAGGGCACCACGCCCGCCGAGCAGATGACGAAGGGCGTGAAGCTGGAGGACACCTTCTTCGGCCTCATGCCGGAGGGCTTCGAGTTCGTCAACAAACTCAACCTCATCGGCACGATCCTGCCCTGCCAGGTGTTCTGCAAGGAGATGCTCAAGAAGGGCGGCGCCGTGCTGAACTTCTGCTCGATGGCGGCGTACCAGCCCCTCACGAAGGTGGCGGCCTACGGCGCGGCGAAGGCCGGCATCATGAACTTCACGAGCTTCCTCGCCACGCACCTCGCGCCGATGGGCATCCGCGTGAACGCGCTCGCGCCGGGCTTCTTCATCACGAACCAGAACCGGTTCCTGATGCTGGAGAAGGACGGCAAGACGCTCACCGCGCGCGGCAACAAGGTGATCGCGAAGACGCCGATGCGCAAGTTCGGCCAGCCGAGCGACCTGCACGGCGCGGCGCGGTTCCTCCTCTCCGACGAAGCGTCGTTCATCACCGGCGTCACGCTGCCGGTCGACGGCGGATTCGTCTGCTACTCGGGCGTCTAAGCGAACGCCTGGAGCGTCTCGAGATAACCCTGCGGGTTGCCGATGTCGTGTCGGCGGCCCGGATAGCGGTACCCGTAGACGGGGCGCGCGGCGAGCAGGCGGCGGATGGAGTCCGTCAGCTGGATCTCGCCGCCGTGCCCCGGGGTCTGCGAGGCGAGCAGGGTGAAGATGTCGGGATGGAGCAGGTAGCGCCCCGCGATCGCAAGGTCGGACGGGGCGTTTTCTGGTTGGGGTTTCTCCACGAGGTCGGTGAGCTTCAGCACGCGGTCGTCCTCGGGCGTGCCGGCCACGATGCCGTAGCGCGAGATGCGTTCGCGCGGCACGCGTTCGAGTCCCACCACCGACGCGCCGCCGTGGGCGCGCGAGATCGCGGCCATCGCGGCGGAGGGGGCTTCGCCCGAGACGAGGGCGTCGCCGAGCAGCACGAGCACGGGTTCCGTTTCGCCCGCGAGGGCGTCCGCCGCCTGCAAGACGGCGTGGCCGAGGCCTTTTTGTTCGGTCTGGTACGCCCAGCGGATGCGCGCGGCGAGGTCGGGATCGCCGTCAAAATAGCCCTTGATGATCTCCTTTTCGGGGGAGGTCACGATCACCACCTCGTCCGCGCCGGCCGCAAGTGCCTCCTCGACGATGAGCTGGATGGCGGGTTTGGACCCGACGGGCAGCATCTCCTTGGGGACGACGCGCGTGACGGGCAGGAAGCGGGTGCCATGCCCCGCCGCTGGAATCAGTGCTTTCATGGGGGTGTAGTATAGCATAATCCCCCCGAATTGTGGTATACTGTTCGCGGCAGGGGAGATGGCATCCCCTGATTCGGCAGGAGAGGAGAAAGTAAAAATGGCGAAGAAATGGATTGGCGGAACAATTGCGGCGACGGTGCTTCTTGGATCGGCCGTCACGGCATTGCCGTGTGAAGCCACGTATCGAATCGAGGATGGGGAAATCGTTCTCGATTCGCCGTTTGAACTGGAAATCGGTTCGGGCGAATACGCAAAGGCTTTTGGCGACTTGATTCGGACGGATGCGCATGCGATGTACGATCCACTCACGAAAAAGACGACAACGAACTTCTATCACCATGCAGAGGCGCGTCTTGCCACGCCGTATTTTGGCTGTGAAAAGGTGTCGCTCAATTTCAAAGGCGAGGAGAAATGTCTTGAGCAATGCAATCTTGAAATTGGCCGTTGGGCATCGAATTCCGGCAAGATGATGTCCTATTCCGAATGTCGCGAGACGGTTGACAAGATTGCCGCTGACATGGGGAAACGCCTTGGAATCGTCATGCGGTGCACCTCGCATGTCAAATCAGAAGAAGAGGCAAAGGAATCCGTGCGGGACTTTGATACGGAATTCAAGCGCAAGAAAGAAAAGAGCGGGTGGTTTGCAACGGGCGTCGTCCTTTTCAGCGGGGAGAAGAAAGTAAAGGACGTGTCAGTACAGTACACCGTCAATGGCATGTTCAGCAATAAAGGGGACTACAGCATCAGCATCTACTATATGAAACGCCCGCATTTCAAGTGGCCGTCCTACAAGCCCGGTGACAAGATTCCAGTCTTCACGAACAACACGCAGTCGGCATCATTCGGCAGTTTTGCGCCCACGAAGGAACAGCAGTCAGCGCATGAGGAGGCGAAGAAATTGCGCGAGACGATTAATCGGCTATTTGGCGTCGATTTCGACAAGCCGCCGAAAACGAACGAGTTTTCGTCCGTTCTAGGGCAGGTAGATTCGCGGGAAAAGGCGAAGCGCGAGTGGGTGCCGCTTGATAAGCCCTTTGAGGGGATGACGGAGCGCAAGGCCGATCAATTCGTCCGTTTCTGGCGTTCCCTGTACGGGACATTCGCTCTGCGCCGTCCGTATGACGGCGATGTTTCCGAGGCGAAGTTAAAGACGCAGGCTCAGCGCTTCCTTGATCGGCTGGAGAAGGAGTACGGGGCGAAGATACCAGAGGACGACACGACATTCAGGATGGAGCGGCTTGCAAAGATTTTGGGAGAAGGAGTTCCAACCTTCGGCGACACGAGGGCGAAGCTTGCATATGACGCGACGCAGCATTTTACCGGCAAGGTCGGCGACATCGCCATTGAAATCTGCTACGCCGCGCCACGCTATGCCAAGAAAGGCGAGAAGTTCGAAATCACTTGCAAGGGAGCGGTCGTCGTCTATATCATCCAGTCACCAGACATCGCGCGAGGCAAGGCGAACGTAACGAAGGTGAACCTTTTAAAATGAGATTGTTTCATAGAGTCATTTGTGGCGGTTGCGCCGCGCTGTTAAGTGCCGTCGCGAGTGCGCAGATTCCAGCACCATTTGGAATCAAGCTGGGGACGGTGATGTCGGCGACGACAAACACCGTAGAGTCGCCTGTCGACAGGCGGAAGGAACTTCTCCAGCCACGGGAAATCTACACGAGCCAAGATATGATATTCCGCAGGTTCCTTTATTCAAGCCCAATCACGATCAGCGTGCCGTTGCCGAAACCTTTTCTGGGTTGCTCATCCGTTCGAGTGGCCACGAACATGGCGGGCGTCGGCTATTCATTCTCCATAAACGGCACCTACCGGCGCGGCTTGACGCGGCGTGAAAGCCTGGCGAAGATTCATGAATTCCGCGCGGAGGTCGAACGGCGGTGCGGGTTCCCGTTGAACGACTACCTGTTCTATGTGCAGGGGGCCGTTGCCGATGGGCAGAGAGGATCTGGGCAGACGGCGCCGTCAGTGCCGAGCGTTGGCGAGGGGCCGGAACTGTGGCTGGACATGGATTCGGTGCGGGCTTCGTCGATTACGACGCAGGGGGTCCTGCGCGTGGAGCTGAGTTGTTCCATTGACAACAACCTGGCAAAGGGGGACGATGCGCCCACAAAGGTGCGAGTGACGGTTTCCCTGCCGTCCGTCTGGGACGCGATGAAACGACAGATAGAGGAAGAAAGCCGCAAGCGCTATGAAAGGCAGCGCAGGGCGGAAAATGCACGGCTATCCGATTTCTACGGCCTGAAGTTCGGGTGTCCGTCGGGTGTCTCAACAAATGAATTGGGGCGATTTGAGAGAGAATGTTGTTCGATCAGCAATGGCAAGACGAATGTGAAGACGATTGCCACATGGCATGAACGACGAAAAGACATTCGTCCAGCGCCCTTTTTTGATTTCGCAGAGGTCCGTTATTCCTACACGACCGTGACGCCTGTGGGGGCCGCTTTCTACGGGCACTTCCCCACGGGGACGACACGCAAGAGGAGCCTTGAGATCCTGGACGATTTTGCCCTTTCGATGAACGACAGGTTTGGATTCCAGTTGTCCTGCGGTCAGAATCGTGACGAAGACGAACCGCAGGACTTCACGCCCGGCGAGGCTCCTGTCGGCAAACGGAAGGAACGGTCTCGTTACAGCGGTCCCGTGTTCGTGCGCTACTCTTTCAGCAATCACGATCTTTTCATCCAGCTGGAAGGAGGGGAAAATCGTTACGGGGAGCGTTTCGTCTGGTTGGCGGTATCCGATCGTTCGCGCATTGACGAGGTGGAAGGCGTCGTTCGCGAGAGCGGAACAAAGGGGACGTCCCGATGAGGTTCTAAACGACTGTTGACATCGTTTTCCTGATTCGGCATGAGAGGAGAAAGTAATAATGGCGAAGAAATGGATTGGCGGAACAATTGCGGCGATTTTCTGCATGACGAGTGTGTTGGGTGGATTGGAAGCGTTCGCGAAGGAATGGTCGCAAAACCTTGATGCGAAGCCGATCATTCTGCCGTGTGGGTTGAAATTTGGAGAGGTGTATGAGGGGACGGTGAAACAGGTACGAACGAATTACCTCAATGGTATCGCGTCCAGGTGCTATGAGGCCGTTATGACAAATAGCTGGTGCGGTTTTGACGAGATCACGATCATGCTGACAGGAAAGAAGCGCATTGAGGGCGTGAGGGGAATCCGGGAAGATGGTCGGTGTTTTGACGAGGCGGTGTCCAATCTTGTCATGCGGAAGGAGTCTCTTGCGCGGAAGTACGGCATCAGGTTTATGGGAGATGCGACTCCGCAGACGATTGGCAAGATGAGGTCATGGTCGATTACTGGTGCCGGAGCGAATGATGAGACGGTGTTCCTACGCGTCGCCGAAGGGCGAAGTGAGGGCGAAAAGGGCGTGAAGACCTTTTCGAGCATGGCAATCCATTCGCGAATTGCCGCAAAACTTGAGTTGAAGGATCTGGATGCCGAGGCAGCTGATTTGAGTGCGGCAATCAAAAGCGTGTTTGGCGTTGATCTTGAAGCGCCTCAGTCGAAGCCACTGTGGGGATTCTCGTGGGAGAAGTTGCCGACGCCCATCGAGGGGCTGACGGAACGACGTTGTGCCACAGGGGTACAATCCAGCGGCAAGAAGATTGAATCGGTGTTCTTCCGACGTGTCTTTGACGGCGATGTTTCGCGTGCCGAGCTTAAGGCGGCGGCTCGGCGAATTGTGGTTGCACTGGAAAAGGCGTATGGAAAGAAGTTGCCCGACAGCCGTCGGAATCTGTTGTCGGGTGAAAAAGGCTATGGCATTCCAGCTGCCTACGACGTTGAGTATCGAGGGGAAAATCAGCATTTTGTGGCGTATGGTGCAGTTGGCACGCTCGTCGTGTCCGTTGAATATGCCGAGCCGCGCTATGCTTTGCGCGACGGGAAATACGAACTCGTGTTCAAGGGCGGAGTCATGTTCTCGGCGTCGCGAGCGGGCTGGATTTCTTCGCCGACGGACACTTCACGCCGGCCTACGAGGCACTGGGATTCTATTCTTCGGCCGATTTCATCGAGCTGGGCACAACGTTCGGAGTGCCGGAAGAAGAGGTCTGCGGTCACATTGCAAGGTTCCAAGGGCACAGAGACCCGGTAACGAGGCTAATTGAGACATCATGCCTTTCGGAAGAGGCCAAGTCCCGCTATCTTGACAAATTCGTCGACCGTCTCCGCGCCATTGCGCAATGAAGAAATCCGCGCGTTGCGCGTGATGGCGAGAAATGCTATACTATCCGCGTCTGCCAAGAGTGGCAGCGAAACGGAAAAGAAAGGAAATTTGGATGGGAAATCTTGATGGCAAGATTGCGCTGGTCACGGGTGCCGGGCGCGGCATCGGGCAGCAGATCGCGAAACAGCTCGCGGAGCAGGGCGCGAAGGTCGCCGTGGTGGACCTCAAGCCCGAATGGTGCGAGGAGACGTGCGGGCTCGTGACGGCGGCCGGTTCCGAGGCGCTGGCGCTCGGCTGCAACGTGGCCGTGAGCTACGAGGTGAACGCCTGCGTGAAGGCCGTGCTGGACAAGTTTGGCCGTATCGACATCCTGATCAACAACGCCGGCATCACAAAGGACGGCCTCCTCATGCGCATGAGCGACGAGGATTGGGACGCCGTGCTGAACGTCAACCTGAAGGGCACGTTCCTTTTCACGCGCGCGGTGTCGCGCCCGATGATGAAGAACAAATCCGCCGATGGCGTCCAGGAGGGCGGCTCAATCGTCAACCTCGCCTCAGTCGTGGGCATCATGGGCAATGCCGGACAGGCCAACTACACGGCGTCGAAGGGTGGCGTAATCGCCCTCACGAAGACGACGGCCAAGGAACTCGGCTCCCGCAACATCCGCTGTAACGCCGTGGCACCTGGCTTCATTCAGTCCAAAATGACGGATGTGTTGTCCGAAGACGTGAAAAAGGCATATATGGAGACGATTCCGCTCCGTCGTTTCGGTACGGCCGAGGACATCGCGAAGTGCGTTGGCTTCCTTGTTTCACCCGATGCGGCCTATATTACGGGGCAGATCATCTCCGTCAACGGCGGCATGATTGGCTGATTTTTCCATTTCATGGATTTTTGCTCTCGCCTTTCGGCGGGAGATATGGTATACTACTCGCATCTTCCAAACCCAAGGAGTAAAAACAAATGGCAGGAAAACTTGAAGACCGCGTGAGAGAGATCATCGTTGACCAGCTCGGTGTCAACGCCGAGCAGGTGACGCTTGAGGCGTCGTTCATTGATGATTTGGGCGCGGACTCGCTTGACTCGGTCGAGCTCATCATGGCATTTGAAGAGCAGTTCGGTGCGGCCATCCCCGAGGAGGACGCCGAAAAGCTCACCACCGTCGGAAAAATCATCGACTACCTCAAGGAAAAGGGGTACGGTGATGACGGTACGGCTCCCGCGCAGTAAGATAGCCGCGCGAGGCTAAAAAAGGAAAGGGACAGGCTTCTCTGCTTGCCCCTTTTCTTTCGTTTTCTACAGCCCGAACGGGCGGGGACGACATGAAGAATGAGCGGACATCGGATGAGCTGAACCGACGCAACACGGCGTTTGACAACCGGTTGCGGCCCGGCCAGTTCGGCGAATTCGTGGGACAGCAGAAGATCCGCGACCGTTTGGAACTGGCCGTGAAGGCCGCCAAGGAACGCGGGGAGACGCTGGACCACGTGCTTTTCTCGGGTCCGCCCGGTTTGGGCAAGACCACGCTTTCCTATATCCTCGGCGATGCGATGGGCGTGCACGTGAAGACCACGTCCGGACCCGTCCTCACGAAGCCCGGCGACCTCGCGGGACTGCTCACCTCGCTGGAGGCGGGTGACATCGTGTTCATCGACGAGATCCACCGCATGGCGAAGACGGTGGAGGAGTACCTCTACTCGGCGATGGAGGACTTCGCGATCGACATCATGATCGACCAGGGACCGAACGCCCGCAGCGTGCGTCTGGAACTTCCCCGCTTCACCCTCGTGGGCGCCACCACGCGCATCGGCCTCATCGCCGCCCCGCTCCGCGCCCGTTTCGGTCTCGTGAACCGTCTCAGCTTCTACGAGCCGAAGGAACTGGCGGAGATCGTCACGCGCTCGGCAGCGAAACTCGGCGTGGGCATTGATGCGGACGGTGCCCTTGAAATCGCCGCACGCGCGCGCGGAACCCCGCGCATCGCCAACAATCTCCTCCGCCGCGTGCGCGACTACGCGCAGGTGAAGGCGGACAACATGATCACCCGTCCCGTGGCCGTGGAATCGCTCGGTCTCCTTGAAATCGATCCCAACGGCCTCGACGAGATGGACATCAAGATTCTCGAGACCATCTGCGCCAAGTTCGGGGGCGGTCCGGTGGGACTCTCGACGATTGCCGTTTCGGTTGGCGAGGAGCCGGACACAATCGAGGAGGCGTACGAGCCGTTTCTTATCATGGAAGGATATCTTGATCGCACGCCCAAAGGGCGCGTAGCCACGCCGCTCGCGTGGAAGCGCCTCGGCCTCTCGCCCATCTCTGGCGGCCTCACGCAACCCTCGCTTTTCTGATTTTTAGCCACAAAGGACACAAAGGTACACAGAGTTAAAGGAAATCCAACAATTTCTATGAAAACTTTGTGGACTTTGTGTTCTTTGTGGCTAGAATAAACACTAACCAACCAAAGAACGGACTTAGTCAAAGAAAGAGAAATTATGAAGAAAGCAATTCTATTGACAGCTCTTGTGGTGTCTATTACTAGCCTTGCCGCTGAGGGCGTGCGCACGGTCGCCGAGAAGCCCCGCAAGAACCTGAAGGTGCTGATGATCGGCAACAGCTTCTCGATTTGCCTCCTGCAGCAGTTCCCGCAGGTGGCGAAGTCGATGGATCTCAAACTTGATCTTTGTTCGATGTTCATTGGCGGTTGCTCATTTGAACGCCACTGGCAGAACGTGGAGAAAGCGGGGGATCCCGATTTCCTCCCTTACGGCGTCAAATGGGACTATGTCAGTTGCGACAACGCCGCCGCTCCCGTCGCCCAGGCGGTCCGCAAGGTGGATCGGAAGCACCACAAGACAGGCAAGGCGTACAAGGAAGTGGGCGGCAACATCCCCCAGCTGCTCAAGGCCGACCGCTGGGACATCGTGACGATCCAGCAGGCGTCGCACTTCAGCTGGCAGCCCGACTCGTACCACCCCTACGCGGATAACCTCGTGAAGAAGATCCGCGAGCTCGCCCCGCAGGCGGAGATCGTGGTGCAGGAGACGTGGAGCTACACGCCGTGGGACAGCCGCCTGAAAAAGTGGGGCATCGACCAGAACGAGATGTACGCGAAACTCCACGCCGCGTACGGCGATTTCGCGAAGGCGAACGGCTTCCAGGTGATTCCCGTCGGCACGGCCGTGCAGCTCTATCGCAAGGCGCTGCCCGTCGTCTACACGGAGAACTCGTTCGGCGGCGACCCCTGCGGGTCGGCGAAGTTCGAGCAGGATCCAAATGGCAAGTGGAAGCCGAAGGGAGACGTGTTCCACTTCAACCGCGAGGGGCACTACCTGCAGGCGCTCGTGTGGACGGCGTCGCTCTACGGCGTCGACGTGACGAAGTGTCCGTACAAACCCGATTTCCTCGACGCCGCGCGCGCCGAAAAGATGAAAGCCTGCGCGATGAAGAGCGTCAAGGGCAAATAAACCCAAGGAGAAGCAATGAAGAAACTGATGATCGTGGCCGCGCTGGCGGCCGTGTGGACGGCGGAGGCCAAGGTGGCGTTCGCCCCCGTGTTCGGCGACAAGATGGTGCTCCAACGCGACATGCCCGTGCGCGTGTGGGGCACGGCGGATCCCGGCGAGGCGGTGAAGGTGTCCTTCGCCGGCCAGTCCCGCGAGACGAAGGCCTGCGCCAAGGGCAAGTGGATGGTCGAACTGGGCGCGATGTCCGCCTGCAAGGAAGGCCGCACGCTTGCGGCGAATGATGAGGTGCTGAAGGACGTCCTCGTGGGCGAGGTGTGGTTCTGCAGCGGACAGTCCAACACGGACTGCCCCATTTGGGGCGGCGGTCCGCGCTACCGCGACGGACAGGGCGCGATGCACATCGCGATGACCGTGAAGCCGTGGGTGCGTCTCGTCAAGACGCCGCTTGTGATGGCCACCGAGCCGAAGCTTGACGTGAAGGCCGAGTGGACGCCGATGACGCCGCAGGCGATGGAGCAGATGGCGCGCAAACCCTCCGCGATGGGCTATTACTACGCCCTTGAGCTCGCCAACGCGCTGGACATCCCGATCGGCCTCGTGGACTCAAGCTGGGGCGGCACGAACATCGACGCCTGGACGCCCCGGAGCGGCTATGAGGGGTTGAAGGACCTCGACGAAGAGCGCAACTGGAAGGTCGTGTCGCAGAAGGACTGGAAAGCCGAAATGCGCAAGGGCCCGATCGGCGGCGCGATCCAGCAACCGAGCGCCCTCTGGTACGGCATGGTGGCGGCGTATACGCCGATGTCCATCCGTGGCTTCATCTGGTACCAGGGTTGCCACAACGCCGGTGAATATCAGCGCTACGCGAACAAGATGCACGCGCTCTACAACGGCTGGGCGAAGGAGTTCAAGAACCCCGACCTCAAGCTCTACTTCGTGCAGCTCGCGCCGTGGGGCAACCCTGGCATCGCCTACATCCAAGAGGCGCAGGCGCAGTTCGACCGCGAGGAGAAGAACGCCGGCATGGCCGTGATCAACGACGTGGGCAACCTCGCGGACATCCACCCGAACGACAAGCGCACGGTCGCGAAGCGTCTCGCGCTCCACGCCCTCAAGCGCGACTACGGCTATTCCTGGCTCAATGACAACTCGCCCACGCTCAAGAGCTGGAAGGTCGAGGGCGACAAGTTCGTCCTGACCTTCAACGACGCGAAGGGCTGGTACGTCTACAACCCCGACCGCAGCGTGCAGACCGGTTTCGAGGTGTGCGGCGAAGACGGCAAGTGGGTGAAGGCGACGATTGAGAACCTCGCCTGGGGCAAGGGACGCGACGGCAAGCCGAAGTGCGACGGCAACATCAAGGGCACGGACCTCGTCGTGAAGGCGGACGGCGTCGCCGCGCCGAAGAAGCTGCGCTACATGTACTCGGCGCCGTGGTTCGGCTGCCTTTACAACGAGATGAACCTGCCGCTCGGCGCGTTCCACATCGGCGACTGACGGACGGTTACATCACGACGACAGGGAGACCGTGGCGTTCAAACGCCGCGGTCTCTTTGTTGAGGGGAGCCGTCGGGTCAAAGCCGGGGTCGTAAGTGCGGCCCGTGAAGGGGTACTTGGCCGCCGCCGTGAGGTGGTAGGGGAGCAGTTCCACGCGCAGGAGGCCGGAAGGCCCTTCCAGTAGCCGCGCGAAACCCTCTTTCGCCTCCTCGGAGTCGTTCACGCCGGGGATGAGGGGGATGCGTGCGACGAACGGCCGCCCCGACGCCTTCAACCAGGCGAGGTTCGCGTGGATGGTGGCGGGGTCCACGCCCGTCCAGCGCCGATGCACCTCGGGGTCAGGGTGCTTGAGGTCCTGAAACACGAGATTCATCCGCTCAATCACCTCTCGATAGACCTCCTCCGGCGCATACCCGCTCGTCTCAATGGCAAGATTTAGGGGAAGGGTCGTCTCGCCGCTTCGAAGTTCATCCGCGAGCGCGCAAAGGAACTTGGCCTGCATGAGCGGCTCTCCGCCGGAGAAGGTCACGCCGCCACCGGAGGAGCGCAGAATGTCGGCGTTGACGCGAATCTCCTGCGCGAGCTCCGCCACCGTCCAGCGGCGTCCGCACGGCACGCGCGCGCCATGGGGACAGTCCCCACCATTTTGGCAGTTGCCGCAGTGGTGGCACTTCGCGGCCTTGAAGAG
>ONRL01000257.1 GCA_900320225.1 uncultured Lentisphaerota bacterium
GGAAGGCACGGAGTTCATCAAGCGCTTCACCGAAGGCAAGGACCTGCCGCTCCTCACGAGCTGCTGCCCGGCGTGGACCGACTGGATGGAGAAGTACGCGCCCGACTTCACGGGCAACTTCTCGTCCGCCAAGTCCCCGCAGCAGATGCTCTCCGCGCTCGCCAAGAGCTACTGGGCCGACAAGAACGGCGTCGATCCCAAGAAGATCCACATGACCTCGATCATGCCCTGCACGGCGAAGAAGTACGAGATCTCCCGCGACGAGAACATGAGCGCCACCGGCCAGCAGGACACGGACGTCGTGCTCACCACGCGCGAGCTCGCTCGCATGATCAAGGCGGCCGGCATCGACTTCAACGATCTCCCCGAGGAGAAGGCCGACGACCTGCTCGGCGCCTACACCGGCGCGGGCACGATCTTCGGCGTGACGGGCGGCGTGATGGAGGCGGCCCTCCGCACGGCGTACTGCCTGATCACCAAGGAGGAACAGCCCCCGAGCATCGACTTCAAGGAAGTGCGCGGCATGGAGGGCGTGAAGACGGCCACGATCGACATCAAGGGCACGAAGGTGAACATCGCCGTCGCGCACCAGATGGGCAACGTGGAGAAGATCATCAACGAGATCCGCGAAGACCGCAAGAACGGCGTCAAGCCGCGCTACGACTTCATCGAAGTCATGGCGTGCCGCGGCGGCTGCATCGGCGGCGGCGGCCAGCCCTGCCTCGCGACGGACGAGGTCCGCGCGCAGCGCACGGCCGGCATCTACACGGATGACGAGAAGTCGACGCTCCGCATGAGCCACCTCAACCCGCAGGTCCAGGCCCTCTACAAGGACTACCTCGACGGCAAGACCGGCGCGCAGGGCGGCGAGAAGGCCCACCACCTCCTCCACACGAAGTACCACAAGCGCGACGTCTACCACTTCGAGGGCTGACGGCCTTCCCCAGGTGAAGCGGCGTCTCGCCGCTTCACTGGGACAACGGGCGTCTCGCCCGTTGCGGCAACGCCGGGATCGCAATCGTTTGCGTCCCGGCTTCTTTTTAATCCACCGCCGTCCAGAAGCCTTGGCCGATAAGCTTCTCGGCTTCGTATGGCTCAATGGTGCGGTCGCTCAGGATCATGGTGTCCTGCCGCGAGTTGATCAACGAGTGGTCGAAGTAGATCGGCCGCTCGATCTTGTCGCCGGGCGAAAGCGGGTTGTCCACGGTCTTCACCTCGCGGATCACCTCGCTCCACCTGCGGCGGACATCCTCCATGATGCGCTGGTTCTCGGCCTGCGACTGGCGCATGAGGTCCATGCCTTCGTTCATGCCGATCATCTTGCCTTTGATCATCGCCGCGATCATGCGGTCCTCGGCGGTCTTCCAGAACCGGTTCACGAATCGGCCGGCGAGGAGGCGTCCGCCGATTTTCTTCGTCGCGGCCAGCTCGCCGGGCGGCGCGATCGTGAAGAAGAGATTGTGCTCGGCGGCCGTCGCGATCGTCGGCAGGTTCGGGCGTATCTGCGTCGCGGTGAACGCGCAGACGTATTCGTAGAGCGCCTCGCAGCGCGCGCCGTTGTACTCGCAGTCGAAGAAGCACTCCACCTTGAACGCCTTCTTGAACTGCGCGGTCCGGCTGATGGAGAAGGCGGCGTTGATGATCTGCCGCGTCTGCGGCGGGATGTCGTCGCTGAAGCGCCCGTACTTCGGCCTGAAGTTGGCGAGGCCGGGGACGACGATGGACGAGTTGATCTGCCGCGCCAGGTAGGCGGCCATGGCGTTTGCGTCGGAGTAGATGTTGCCCGTCTGTTCAAGGGCGAACGAACCCTTGTTGACGGAGCTTGTCATTTGCACGATGCGCCGTTCCGACGGGTTCATCAAGATGGTGCTCTCGATGTTCGGATTCAATTTGAAGGGAATCTCCCATTTGATCCAGCCCATGCCGGTCCAGCCGGAGGGGAGCGGGTAGCAGTACGCGGGAACGCGCAGCAAGTTGTCGAAGATGACGAAGTGGCTTTGCGCCGCTGTTGCCGGAATGGCCGCCGCCAGAGCGGCGCCGAGGAGGAGCGTATGTATTTTCATGCCAGAAAATATACCACATTTGCCCCGTTCGCGCAACTGGCAGATTCTTCATAAAATTTTACGGGGGGCTTGATTCACGCGCCGAGATGCGGTAAACTATTGACTCACAGTTGACCGAAAAAGAAAAGAAAGGATAAAAAGATGGCCTGGGGACCTTGGCAGATTTTGTTGGTGATCGTCGTGCTCGTGCTCGTGTTCGGAAGCAAGAAGCTCCCGGAGCTGGCGCGTTCGCTCGGCAAGGCCAAAGGCGAGTTCAAGAGAGGAACGGCGGAGGGCGAGGCCCTGCTCAAGGAGGAGGAGGCGAAAGCCAAGGCACTTGAGCAGCAGAAGGAAGCCGAGAAAGCCCAACCCGTCGCGTGAACGACGTCTTGCGAGAACGCCTGAAAGGCGTTCCGTCGCGCCCTGGCTGTTACCTGATGAGGGACCGCCGGGGCGTCATCATCTACGTCGGCAAGGCGAAGAATCTTCGTCGGCGCGTGCTTTCCTACTTCCGTCCGAGCGCCGACCTCGCGCCGAAGGTGCGTTCGATGGTGAACACCGTCGCCGATCTTGAGTGGATGTGCGTGAAGAACGACGCCGAGGCCCTGCTCACGGAGGCCTCGTTGATCAAGCAGTACAAGCCGCACTTCAACATCCTCATGCGCGACGACAAGCGCTACCTCGCGCTGCGCGCGGACCCCGACGACCCGTTTCCCCGTTTCGCCACGTGCCGCATCGTCCGCGATGACGGCGCGCTCTACTTCGGGCCGTTCCCGTCCGCCCCCGTCGTGCGCGCGGCGAAGGACTTCGTGGAGAAGCACTACGGCCTGCGCGGCTGCGACGCCCTCGCGCCAGACGAGGAGACGCATCGGCACTGCCATGCGGACGTCATCCGTTTCTGCACCGCGCCGTGCGAGGGGAAGATCGCGGCGGCCGACTACCGCGCGCGCTTCGACGAAGCGTGCGCGTTCCTGCGCGGCGAGCGCCCCGGGGTGATAGCGGAGCTCGTGGAGGAAATGAAGGGCGCCGCCGAACAGGAGGACTTCGCAAAGGCCGCGCGCCTGCGCGACACGATCGGCGCGCTCAAGGAAATGACGAAGGCGCACTTCGTGCGTCGGCGACCGGAGGAGACGCGCGCGGCCGCGCAGCAGGGTCTCGCGGAACTGGCCGCCGCGCTGAAGCTGGAGAAGCCGCCGCGCGTGATCGAGTGCGCCGACATCTCCAACCTCTTCGGTACGCATTCCGTCGCCTCGCTCGTGGTCGCCGTGGACGGTCTCCCCGACCGTCGACTCTACCGCCACTTCCGCATCGAGACGGTGGAAGGTGCCGACGATCCCCGCTCCATGGCGGAGGTGGTGCGGCGGCGCTACGGCCCCGAATCGACGCTCACGGCGAAATCGCCGCGCGCCGATCTCTTCATCTGCGACGGCGGCGTCACGCAGCTGCGCGCGGCGCGCGCGGCGTTTGCGGAGATTGGGGCGACCGACATCCCCGTGGTGGGCCTTGCCGAACGGATGGAGATACTCGTCACGGACGACGAACGCGGCAACGTGTTCCTGCCGCGTGACTCGCAGGGTCTTTTCGTGGCGACGCGTCTCCGCGACGAGGCGCACCGCTTCGCGATCACCTACCACCGCAACCTGCGCGAACGGACGATCCGCGAGTCCGCGCTCGACGAGGTGCAGGGCATCGGCCCCGCGAAGAAGACCGCCCTCCTGCGGCGCTTTCACTCGATCTACGGCATCGCGCGTGCCTCCGAGGAGGAGATCGCCGCCACCGCCGGCGTCGGCCCCGAGATCGCTGCCGCCGTGAAGCGCGCCGCCACCGCCGCAGGCGGCGAGAAATTTTAACCAATCGCGTTTGCGGTGCGTCTCGCGCCGCCACGGGCCGCGAAAATATGGTATACTGTGCCACATGAAAAAGTCACTCATCAACCTGTCGGTGGCGGGGGCTCTCTCCGTCAGTCTTGCTTTTCTCACCGCCTGCGCGTCGCTCACGGGCAATTCCTGTTGCGCGGAAGGCAGCAATGTCTGCACGTGCGGTAACCTCTGC
>ONRL01000243.1 GCA_900320225.1 uncultured Lentisphaerota bacterium
GCGCGAGGGCGTGAACGATCCGGACGAGGTGGTGGACGCCATCACCTACGACAAGGCGCCCGAGGTGCTCAACACGCTCCGCGCGCTCATCGGCGCGGACGCCTACGACGCCGCGTGGCGCGAGTACTTCCGCCGATTCGCGGGCGGCAACGCGAACACGGACGACTTCCTCGCCGTGTTCTCGGAGGTGAGTGGACGCGACGTGCGCGCGCTCATCGGTCCCTACCTCTTCTCCGTCGGCTTCCCCACGGTACACGCCGCGTGGGACTGGAAAGACGGCCGCATGACCGTCTCTTTCACGCAGGACATGGGAGGGTCGCGCTCCTGCGCGACCGAAAATCCGAAAGGGGTACGCTTGTCGCGACCTTCGTTCACGATTCCCGTCACGTGGACGGCCGTGAAAGACGGCAAAGACCTCTGCGGCGGCGTGTTCACGCTGGAGCCGTCGGACGCGTCGATGGCGCGCACGGAGTTCTCCGCGCCGTTCCCCGTGAAACCCGATTTCATCAGCTTCATCAGCTGGAACCGCGGGTGCGCGTTCTACGGCGTGCTGACGCCGTCCGCCACTGAGGAGCAGCTGGCGTGCCAGGCGCGTACGGACCCCGACGGCGGCAACCGCGTGGAGGCGATGGGGCTCCTCCGCGACAAGAACTGCGTAGATATCTGGCTCACCCTATACCAGGAGATCTTCGCGGACCAATCTCTCGACCTCGGGCTCAAGAGCGAGCTTCTGGCGATTCCGGCAGATTCCATCGACCGCCATCGCCGGGCGCGCGTGCGCGAGAACGTGCAGGAGATGCGCGCCCTGCGCCGCGCCGCCGCTCTCAAAATTGGGGTGGCGGAGCTGGCCTCTGCGGTCGCGCAGGAGCGCGACCCTCCCTTTGATGCGGCGGGAGGGACGCGCTCCTGCGCGTCCAATATTGTTGCCGCCATCAAACGCCGCGCCTGCGAAAAATGCATCCTCCAGCTCCTCGCGGCGGCCAACGTGCCCGAGTCCTGGGCGGCCATCCGCGCCTACCTCGCGCGCGCCACCAACATCACCGCGCGGCTCAACGCGCTCCGCGCGCTCGTGGCGAGCGACGATCCGGAACGGAAGGAAACCCTTGAGAAGGCGGGTGTTGACTTACGCAAGTCGCTCAACGGCTACCGTGGCAGGCGATCCGCATGCGGACGTTTTCGACGCCATCGCGCGCGAGGAAAAGCGCGAGGGGTGGTCGATCACGCATCCCGGCCTCAGCCGTGCGCTCTACTGCGGCTTCGCCGCGAACGGCGACCAGCTCTGGACGCCGCGCGGGCTCGCGTGGTTGGAGGCGACGCTCGTCACGTACGCGGAGGTGAGCGAGTACAACGCGATCCGCCTGCTCTCTCCCGTGGCGGTGTGGCGGCGTTTCGAGCCGGGGCTGCGTGCCGAAGTGAAAGGGCTCCTGGAGCGTGTGGCGGCGAAGCTGCCGCGCGACCGCTACGCCTTCATCGGTGGGAAACTGGCCGGTCTGCTGGCTTGACCCACCCACCAGCGGCCGCGCTTGTCACGGCCGTATGGAGAGCCGCCTTCTTGGCGGCGCGCTCGCTCCGCGACAGCCGCCTACGGCACGGCAGCTTGACTTTTTTCAAATAGTAGGATCTTCTATGCGAAGTCCTGGGAAAAGGCGGAAGTCCGAATCGGCAGAGACCATGACAAGACCATGTTCAATGGCCAATGCCGCGAGGTGGGCATCCGCCACGAGCTTATGGTTCATTTCGGGCAGGTTCAAGAAAGTGTCGAGATAATGCCGATGCCGAACGGTCGCCACGGGCATCCAAACACACGACATCGCCAGCCAAGAACGAACCTGCGCCCACGCCTCGGCAACGGAGATCGCAGGTTGCATGATTCGCGGATTTGAAGACAACCGCACAAACGCCATGATGCTTTCCCACGGGATTCCCAATGGCGTGTCTGTGTCGTTTAGGCGGGCATCGAGCCATTTCTTCGTGCGGGCATGTTGCGGAAAGACGTCAAACGACGCATACATGAGGATATTGGCGTCGAGCAATCTCATCGATAGTCCTCGCCTTCGGCCAGTACCAGCATGTCATGCGTGCTTGTAATCGTCCCCAACGTAGTTTTCCGTCCGCGAAAGACTTTGGTCGCGAAATGCCTGACGGCGGGCTTCCGCGCCAAGGCGTCGCGCGTGGCGAACGCCATACGCAGAAGCCCGTTGACAAGCTCCTTGAAACTCACGCTTAAGTCCGCCGCCGTCTGGCTCTAATGTAAGGGTTGTTCTCATGACGCGTATTCTATCATGTTTGATGCTTTGATGTCAATCGCCTGGAGAGCGTCACCTACATCTTCACCTTGAAGAACTGATGGGCGGCGTTCGTGGGGCACACCCACGCCGCATCCGTCAGGTTCGTCTTGCCGAGGACGGTGTACACACGCATCGCCCGGGGCGGCATCGAGGATGCCGCTGAATGCGCCGGTTTCGTCGAAACTGCCCGCCCCCTTGGGTCATTCGTGGATGTCTTTGTTTGTTTTGCGAGAGGAACGTCGGCGGCAAAAATAGAACGGCGCACTCTCGAGATTCTTGTTTCTACCGAGGCGCCGCAAAGAGCCTTTGATGGAACACGAATTCGAAAGTGCGCCGCGTGTGTACAACGCGACGCACCATCGTAGTTCGCTCCATCAAGATTAGCGGTCTTTCGGTAGAAGCTACTATACGCTGGTTGCGTAACGTCTGCCGGAGGCACACATCCGTGTGCGCGGCAGTTGTTGTGCCGCTCTCCATCGGGGCGGCGACGCGGCTGGAATCCGCGCCCTACCCTGGCGGACGGCGATGGAACGCCGTCCCTACCGATGTGGCGACTGGCCCGGCGGGTGGATGCCCGCCGGTATGTCAAAGATCAAAACAATTTGCCGAGCAAAGCGCCCAACACGATGCCGAGCAACCAGATCACAACGGAAATCACCTTTTGGCGTCTCGATTTCGCAACGGCGCGGACGACCGTCTTGTCCGTTAGCAGCTCGATGAAATAATCCGCAATGGGCAACAGTTCCTGCCATTTCTCAAACGCCGCGTCCCAAGAGGAATAGTTGATGTCGCGGGATCGGCGTTCAAGCGGACGAGCCGCATCGGCAACACCAACGGACTCCCGCCATAAAAGCGCATTCCCTGCTTAGAGGCGGTTCTTCAGGCTGGGCGGAAGTTCTGGCATTTCAACGCCTTTCAATTCCTTGGCATTGAATACCCTGAATCTTCGGGCATGGAAGTGGAAGAACTCGCGATAGTATTTTGCGGAGACTCCCGTGTCTCCGCCGTCTTTGAGCCGACTAACCTTCCAGTCTGTTCCATCTATCAGATTCAATCCCGCGTCCAATGCCCTCATCCGCGCTTGAGCACATGACTTCAACACAGACGGAAACTTTTTGTATTCCCGAATGACTTTAGACCGTGGGTCGTTCAGGGCATGTTCCCGTATCTCGTTCATCTTGTTGACCAGATCTTTCCATTGTTGCTTCCAAGCCAGATACGCCTCATCGGCGCGTGCGACGCCCAAGAGCGCATTGGACAAAGTCCGATTCGTCATTCTTTCGCGTTCGATCCATTCCAGAACTTCGTGTTTTCTAATTAGCCTTTGGTCGCGGAAACATACTTTCCGGCACAGCTCCTCGTAAAGTTCTAATTGATTGAGCGTTTCAGCCCGCAGGGCATAGTCGCTCCACGATATGGACTCCCATTTGACGTTGTTGAGCCGAACACTGAACCAGCGCACTGCGTTGAATCGCGACTGCTGTTTGGCACGATCTTCCAAGTCCGGCAAGTCTATGGTATATGTCGCCACGGCCACCACCTGGCCATTGTCATTTATAACGGCACTGCCACTATTACCCGAGACGAAGGTGCATCCCGACGTTTCGATCCGATCAGGCCCTATTCCATTGACCGTTCCGTGCAGAGAAGTCAGTACACCCCCGCCGTCGCTGTTGCCGAAAACGTGAATCCTCTGCCCCTCCCTTGGCATGTCCTTCGCCAGTTCAAGTGTCTCGTTTGTACCGATGACGGTCATACGCACCAAATCCCTGTTGGCCGCCACTTCGATTGTCGGTTCAAATCTCAACATCGTGCCATCTGGTAAAGTTGCCGAAAACGGATTGCCGCCGCGCACAACATGCTCGTTCGTAACAAGGCGGATCTTTCCGTCCATTTTGACAAGGAAGCCACTTCCCAACGCAGTGCCGGCCTTGACTATCGCCAGGCTATGTTTTACCTGGTCCAAAAGCGTTCCCTTTGTCTCCTCCTTGATTGCATCGCCCATCTTATCCGAAGCCATCCCGACGTCTTTTAATCTTCGTATCTGTTTCGCAACCTGATTTTCTATCCATTCCTTATAGGACTTAACCTCGTCTTTCATACGCATCGTCCGCCATTCAACTTTGTCGAAGTCTTTCAATGCGAATTGAAAGGAGTTTGTCAGGATGCCGGCAAATTCTTTTTCGGATTCCTGCCATGTGGTACGGTTCTTGTCGAGGTCTTTCGCTGAGTCTTTTCGTAAACTTCGGTCGAACTCAGATCTGGCATTTTGCCATTGGGTGTACGTATTAGACAAGTCTTGAAGATACCTTCGATACATCCCTCCGTGTATCCGAAAATCCAGTCTCGTCAATTCATCATAGCGGAGTCCGTATGTAAAGCGGCTTTCGGTCTTTTCCCCGTCCTGCTCTGCAAGAAACGGCATCATTCGAGCCAAAAATTCCCTTGTATCTTCCAGTAACGCCACCTGGTCACAATACTCTTTCCAGTCAACCTTGACCCATCTGACGCCTGTAAAACGTACCGCCCATTTACGACCGTCCTTGTAACGGGAGTCCTGCATGTCAAAATCTTCGCTTGAATCACCACGCGTTACGTATGTGTAGATGCCGACTACCTCCCCATTGCCATTCACGACAGGGCTTCCGCTGTTTCCTGCAACCACATGTGCGGTTACTTCTAATCGGAACGTGCCGACGGCCTTAATCGTGCCCCGCTCTTCAGTTATCGCCCCCTTGCCCGCGCTGTTGCCGTATATGGCTATTTTGTCATCAGTTTTGGGCGTTTCATTCGACAGCTTAAATGCCGGCAATTCGCCATTGACCTCGAACCGCACGATGTCTCGGTCATCTGCGATCTCGAACGATCCCAGTTCAAGTCGGGTACCATCAAGCAGATAGACACGTTTGAATTCGTCTGTCGCCCGGACCACATGCTCGTTGGTAACAAGATAAGTTTTGCCGTCCATCTTCACCAAGAAAGCCGTACCCCCTCCTTTCCCGTCGTTGCCAATCACCACTACTTTCTCCTTCCAGGATCCAGAGTTCTCAGTCTTTGCGGCAGTTTTGCGTAGAAGGGTCTCATCAACTTGTGTACTACCAGTATCGGTGAATCTCGCGGGGCTGATCTTTCCCGCTTCAACCATATTACCATCGGTCAATTTGCCCTCAGACGGAATCCCAAAATTACCCCTGAAGAATTTCCACGCGCCCCATCCTGTAGCAACTAAGAAAAGAAGTAGCAGGATGTTCTTTGCCAAATTGCTCGTTTGGGTAATTCGCTGCCGCCTGGCCTCTGCTTGCGCCATGCGCTCATATTCGGACATTCGGCTTGATGCTACAGAAGTAACGTGAGAAGTCGACATCGGCGTTTCGCGCCTTACGGGACGTAATTGCACTTTGCGGTCAGGCACGGATCCACGTGGCACGACAATTCCTTTCCCACAGTGTGGGCATTCGACCGTCTGTCCTCGGAAAAAATCATCTGCTTCAATTGCCCCTCCGCATTGAGGACACTTGAATTCAAACTCGGCCATCTATGCTACGTCCTTTCATTGCCTTCCATTTTTCAAATTGAGTACGACGCACCGAGGCAAAAATAGAACGGCGCACTCTCGAGATTCTTGTCTTCTCCGAGGCGCCGCTAAGAGCCATTGTAGAAACACGAATAGGAGAGTGCGCCGCGTGGATACCACGCGACGCACCACCGTATTTCGCTTCTACTTTAGATTAGCGGTCTTTCGGAGAAAGCTACTATACGCTGTTGCGTAACGTCTGCCGGAGGCACACACCCGTGTGCGCGGCAGTTGTTGTGCCGCTCTCCATCGGGGCGGCGGTCACGCGGGACGCGTGCCCCTACCTTGGCGGACGGCGATGGAACGCCGTCCTTACCGATGTGGCGACCAGCCCGGCGAGTGGATGCCCGCCGGTATGTCAAAGATCGGAGTTCCCCCTTGGAAGGAACCTGGAAATTATACTCTATTGTGCCGTGGAATGCAAGGGGGTGGCGGGCTTGAAGAAGAGCGCCGTGAGGATGGCGAGCAGGACGGAGATGCCGAAGGCGAGCAGGTAAGGCGTGGCCCAGTCGTGCGTGCTGTCGGGTCTAACGTTTGCGGCAAGAACGCGGTCGAAGAGGGTCACCGAGAGGAACACGCCGGCGCTGCCGGTGAGCGTCATCGTTAGGCCCTGCGCCTGGTTGCGCAGTTCGGGCGGCGCCACTTCCGTGACGTACATCTGCGCGTTGACGATGATGAACCCGAAGACCGAGCCATGGACGAGG
>ONRL01000229.1 GCA_900320225.1 uncultured Lentisphaerota bacterium
TTCGAGATCGGCGACGGTCAGGGCGAGGCGCTGCGGAAGTTGTTCTTCGACGCGGGTTTCGAGGACATCCGCATCGAGAAGGACTATGCCGGACACGACCGCTACGCATTTGCGGTCCTGCCGTGACGGCGCGGCGATTTTTTGATATACTACTCCAAACTTTCAAGGAGAAGAAGATGACGCTCGAAGAACAGGTGATGGCGATGCTGGACGCGCTCCGTCCCATGCTGCAGGCGGACGGGGGCGACCTCGAGTTCGTGAAGATGGAGGGCAAGACGGTGACGCTCCGTCTGGTGGGCCATTGCGGGTCCTGTCCGTACGCGATGATGACGCTCAAGAGCGGCATCGAGCAGAAGCTGCAGGAACTTGATCCGGAAATCGTCGTGGAGCGCGCGGAATGAAGACGGTGAACGTTTCGCTGGTCGGCGTGGGCGGCCAGGGCATCCTCCTCACGGCGAACCTGCTGGCGGACGCGGCCGCGCTGAGCGGCCTTGACGTGAAGAAGAGCGAGATCCACGGCATGGCCCAGCGCGGCGGCAGCGTGATCTCGTCCGTGCGCTTCGGCGACGAGGTGCACAGCCCCATCATCCCCGAGGGGCAGAGCGACGTGCTGGTGGCGTTCGACCGTCTGGAGGGCCTGCGCTGGCAGGGCTTCCTCGCGAAGGGCGGCAAGGTGCTGATGAACAACGTCGACCTCGTGCCCGTTACGGTGTCGAGCGGGCTCCAGCAGCCGGTCACGGACTTCGAGGCGCGCCTCGCGAAGGCGTTCCCCGACGTGATCCTGGTGGACGCCGCGAAGATCGCGGACGAGGTGGGCAACGCCCGCACGATGAACATGGTCATCGCGGGTGCCCTGTCGGCGCTCGTGCCGTTTGAGGAGTCGAAGTGGATCGAGGCCATGGAGCGGATGCTCACGGGCCCGAAAGCCAAGCTCCTTCCTGTCAACAAAGAGGCGTTCGCACGCGGACGAAAGGTGGTGTTGGGATGAAGTTCTGGAACCGGGAAATCGAGACGATGAGCCGGGACGCCCTCGAGGCGCTCCAGCTCAAGGGCCTGCAGAAGACGCTCAAGCGCGTCTGGACGAGCCCCTGGTGGCGCGACCTGCTGCACAAGCGCGGCATGTCCGATCCCCAGGACGTGAAGAGCCTCGAAGACCTCCGCAACCTGCCGTTCCTCACGAAGGAGGACTTCCGCGAGGCGTATCCGCTCAAGATGTCCACGGTGGACCGCAAGGAGCTTCTCGAGTTCCACATGTCGAGCGGCTCCACGGGCACGCCCGTGGTGATGGCCTACACGAAGAACGACCTCAACCAGTGGGCGGACACGATGGCCCGCTGCTTCACGATGGCCGGCCTCGAGGCGGGCGACACGTTCCAGATCATGCCCACGTTCGGCCTCTTCAACGGCGGCTTCGGCTGCTACCACGGCTGCCGCAAGGCGGGCCTCTTCTGCGTGCCCGCGTCGAGCGGCAACACGGAACGCCAGATCAAGCTGATGCGCGACTTCCGCGTGAAGGGCTTCTGCAGCGTGGTGAGCTACGTGCCGCGGATCATCGAGAAGCTGGACGCGGACGCCTCCGGCGACCACGACATCCCGTCGCTGCGCGTGGGCGTGTTCGGCAGCGAGACCTTTTCCGACGAGATGCGCAAGAAGATCGAGAACCGCCTGCACATCGAGTGCTTCGACATCTACGGCATGACCGAGACGGGCGGCATCGGCACGACGGGCCAGGACTGCTCCGCGCACGCGGGCATCCACGTGTGGGACGACTACTACATCACCGAGGTCATCGACCCCGCCACGGGCAAGAACGTGCCCGACGGCGAGTACGGCGAGGTGGTGTTCACGTCGCTTTCCCGCGAGGCGATGCCGATCATCCGCTACCGCACGCACGACATCAGCCGCATCATCTCGCGCGAGAAGTGCGCGTGCGGGCGCACGCACATCCGCATTGACCGCATCACGGGCCGCACGGACGACATGCTCATCGTCAAGGGCGTCAATTTCTATCCGCGCCAGGTGGAGCAGGCGCTGATGGAGATCCCCGGCGTGAAGGACGAGTTCCAGATCATCCTCGAGGAGCACAACGGCATGACGGACGTCACGATCAACGTCGAGGCCGAGCCCGGCGTGACCGGCCACACCGTCGCGAAGCACCTCCGCGAGCGCCTCGGGTTCCTGCCGAAGGGCGACGTGTTCCCCGTCGGCGCCCTGCCGCGTTCGGAAGGCAAGGCCAAGCGCGTCATCCGCGTCAAGAAATAACCTGACAATCACCGACAAAAGGAGACAACCATGAGCGAAGAGAACACGACCGCAGCCGCAACGGATGCCGTCGCCGTGGCGGGCGACGCGTCTGGCGCAAAAGCCGCCGAACTGCCAGCCGCTCCGTTCGGGGAGGTGTTTGGGAAGTTCCTGAAGCCACTGGAGTATTTCACCCAGGTGAATGGCCGTGCCCGTCGCGGTGAGTATTGGACCGCCGCGTTGATGGTTCTTCTCCCATGCATCGTTCTTGGATTCATTGCCGGCTCGATTGCCTTGTCCTCGCGCAGTCTGTTCGTGTTCATCATCCTGTCGCTGCCGATCACCGTCTTGGGCCTGTTCATGGTCCCCGTGACGATTCGCCGCTGGCACGACTTAGGTGCCACTGGATGGATCGCGATAGCCGCGCAGGCGGTTACGGGGTTCCCCTGCTCTGCGATTCCGTATCTGGGCGCGTTTCTGGGGTTTGCCGCTTCCATTACCTGTCTGGTGTTCTACTGCCTTCCTGGCAAGAAGGAAAACAACGCCTATGGCGCCAATCCCTGCGATCCCGCCGCGGTCGATCCCGCCGACAGCGTGAAGGAACCTTGGCAGCCGTTGATTTGGACCTCCGTCGGCTTGACCTTTGTCAACTGGATCTGGAGCGTTTACAACACCCACAGCGCGATCAAGGCCATCGAAGGACTGAGTGCCTTGTTCTCGTTCTAAAGCCCGATTTTCGGCGCATTGGACGATTAGCTCAGTTGGTTAGAGCAGGACCTTTACACGGTCAAGGTCGGGGGTTCGAGTCCCTCATCGTCCACCAGTCTGAATGGCTATGCCCGATCCGAACCCTCATTCGGACCGGGCGGCGATGAAACTCCTGTAGAATAAGGGTGACCCTGCTTTGGCCGTGTAAAGGTCTTGTTCCTGTTTGTCGAAATTTGAGCAAGTTATTGTCGAAAAAGATGCTCGACTCGAACCCCCTTGTGTAAAGAACGGTTGACGGTCTTCTTGCGTTCGGCCTCATAGCGACGTTCCTTTTCTGCTGGTGTCATCATCCTTATTGCCTCGTGCGGACGTTTCGCGTTGTAGAAATAAATGTAGTCGGCGAGCGATTTGATGAAATCCCTTGCCGACTTGTATTTGCGGCGGTAGAGTTCTTCGGTCTTGAGCGTCTTGAAGAATGCTTCGCAGACGGAGTTGTCGTATGGCTTTCCAGAGCGTGAGTATGACAAAGGTGATGCCGTTTTCGTCGGCGTAAGCGATGAAGGCGAACGAACGGTAGGCTGAGCCCCTGTCAGAGTGGAATATTAATCCGGGCTTCGGGTTTCGCTGAGTCAGTGCATCTTTCAGCGTCAGCTTCACGAGATGGGTGCTATTCCGGCGGCTTGTCTTGTATGCGACAACTCTGCGACTAAAGAGGTCGATTATCGTGCAGATGAAGAATGTGTTTTTCTTTACATGCCATTCGGTGACGTCGCTGACCCATATTTCGTTCGGCCTTTGCGGATTGAATTGCTGCTTTACGCGGTCGACTGGATCCCGGATTTCAAGACGCCATCTGCGTTTTGCGCCTGTCCTGATGCTGTGGAGCCTCATCTCGCGCATCAACCTCCTGACAATTGTAACGGACACGTGCAAGCCTCTTTCCTTCATGATGACGGTGATCTTGTCCGCCCCAAAGCGCTGCTCGCTTTCATTGAAGATGTCGCGTATACATTTCTTGAGCGCCGGAATTCTTGTCTTGAACCACGCGTTATCGCGCTTGTTGTATTTGATATGCCCATAGAATAATCTCCGGGTGACACCAAACGCATCGCAGAGGATGTGAATGTTGTATTTTACGGGGTCTTCCTTGTATAGCCCTTCCATTGCATTGAGCCTGGCGTTGATGCTGGAATTCAGTGCTGCGTTGGCGCATTGGAGTATTTTGCGGATTCTTTTCTCTCGTTCAAGTTGCATCTTCAAGATGCGTACATCCCTCCAGTTTGGAGCAGGTCTGGTCGTTGCCGGCACAATGATGGATGGTCTCCGTTTGCCTTTTGTCCAGTTGTAGATGGTTTGTCTGGAGATGCCGTATTGGGCGGCAAGCACTTTGACCTCCGTATTGTTGCTGTAGTAGTGGGATAGGATTTTTTCTTTCTCCGCCTTTGAGAACTTTGGTTTCATTTTTGTTTCCTTTTGTCTTGCTTTCGCCGATCGTCGGCGAAAACTGGAAGTATACTACGGGACTCGGCGTTATATTACGCAGTACTACAGGGCAATCACTTTTCGCAATAGCACTTATGGACAAAATGTTCCCTTGCCGGGGAACATTTTGGCGGCTTCCTTTATGCCGAGCGGCTATAAATATGATATAATACTCGCGCTTAGACAAAATGTACCCTTGGAGGGGAACTGTTTGACATGGCACTATATGATCAGATTTGTGAGCAGGCGATAGGAAACTATGGCCTGATTACCACTATGGACGCTGAATCGCTTGGGGTTCGGCGAAAAGATCTCGTTGAATGGGTTAAGCTTGGTCGCTTAACTCGGCTTGGACATAGTCGGCAAGGATGCTGCGCTCTGGGGTGAGAGCGTTCTCGCCATGCACAATCTGGCAATGGTTAATCCGTTACGCGTTCAGGTTGCCACTGGTCGTCGAGTCCGCAAGGCTCTGCCGAGGTGGATTGAACTTGTAAAGAAGCCAGAGGGGGCGAGCGAGGATGTTTTTGAGGGGATTCGGTGCCAGAATCTCGCTAGAGTCATTCTTGAATGCCGTGGCAAGTTAATGACGGAACGTTTGCATGGCGCGATAGATGACGCATCTCGCAGGGGATTGCTTCGCAGTGGCGAAGTCGAAATGCTTAATAAGGAGTTCAGAAGATGAAACGTCCCAATACATGCGTCAATCTGATCAAGGCCATAAATCAAATCGATAAGAGCGGAGATCCGGTGAGATTCTCGCGAGCGATGGCGAATGTCATTGTCGGGCAAATCCTTCCTGATGGCGTAGTGAAGGGAGGTAGTTCCTTGATGTTCAGATATGGCGGCGAGTTTACCCGCTATACCCGTGATATGGATACTGCGCGGGT
>ONRL01000105.1 GCA_900320225.1 uncultured Lentisphaerota bacterium
AATCCTTCCTGATGGCGTAGTGAAGGGAGGTAGTTCCTTGATGTTCAGATATGGCGGCGAGTTTACCCGCTATACCCGTGATATGGATACTGCGCGGGTAATGGGACTTGCGGACTACAAGCAAAAGCTCGAAGAAATAGAAATATTTTCTCCACCAACTTTTTTGGGGAGAAGTTTCAAGGGTGTGTTTTTTTCATGATTCAACCGCCAGACACGGCCGAAATATGCTATGATATCAAGCGTTCTGAGAGATTTGGAACAACTTTACACGGTCAAGGTCGGGGGGTCGAGTCCCTCATCGTCCACCACGATCATTCCGGCATAGCCAACTTGCCGAGCAGCGAGTCGAGTTTTTCGACCGACTTGACGCCCGGTGAGGTCTCAAGCGAACTGTTGACGTCGATGACGTCCGCACCGGTCGCGACGGCGGCCGAGATGTTCTCCGCCGATATCCCGCCGGCGAGGACGATACGTCGCCCCGCGCGTTTCAGCCCCGTGACGAGCGACCAGTCGGCGAGCCGCCCCGTGCCGCCGCGCTGTTCGCCGATCTGCCCGTCAAGGAGGACTGCGTCCGCAGAATCTGACGCGGCAGAACCGCCAAGCGCCCAAACCTCGTAGCCCGCCGTCTTGAGTTCCGAGACTTCGTCCGCGCCATAATCTCCGTGTAGCTGAACCACGTCAAGTCCGACGTGCGAGGCGATGGCGGCGATTTCGGAAGGGGCGTGGCTCACAAACACGCCGACGAGCCGGACAGTCGGCAGCTCCGAGACGGCGTCGGCAATCTCAAGCGCCTGTTCAACGGTTACGCGACGGGGTGAACCCTCGGCGAAAATGAAGCCGAGATAGTCCACGCCCCGTCGCGCCGCCGCGCATGCGAATGCCGCGTCCGTCACGCCGCAGACCTTCAGTTCAGGCACGGCGGCCTCCCCTCGGCCACGCACTTGACGAGCGCGGATCCCACGATGAATCCGTCGGCATGGCGCGACACCTCGTCGGCCTGCGCGCGCGTGGAGATGCCGAATCCCGCCGCGATGGGCAGATGCACCGCCGCGCGTATCGCGTCCAGCCGTTCCGTGAGGTCGGGCGGAAGCGCGGTCCTCTCGCCGGTCGTTCCCTTGACGGTGATGACGTAGAGGAACGAGTCGCCGATTCCCTGCTCGCTCGCCTGAACGCGCTCAAGCGGCGTATTGGGTGCGATCAGCGGGACGAACCCGACGCCGCGCGGCCTCAACTGCGTGAGCAGCTCCTCGCGCTCCTCGAGCGGAAGGTCCACGACGAGCACCGCGTCAATGCCGACGCCCGCCACGGCCTCGGCGAAAGCGTCCAGTCCCATCGAGAACACGGGGTTGTAGTACGAGAAGAGCACGATGCCGGTTTCCGGGTGCTTCGCCCTGAGGCGTCCCGCAAGGGCGATGATGCCGTTCAGCGTGGCGCCGTTCCTGAGCGCTTCGTACGCGGCGGAGCGGATCACGCCGCCGTCGGCGAACGGATCGGAGAACGGGACCCCGAGCTCCAGGATGTCCGCGCCGCCCGCGATCGCCTCGTCGGCGGCGCGTTCGCTCGCCTCGATGGTCGGGAACCCCATCGTGAGGTACGCGACGAACGCGCCGCGCCCCTCGTTCTTCGCCTTCGCGAAGGCGTCTCTGATTCTGTGGCTCATTGCTTTGCTCCTTTCGATGCCTTGAACCTTGCGATGTTCTCCATGTCCTTGTCGCCGCGGCCGGAGAGGTTGACGAGCAGCAGTTTGTCCTTGCCGAGCTTCGGCGCGCGCTTGATGGCCTCGGCGAGCGCGTGGCTCGACTCGAGCGCGGGGATGATGCCCTCGAACCGGCACAGCGCCTCGAACGCGGCGACGGCCTCGTCGTCGTTGATGACGGCGTACTCCGCGCGGCCCGTGTCGTGGAGGTGGCAGTGTTCCGGACCGACGCCCGGGTAGTCCAGACCCGCCGATACTGAGTAGGTGTCAATGATGTTGCCGTCGCCCGTCTGGAGGAGCATGGTTTTCGCGCCGTGCAGCACGCCGAGGCGACCGCCGTTGATCGACGCCGCATGCTCGCCAGTCGCAAGGCCCTTGCCGCCGGCCTCGACGCCGACGAGCTTCACCTCGGGGTCGTCGATGAACCCGGCGAAGAGTCCGATCGCGTTCGATCCGCCGCCGACGCAGGCGATGGCCTCGTCGGGGAGCCGCCCGTACTTTTCGAGGCACTGCCTGCGCGCCTCGCGCCCGATGACGCTCTGGAAGTCGCGCACCATCTCGGGGTAGGGCGCGGGACCCGCCACCGTGCCGATCACGTAGAACGTGTCGTCGCAGTTGGCCACCCAGTCGCGGAGCGCCTCGTTCATGGCGTCCTTCAGCGTTGCGCTGCCCTCGGTGACGGCGTTTACCTTCGCGCCCAGGAGCTTCATGCGCTCGACGTTCGGCGCCTGCCGGTCGACGTCCAATGCGCCCATGTAGACCTCGCACGGCATCCCGAGGAGCGCGGCGACTGTCGCCGTGGCGACGCCATGCATCCCCGCGCCCGTCTCGGCGATCAGACGGCGCTTGCCCATGCGCTTTGCGAGGAGCGCCTGTCCAATCGTGTTGTTGACCTTGTGTGCGCCGGTGTGGTTGAGGTCTTCGCGTTTCAGGAGGATCGTCGCCCCGCCGAGATGATCCGAGAGCCGCCGCGCGCAGGTGAGCGGACTTTCCCGGCCCACATAGTCGCGCAAGAGTTCCTCGAACTCGCGTCTGAACGACGGGTCCGCCTTCGCCGCCTCGTAGGCGGCTTCCAGTTCCCTGAGCGGGGCCATGAGCGTCTCCGCCACATACTGCCCGCCGTATTTTCCGTAGTGTGTTTTCATGCTTTCTCCTTATGAGATTAAATCCTTGAGTTTCGTTCCCGGGCGCGCGGCGCGCATCAGCGCCGTTCCGACCAGAAAACCGTCCGCACCGGCCGCCTTGGCGCGGGAGACGGCCTCGGCCGTGTGCATGCCTGATTCGGCGATGCGGACGCAGCCCGCCGGAATCTCCCCCACGAGCGCTTCGAGGAGGGAGACGTCCGTCGCGAAGTTCCGGAGGTTCCGGCAGTTGACGCCGACGACCTTCGCGCCGCAAGAGACCGCGCGCGCGATCTCTTGCGCGTCGTGCGTCTCCACAAGGGCCTCCATCCCGAACGACCGCGCGAAGCCGAGGAGGTCCGCGAGTGCCGCGTCGTCCAGCACCGCCGCGATCAGCAAAACGGCGTCCGCGCCCGCGGCGCGCGCGGTGGCCACCTGGTAGCGCGTCGTGATGAAGTCCTTGTAGAGGACCGGGATCTCCGCATCGCGGCGCACGTCCGCCAGATAGCGTTCGTCGCCGAGGAAACGGTGCGGCTCGCACAGGACTGAGAGTGCCGCCGCCCCTGCGTCCTCGAGCTCGCGCGCGAGCTCGACCGGACGGAAGTCCTCGCGGATCATCCCTTCGCTCGGGCTGGCGCGCTTCAGTTCCGCAATGACGTGCACGCCCTCGCCCGCGAATGCGGCGGCGAAGTCGCGCACCGTCGGCGCGTCCGCCGCCCTGCGCATCATTTCCGCGAGCGGGACAGACGCCTCGCGGGCCTTCGCGTCGGCACGCCTCAGGGCCGAGAGCTCTTCGAGGATGTTGTTCGACGGTTTCATCTCATCGCCTCCAGCATGGCTTCGAGCTTGGCCGTTGCACACCCGGCGTCGATGGACTCCGTCGCGAGCTGGAGCGCCTCCTTGTAGCTCGTCGCCTTGTCGGCGACGAGGATCACGGCGGCGGCGTTCTCGAGCGCGGCCGCGCGGTATCCCCCGCGCACCGAGCCGTCCAGGACGCCGCGCAGGAGCTTGGCGTTGGTGGCGGCGTCCGAGCCCTTGATGTCGGCGACGGAATAGCGTTCGCCGAACACCGCGCCGGCGTCCAGAAGCGAGTTGTGCACGTTGCCGCCTTCGAGCGAGGATACGAATGTGAAGCCGCAGGGGCTGATCTCATCCAGACCGCCCTCGCCCGAGACGATCATCGCCCGTGTCGATCCGAGCCGCCTGAACGTCTCGGCGAAGAGCATGGCCGTGCGCTCGTCCGGCACGCCGATCACCTGGCGCTTCGTGCCCGCTGGGTTTGTCAGCGGGCCCAGCAGGTTGAAGAGCGTCCTGAAGCCGAGCGTGCGCCTCACCGGCGCCGCGAAGCGCATGGCGGGATGGAGAACCCTGGCGAAGAGGAAGCCGATTCCCGTCTCGCGGACACACTGCGCGACCTTCGCCGCGTCTGCCGACAGGTTGCAGCCGAGCTCGCGGAGGACGTCCGCCGACCCGCATGCCGACGTAGAGGCGATGTTGCCGTGTTTCGCGATCGTCACGCCTGCCCCTGCCGCGATGAACGCCGCCGTTGTCGAGACGTTGAACGTCCCCGCGCCGTCGCCTCCCGTTCCGACGATATCCACTGCGTCGATTCCGTCCAGATCGATCTTGACGCCCGCACCGTGCATCGCCCGTGCCGCGCCGGTCAGCGTGTCGGCGGTGATCGGCGTCTTGACGAGGGCGGTGAGAAACGCCGCGAGCTCAGGCTCGCCGACTTCACCCGCCATGATCGCCGAGAAGAATCCTTCGGACTCCTCCTCGCTCGGCGCCGTGCCGTCGAGCGCGCGGGAGAGGATCGCCTTTCTGACGGATGGGGTCGCACTTTTGGGGATGTGGCGTCCAGTCGCAAGGCCGATGAGGTTCGCAAGCTGGCGCGCGCCCTGCGGCGTGCCGATGGATTCGGGATGGTATTGGACCGACTCGATTGGCAGCGTCTTGTGCCTGAGGCCCATGATCTCGCCATCCTCGCTTTCGGCGGTGATCTCAAAGCAGTCCGGGAGCGTGGCGCGTTCGACGGCGAGCGAATGGTAGCGCATCGCCTCGAAGCCCTGGTCGAGTCCGGCGAAGAGTCCGCGCCCGTCGTGTCGGATGCGGCTCGTCTTACCGTGCATCAGGCGCTTTGCGCGGATGATCTTCCCGCCGAACGCCTGCGCGATGGACTGGTGTCCGAGGCAGACGCCGAAGAGCGGCACCTTTCCCGCGAAGGCGCGGATCGCCTCCAATGTGACGCCAGCCGAGTCGGGGTTGCCCGGTCCCGGCGAAAACAGGATCGCCTCTGGCGCAAGCGCCTCGATTCCGGCGACGTCGATTTCGTCGTTGCGCACCACCTTCACGTCCGCGCCGAGGGCGCCGAGCCCCTGCACGAGGTTGTAGGTGAAGGAGTCGTAGTTGTCGATTGTCAGGATCATTGCATTTCCTCCGCGAACTTGACGGCCTCGAACACGGCCTTTGCCTTGTTGACAGTTTCCTCGTACTCGCGCTCCGGGACGGAATCTGCCACGATCCCCGCGCCCGCGCGCATCGTGAGCGCCGCGCCCTCCTTGACGAGCGTGCGGATGACGATCGCGAAGTCCATGTCGCCGGTGAGGGAGAAGTATCCCGCTGCGCCGCCGTAGATGCCGCGCGGCGACTTCTCGTATTCGGCGATAAGCTCCATCGCCCTGACCTTCGGCGCGCCGGAGAGCGTGCCGGCGGGAAACGCAGACTTGAGGAGCGAGATGCCGTCTTCGCCGACGTTGAGCGTGCCCGTGACGGTGCTGACGAGGTGCATGACGTGCGAGTAGCGCTCGACGCGCGCGAAGCTCTCCACCTTCACGCTGCCGATCTCGGAGACGCGGCCCAGGTCGTTGCGCCCGAGGTCCACGAGCATCGTGTGCTCGGCCATCTCCTTCGGGTCGCCCCTCAACTCGCGCTCGAGCTCGGCGTCGCGGAGCACCGTCTCGCCGCGCGGACGCGTCCCCGCGATGGGCGACGTGGAGGCGGTCCGCCCCGAAAGCTTCACGAGCTCCTCGGGAGACGAGCCGATCAGCGTCTTTCCGCCGATCCGCATGAAGAAGTTGTAGGGCGAGGGATTGATCACGCGGAGGGCGCGGTAGAGGTTCAGGCCAGACGCATCCGTTTTCGCCATGAACTTCTGGGACGGCACGATCTGTATGACCTCGCCGGTGGCGATTGCGGCCTTGCACTTCTCGACGATCTCGCAGAACTCTTCCTTCGTCATCTCGCTCGTGAACGAGGCGGCCGTCGCGCAGGGGCGCGGCACTCCCGTATCGGCATTCCCCACGACGCGCGCAATCGACTCCGCACTCAGCATCTTGTCGTAGATCGCCCCGATCCGGCGCATCGCGGCGTCGTAGGCGTCGGGCGCGGAAACGTCCGCAAGGACGACGACTGTGACCGTGTCCGTCACGTTGTCGAACACGAGGAACGCGTCGCACAGGAGGAACGACATCTGCGGCGTGCCATCGTCGCGGTGCAGCTTCACCTTCGGCTCGAACAGCGGCACGGCGTCGTAGGCGATGTAACCCACCGCACCGCCCTGAAACGGCGGCAGCTCCGGCGCAGCCTCGTAACGGTACGCGGCGAAGCGTCCGCGCAGGTCGTCCAGCGCGTCCGCGCCCTCGACCTTCGCGCACGGCTCGATGCCGAGGAACGAGTACCGTCCGCGCGTTTCGCCGCCCGCGACGCTTTCCAGGAGGAAGCACTCATCGTCCTCCCCGAGACGCGACAACGCGGCGACGGGCGTCTCGCGGTCGGCGAGGAACTCCCTGAACACGGCGACGCGCCCGGACTTCGCCGCGCGGCGCTCGTATTCTTCTCTTGTCAGTTTTTTCAGCATGGTTTTCTCTTTCGTGTTTTTGAAGGTATCTTTGGAGGGTAAAAGCAATTCGGGCCGAATCTCTTCTTCTGAGGTTCGGCCCGAATTCTGCTTCTAGCTGTTCTTTTACGACTATGCCACAAGAAGCGTTGCAGGACCGAACCCGCAACGCCACCACCAGTATGCGTTAAAGAAGCTGTTGTTGCTCATGGCGCGGTAGTATATCATATCGTAGGTTCCCCTGCAAGGGGGAATTCTACGAAAACGTAGTTCGCGGTTCGGCGGATGCCAGGAGGAGGCGTTGCGCGACTCGCTCGCGTGGGCGAAAGGCAGTGTCGACCGCGAGCTCCATACGGGCGATCTGATCGACTGGAAGGGCCAGGCGAACTTCGACCTCGTGAAGTACGTGGTGGGAGGCAATTATACGTTCGTGGAGCAGGAAAATCTCTCCACTTGATTTTTTCAACAATACCCTCTTGCGCCCGCGAAGGGGGTTTGGTATACTATCCGCCATGGGACAACAATTGAGAACACGTGCCAAGAGAGCCCGCAGGAAGGCGCAAGCAAAGCGCGCCCACGCGCGGCAGCTCGAGGCGAAGAAGGCCAAGTAAAACGGGTCTTCCGAACGGTGGGATGGCCGAGCGGTTAGGTAGTGGACTGCAAATCCACGTACAGCGGTTCAACTCCGCTTCCCACCTCCATTCTGAGCGAGCGATTCCTCCGCGAAAGCGGAGGATTTCGTGTTTTCGGGCTTGAAGGGCGGGGCGAGGCGTGCTAGAATACGGGGCAAAGGAGAAAAAAGATGAATATGACCCGTAAATCGTTTCTTGGTCTTTCCACGCTCGCCGCGCTGGCGGGGCACAGGTGCTTCGGCTTCGGCGGGGCGAAATGCTCGGTCTACAAGGGCATCCCGATCGGCGTGATCACCTACTCGTACCGGTCGATGAAGCCGGGCGCGGGCAAGACGCTCGAGTACGTGCTCGGCTCGGACCTCTGCACGATCGAACTCATGTCGAACGACGTGGAGATCGACGCCGGCGCGCCGATGAACAAGCTTTCCTGGAAGATGTCGAAGGAGGACAAGGCGGCGCTCGCCGCGTGGCGGTTGACCGTGGACATCAAGCGCTTCGAGGAGGTGCGCGCGAAGTACGAGGCCGCGGGCGTGTCCGTCCACATCGTCAAGTTCGGCGACATCGGCTCGAAGGGCCTCTCCGACGCCGAGATGGACTACCGCTTCAAGGTGGCGCGCGCGATGGGCGCGGACACGATCACGCGCGAAATCCCCGACCCGAAGAACATCCCCGGCTGGTGGGAGGCCGAGGGCAAGCGCCTCGCGGCGTTCGCCGAGAAGTGGGGCGTGAACATCGCGTTCCACAACCACCTCCAGATCAACGCCACCACGTACGACGGCCCGCTCCTCGGCTACTCGAAGCGCTTCATGATCAACTACGACATCGGGCACTTCACGGCCGCGAACGACACGGATCCGCTCGACATGGTGCGCAAGTACCACGACCGCATCGTCTCGATCCACATCAAGGACCGCTGCACGAAGGCGAACGGACAGAAGAACCTGCCGTTCGGCCAGGGCAACACCCCGCTCAACGGCCTTTTCGCCCTCATGCTGAAGGAGGGCTGGAAGTTCCCGTGCGACATCGAGCTCGAGTACAAGATTCCCGAAGGTTCCGACGCGGTGAAGGAAGTGGGCATCTGCAACGCCTACTGCCGCAAGGGCATCGGCGTCTGAGCGCGCGGAAAGGACGCGGACAGATGACGCGGCAGGTGAGACGGCGCGGGTTTCTCCAGGGCGCGCTGGCGCTCGGGGCGTTCCCGTTCATCGGGTGCGTGGGCGGACGCGGGGGACCGGGCGCGAAGGCGTCCGGCCTCCTCAAGTTCCTCTTCATGACGGACCACCACGTGGAGACGGACTTCGTCCAGAGCTTCGGCGCGGACAAGGGGCAGCCCGTCTACACGTGCTGGAAGCCGGGCGACCACGCCGCCCTCGTCGAGACGTACCGGTTCATCAACGCGGACCCGTTCTGTCGTGACTGCGCGCTCGCGCTCTTCGGCGGAGACCAGGTCAACACCGGCTACCTCTCGCACGCCGAGGACCTGCGCGGCGAGATGAAGAACTACTACCGCACGCTCGCCGCGCTCGACCTCTACACGCGCACGAAGGGGACGGATCTCTCCGACCTGCGCTTCGCGACCGTGCCGGAGTTCACCTGCCGCGGCAACCTGCCGAAGGGCGGCGCCCCCGTCACGTTCACGTGCCGTCCGCCCGACTCCCGCGTGATCGCCATCCAGGGCAACCACGACACGGGCGTGGGCGACTTCTACCGCGAGTGCGCCTTCACGGGCGGCGACGTGCGCTTCATCACGTTCTTCGCCTCCTACGTGGGCCTGCCCGCGCCAAAGGGACAGTACCGTTCGACGGCGCGCATCTCCGACAACGCGATGGCCTTCATCGAGCGCGAGATGGCCGCCGCCGCCGCGGATCCCGCCATCCGCCACATCGTGCTCGCCTCGCACTGGGCGATCGCCGACCGGGACGGCAAGGACTTCATCTGCCCGATCGTTGACGCGTGCAAGGAAAACAAGATGAACGACAACCGCCGCAAGCTGCTCGCCCTCTGCGAACGCTACGGCTGCGACCTCTACATCAACGGGCACGAGCACAACGGCGCGTATCCGGTGGCGAAGGTGGGGCCGCTCTCGAACATCAACTGTGGTACGCCCACGTGCTATCCGCCGAAGCCGGGAGGGAAGGGCGGCGGCGCGTTCGCGATCGCCGAGATCACGCCGTCGCAGGCGCTGTTCCATGTCTACTCGCGAGCCCGTGTATCCGCAACGGGCGCGCTCGAGGCGTCCCCGCAGCGGCTCTTCACGCGCGAAATCCCCCTCACGCCCCTCCGCGCGTAAAACTTCTCTGATTTCGCGCTTGCAAGGTGGAGCGGATTTCGGTATACTATCGCCCGTTTTCACCTTGAAAGCGCGGGCGCTTAGCTCAGTTGGTTAGAGCACTACCTTCACACGGTAGGGGTCACTGGTCCGAGTCCAGTAGCGCCCACCATCCCCGAAATGAATATGGAATGGCGGCTGTATGGGTTTGTTCTGGGAAGTTGTGAGAAAAGAAAGGTGTCTTTAATGGCGGGAACGGATAAATTGGTTGTCAGCCTGATTTTTGCGTGCGTGATGGCAGGGGGAAGTGCGGGTACGGAGCTGGCGGACGAGTCGCCGGCGAGTGTCGTGCAGTGGATCTGCCCAGACGAGCCGTTCCCGGACGGCATCGGCAAGATGCGCTATTATCGCCGTATGTTCGAAACCCGCGAGGGCCTCGTGCGGGCGGAGGCAAGGTGGTGGATCGATGATTCGGGCTGCGTGTACGTGGATGGCGGGAAGGGCATGCCCTCTTCGGAGGTGATTGACGAGCCGAAGAACCTCACCGCCGCGTTGAAACGTCCGGGGCGGCATGTCTTGGCGGTGCAGGGGCGCAACATGGCCGGGAGCGGCGGGGTCTGCCTCTCGCTTGTTCTGACGTATGCAGATGGGTGTCACGAAAATGTGTACTCGGATGGGCGTTGGCGGTATACGGCGGACGCGCAGGAGCGCGTCCCTCCCAAAACGCCCGCCGGGGGAGGGTCGCGCTCCTGCGCGACCGCATCCGCTTGGACGGCGGTGGATTTCGACGATTCGGGATGGAAGGCCGCACGGCCGTTCGCCGACGTGCTGGCGATGCCGTGGATGACCCTTGCCGACATGTCGAAGCTTATGCTGCCAGATGAGCGCACGCGCCGGGACGCCATCCTCGCCGCGCGTGCGGTTCGGGTGGAGAAGGCGTTGAAGGCGATGGAAGGCGAGCCCAAGCCCGTCTGCAAGATCGTCTACGAGAAGGGCAAACCCTATTTTGACATCGGCGGCAGACGGTTCGAGACGGCGTTCTACAACGCGTCGGAGAACTGGAACTGCGACAGCGCCGCCCTGCGGCGGCAGACCGCGATGTTCCGCAACGCGGGAATGCATCTCTACGGCGTTGGCGTGCGGGCGGCGAACGTGTGGCGGGAAGATGGTTCGATCGACTTCGCCGACGTGGAACGGAAAATCCGGGATGTCCTGTCGATCGACCCCGAAGCCCGGTTCCAGATCAGCATGGCCTGCGACTACCCCGTGAAGTGGTGGCGCCGCCAACATCCCGACGAAATGGTCGGCTACGCGAACGGCACGCCCGACCCTGCGATGGGCGACACGCTTCGGAACGTCCTGGCACCGTCGTTCGCCTCGACCATCTGGCGGCGCGATGCGGCCGATTTCATCGCGCGTCTCGTGGCACACCTCGAGTCGACTCCGTACGCGAAGCGGATCTACGCCTACCGTCCCGACTTCGGCGTCTACCACGAATGGCACTACTTCGGCATGGCGCGCCGAATACAAGGGCGATGTTATGGCGCTGCGCCGTGCGTGGAACCGGCCGGACGTTACGTTCGCGACGGCAGAGGTGCCTGCGAAGGAGGAGCGTCTGCGTACCTCGGCTGGCATGCTGCGCGATCCGGTGAAGGATCGTCCGACGATTGACTACCTGCGCTGCCATTCCGAACAGGTGCGCGACTGCCTCTTTGCCTTCAACCGCGCCGCAAAGGAGGCCTGCGGCGGACGCGCGCTCCTGGGCAACTACTGCGGCTACTTCTTCGAGATGCCCTTTCCCGCAGAGGGTTGGCATCTGGAGAACGAGGCGATCCTCGATTCGCCGTACGTGGATTTCCAGGTCTCGCCGTTCCCGTACCAGACAGTCGCGCGCGGCGGCGGCAACGGACAGTATGCGCGCCGTCTCCTCGAGGCGACGCGCCGGCGCGGCAAGCTCGCGCTGATGGAGGCGGACACCCGCACCACCTTGACCGTTAGCCCGGGGTGCCATCTTCACTCGAAATCGCGGGCGGAAGACATCGCGCTTCTGGCGCGTGACTTCGCCTCGACGCTCTGCTGGGGCTGCGGCTTCTGGTATTACGATTTCGGACAAGGCTGGTATGATGCGCCGGAGTTCAACGAACTCTTCGGAAAGATATTCCCGATCCGCCGTGAGATCACCGACTGCCGCAGCATTGCCGAGGTGTTGGTGGTTGGCGACTACGAGAGCGTACTGCTTACGAACGCCGGATCGTCGCGGTTCAATGACGAGCGGACGTCCGGACTCGTCCAAGCGCTCGGACACACGGGCGTTCCGTTTGATTCGGCGTCGGTCGTCGATCTTGCCTCCGGCAAGTTGAAGGACTACAAGGTGTACATCTTCTGCAACCTCCATTGGATGACGCCTGAGAAGGAACGCCTGCTGACGGACCTGCGCGCGAAGGGGAACGTAGTTGTCCTGCCCGAATCACCGTTCACGGAAGCCGAACTGCGCAAGCTGCTGGCCGCGCACGGCGTCCACATCTGGGACGACGATCCGCGCGACGTGATTTACGCGAACGTGTCCTGCGTGGCGCTGCATTCCGCTGTTCCCGGCGAGAAGACGATCCGCCTGCCGCGCCGCGCGAAGGTGACGATGCTCTATCCCGAGCGGCGCGAGATGTCGGCCGACACCGACCGCATCGTCTTCACGCCGCTGGGCGATGGCCTCTCCACCACCCTCTTCCGAACGGAGTGAAGCGGCGCGCCCTACCGGCGTTCCATGCGCTTCGCGATGGTGGCTTCGTAGCCCTGGTCGGAGGGGATGTAGTACGTTTCGGGGATGCGCAGGTAGGACTGCTCCACCCAGGCGCCGGCGTAGGAGTGCGGGTATTTGTAGCCGTCGTGCTCCTCGGCGCCGACAGCCTTCACGTGGACGTTCTTGAGGTGTTCGGGGACGGGCTGCACGGCGCCGGTCTCGACGTCGTGGATGGCTTTCCCGATGGCCTCGTAGGAGCGGTTCGACTTCGGTGCGGTGGCGAGGTAGGTGGTGGCCTGCGCAAGCGTGATGCGCGCCTCCGGCATGCCGATGAACTCGACGGTCTGGAGCGCGGCCACGGCGATGGTGAGTCCGCGCGGGTCGGCGTTCCCGATGTCCTCCGAGGCGAGGATCACGAGGCGGCGCGCGATGAAGCGCGGGTCCTCGCCCGCGACGAGCATCTTCGCGAGCCAGTAGATGGCGGCGTCGGGGTCGGAGCCGCGCACGGACTTGATGAACGCGCTGATCGTGTCGTAGTGGCCGTCCTCCTTTTTGTCGTACTGCACCTGGCGGCGCTGGACGCACTCCTGGATCACGTCGAGCGTGAGGTGGATCACGCCGTCGGCCGAGGCGGGGGTGGAGCGCACCGCCACCTCGAGGGCCGTGAGCGCGTGGCGTCCGTCGCCGTCGCAGATTTCGGAGAGGAACTGCCGCGCGTCGGGGTCGAGCGCAGTGGGCACCTTGCCGTAGCCGCGTTCGGGATCGGCGAGCGCGCGGTCGAGAAGGGCGGCCACGTCCGCGGGCGCGAGGGGCTTGAGCTGGAACACGAGCGAGCGTGACGTGAGGGGGGTGTTCACGAACATGGAGGGGTTGTGCGTGGTGGCACCGATCAGCACCACCGTGCCGTCCTCCACGTAGGGCAGGAGGACGTCCTGCTGGGCTTTGTTGAAGCGGTGGATCTCGTCGATGAAGAGGATCGTGCCCATGCCGCCGAGCTCGTTGCGCGCGCGGTCGCACACCTGGCGGATCTCGGCGACGTTGGAGACCACGCCCGAGCAGCGCACGAATTTGCGCTGTGTGGTGCGCGCGATCACCTCCGCGAGGGTGGTCTTGCCGCAGCCGGGCGGGCCGAAGAGGATGATGTTCGTGAGGCGGTCCGCCTCGATCACGCGGCGGAGGAGCTTGCCGGGCCCGAGGATGTGCGCCTGTCCGGCGACTTCCTCGAGCGTGCGCGGCCTCATGCGCGCCGCAAGCGGCTCTGATGACGTGAACGACATGCCGTTATTATAGCACATTCGACCTGCGCGTGCTTCACGCGGGGCGGGGAATTTGCTATACTTGCGGCGTGAAAACAGGAAGGCAGAGCAGGTTTCGCCGCGCGTGCGCGATCGCGTGCGCGGCGCTCGCGTGCGCGGCGCTGCACGGCGCGCCGGAGACGCCCGAAGACCTCTGGCGCACGGCATGGTCGAAGGACGAGTTGCTGTGCGACTGGCTGGCGCAGGATGTCGGGCTCGCGCCCGGCGAGCCGTTCGACCGCGGCGGCGTGGCGGCGCGCCTCACGAAGGCCCTTGCGCGCCACGGCCTCGCGAAGGGCACGAACGAGACCTGGTCGGCCGCGGTCGGCCGCTACCGCGCCGCGTGTGCGAAACGCCGCGTGACGCGTCTGCGCGCTCTCGCGGGGACGCGCTGGGTCTACTGCCGCCACTATGTGATGGGCGGATCGCACTACGCCTACACCGAGGCGCTTTCCGACGCGCAGAGCGAACGCACCTACCTCCCGATCGGCAGCTCGCTCTGTCTTGCGGAGGCGACGCCGGAGGGACTCTGGCACGAGACGGCGCTTCTGGAGTCGAAGGACGGCTGCTACCGCGACGCGGACGTCTCGCCCGACGGCACGCGGATTCTCTACTCCTTCAAGGCGTCCGACCGCAGCGACGACTTCCACCTCTACGAGATGGCGATGCCGTCGCGTGCGGTGCGGCAGCTCACGTCGGGGAAGGGCGCGGCCGACTACGAGGGCTGCTACCTCCCGGACGGGCGCATCCTCTTCAACTCCACGCGCTGCATGCAGATCGTGGACTGCTGGTGGACCGAGGTGAGCAACCTCTACCGCTGCGAGGCGGACGGCTCCGGCATCCGCCGCATCACGTTCGACCAGGTGCACGACAACTACCCCACGCTCGCGCCCGACGGCCGCGTGTTCTACACGCGCTGGGAATACAACGACCGCTCGCAGATGTACCCGCAGCCGCTGTTCGCCATGAACGCGGACGGCACGGGCCAGCGCGCCGTGTACGGCGGCAACTCCTGGTTCCCCACCACGCTCATCCACGCGCGCGCCGTGCCCGGCTCGCCGCTGTTCTTCGGCGTCGCCACGGGGCACCATTCGCTCCAGCCGGGCGAGCTGATGCGCTTCGACCCGCGCAAAGGACGAGAGGAGGCGTCCGGCGCCGAACAGCTGGAGCCGCTGCGTCCCGCCAAGGCCGCGCGCATCGACGCCTACGGCCAGCACGGGCGCGTGGCCGCCTACCCCTGGCCGCTCGACGAGCGGCAGGTGGTGCTCGCCTACCTGCCGCAGGGGTATCCGCGCGGGAAGGACGGCCGCGCGCATGTCCGCGACCACCGCGCGCCGTTTGGACTCTACTGGCTCGACGTGGACGGCGCGCGCGAGTTGCTCGTGGCGCAGCGCGGGAAGGTGCCGTGCGGACGCCCCGTGGCCCTCGCGCCGCGCGCGGTGGCGCCGCGCCCGTCCGTGCGCCCGGACGAGACGTTGAAGACAGGGGTCGTCGCCATCCAGGACGTCTACACGGGCGCGGCGATGGCAGGCGTGCTGCGCGGAACGGTGAAGTCCCTGCGCGCCGTCTCGATCGACTACCGTCCCGTGGGCATCGGGCAGAACGCCAACGGCGGACCCGGCGGCGGCGGGCTTTCCTGCACGCCGCCCGCGATCGGGCAGGGGACGTGGGGCGTCAAGCGCGTGCTGGGCGAGGTGCCCGTGGCGGCGGACGGCTCCGTCGCGTTCGAGGCGCCGGCGTGCACGCCGATGTACTTCCAGCTGCTCGATGCGAAGGGACGGCTCGTGCAGTCGATGCGCAGCTGGACGGTCCTGCAGCCGGGCGAGACGGCGTCGTGCCTCGGCTGCCACGAGTCCGCCAACCAGGCGCCGTCGGCCGCGGCGCACCTGCCGTCCGCGAAGGTCGTGCGCGGGCGCATGGCCGTGCCGCCGCGCGGACTCAGCTTCCCGAAGGACGTCCAGCCCATCCTCGCGCGCCGGTGTGTTTCGTGCCATAACCCGAAGGCCAATCCGAAAATCCCCGATCTCACGGACGCGCCGGTGGCGGACGAGCAGTCGAAACGGACGTGGACGCGCGCGTACGTGTCGCTCACGCACGCGCGTCCGCGCGGCAAACACTGGTCCGGCGCCCCCGACCACAAGGTGCTGAACTGGATCAGCACGGGCAGCGTGCCCACGCCGCACGCGCCGCGCACGCGCGGCTCCGGCACGAGCGCGCTCTTCGCGAAGCTCGACGCGGGGCACGCGCCGGGCCTCACAGAGGAAGAGAAGCGCCTGCTCGCGTGCTGGACGGACCTCGGCGTGCCGTTCTGCGGCGACTACGAGGAGGGCGCGGCCTGGAACGACGCCGACCGCGCGCGCTGGGAGACGTGCCGCCGCAAGCGCACGGCGTTCCTCACGCCATCGGACCGGTGATGACCGAATCCCGGATAAGCGGCAGGGGCGAGTTTATGGTATGACAACGACGCCTTTTCGGCTTGCGTGCGGGGGTGGGACTTGGTATTATCATGCCCATAGAAAAACTCTTGATAACATGCAGGATGCACTTCCCACCTCTTTTGGCATCTACCGCGTGAGCTGGGCGTTCACTACGCGCTGAAGGCGTTTGCGCGAGAGGCGGCCGACGCCGACGCGCTCCGCGCCCGCTTCCTCGCCGAAGGCCGCCTCCTCGCGCGCCTCGACCACCCGCGCCTCGTGCGCGTCCACGACCTCGCGGTGGACGCCGCGACGGGGCGTCCGTACTTCGTGATGGACCTCGTGCTCGGCGCGGAGGGACGGCCCGAGTCGCTGGAGGACGCGCGCCGCGCGGGTGCCGTCACCGAGGAACGGGCGGCGGCGTGGCTCGCGGATCTTCGCGACGCCCTTGCCTACATTCACGCCGCCGGCGTGGTCCATCGCGACGTGAAGCTCGAGAACGTGCTCGTGGACCGCGACGGGCACGCCATCCTTTCCGACTTCGGCGTCTCGCGCATCTTCAACCGCGACTTGCGCGCCGCGGCCGGTCTCGCCACGCAGACCTTCACGGGCGCCGCCGGCGCGCCGCGTCCCGTGATGGGCACGCTCGGCTACCTGCCGCCCGAGGTGAAGGCCGGCGGGGAGGCGACGGCGGCGGGCGACCTCTACGCGCTGGGCGTGCTGATGTTCCGTCTCCTTACGGGAATCTGGTACGAGGGCGGCACCGACGCCTTCGCGTTGCTCGAACCGTTCGAGCTTTCCTGGAACGAGGTGCTTGCGCCGTTGCTCGCCGCGGACCCGGCCGCGCGCCGCCTGCCTGAAGAGATGCCGCAAAGGTCGCAAGAAGGACGCCGTTCCTTTTTTGGCCGCATAGGAGCGCGGCCCTCCCGGGTGATGTGGGCGCTTGTCGCCACGGCGCTGCTCGGCGTCGCCGCCGCGTGGTGGGCGCTGCGCCCGCCGCGTACGTTGCCGGAGGACGATTTCAAGTCGCTGTTCGCCGTGCCGTCCGACTACGGCCGCTGGGAGGAGGCGCCGCGATGAGCATGTTCCCCGAGACGTCGATCACGCTCCTCGCGCAGATTGCCGCGCGCACGGCGGGCGACGACGAGGCCGCGTGGGTGCGCTTCTTCGAGCTCTACGCGCCCGCGATCGGCAAGTTCGTGGAGTTGCAGGGCACGGGACGAGATCCCGACGACGTGGTGCAGGAGGTCCTGATGAAGCTCGTGAACGTTCTGCGTGAAGGGCGGTTCAAGCCAGGTCCCGTGCCGTTCCGAGCCTACCTCGTCACGCTCATCCGCCGACATCTCGTATCGCTCTGGCGCAAGGAGCAGGCACGCGGCGGGGGACGGTTTGTGCCGCTGGAAGAGGATTCCGCGAGCGTGCCGCCGGAGGTGGTCGAGCTCATCGACCTCGACTGGCGTCTCGCCAAGCGACGCGCCGCCGTGGAGCACGTGCTCACGAAAACGGCGGTCTCGCCGCAGTCGAAGGCCGTCTACCGCGCCTACGTACTTGAGGAACGCCCCATCGGCGAGGTGGCGAAGGAATTTGGCATCCCGCGCAATTCCGTGAGCCAGATCAAGACGCGCCTAGACCGTCTCGTGGCGGCCGTCGAAAGGGAAATGGGGGATTGACGCCGTGAGAGCTTTCCCCCTCGTGCTAGCCTGTGCGTGCGCCGCGCTTCCCGCGGCGATGCCACCGTCGCCCTCGCGTGCGGAGCTGGAGGCCGCGGAAGACGGCGTGCGCGAAGTCGTGCAGGACGTCCTCGACGACCTGCACGACGGCAAGCTCACGCGCGCCGAGGCGGCCGAGGAAGTGCGTATCCGGGCAAGCCACGCGGAAAGCGCGGCTGAGTACTTGTTACTCCAAGGTGCCTTCCGACTCTTCATGCGCGCGGGCGAGTATCCGCGCGCCGCCGACCTGTTGCGACACATGCACGACCGCGAGTTTTCGCCGGAGGCGCTCGCGTCCCTTGCGGAGCAGGCGCTTGAGCCCGTGCCGCGCGGCGTCCCCGTGGCGGGGCTGGACGGGCTGCTGGCGACGCTCCACGACGAGATCGCCCATGCCCGGAAGCGGACGGCCGAGCAGGAGCTGGGGAATGCGTTCGACAACTTGTTCCTGTCGAATACGTTTTCATCCGGTTCCGACGGCACGATCCTAGACGTGGTGGAAACCGTGCGCGCGTGCATGCGGGAACATGGAGGACCTTACTTCAACGTGTTCCTGCAGTCGCCGTCCGTGGACGGCGGCATCCCCGCGCTTCCGCCTATCCAACTCATGTACCCCAGGCTGCGCGTTCTGCTCAAGGCGGCATGCATATCGGGAGGGTGGTCGCGGCGGATTCATGGACGCGCCATGATGTTCGCGCGGGTACCTGGTGCCGCGAGTGACCGCGCGGGGAAAATCCGCGTTTCCGGCAATGCGGACGAAACGGCGCGCAAACTGAAGGAGTGCCGTCTCGGGTTCGTGGCGTTCGACACCTCCGAGACGCTGCCCGAGGCGGCCGAGCGACTGTTCCTTGCGGTGAGCTATCGCGCGCGCGAGGGATTTGACGTGGTCGTGCTTACGCCACCGGACGGCAAGTCTCCGCCGTTGCGCACCGTGCGTGCGGCGGACGTCGCGCTCTACGACGCGCTCGGCCTCCTCTGCGACGCCGCTGACTACCGCTTTGAAATTAAGGGCAGTTGGGTTGTTCTGTCGCCGCAAAGGTGACGCGGCCGTGCAGGACCGTGAGGACAGGCCACGCGGCGAAACGCATGCCCGCGAAGGGCATGTTGCGCGACTTCGACTTGAACGACGCGGGATCGACGACGCGGTTTGCCTGCATGTCGATCACCGTGAAACTTTCGGGGTCGGGCGTTTCGTCGATGAGCGCGGCGGGGCCGGTGGTCCAGCGGGCGATCCAGTCCTGCGGGGACATGCCTTCTTCGACGACCATCACCTGCCACGTGATCGCGGCGGCGGTTTCAAGTCCGATGATGCCGTTTGCGGAGGTGAGGAAGCCCCCTGATTTCTTTGCGGCGGGGTGCGGCGCGTGGTCGGTGGCGAAGAGGCGGAGCGTGCCGTCCTTCACGCCTGCGCGGATGGCGGCGACGTCTTCGCGGCTGCCGAGCGGCGGGGCCATCTTCCAGTTGGCGTCGTCGGAGGGTATGTCGTCGCAGGCGAGGAGCAGGTGGTGGGGCGTGGCCTCGCCCGTGACGGGCAGGCCCTCGCGTTGGGCGGCGCGGATGAGCTCAACCGTGCCCGCGCAGGAGATGTGCTGCACATGGAGGGCGCAGCCTGTGGCGCGCACGAGCGCGATGTCGCGCCGGACGGCCTCGGTCTCCGCTTCGGGCGGCATGACGGGTAAATTGAAGCGGCGGGCGACGGCGCAGTCGCGCAGCACGCCCTTGCCGAGCAGGGCGGGCACGACGGCGTGCTGCATCACGGTCTTGCCGAGCTTCGCGGCGCGGCGCATCGCCTCCTCCATGACGTGCGCGTCGTCCACGAACGCGCCGTCGTCCGTGAACGCCACGGCGCCGGCGGCGGCGAGCGCCTCGAGGTCGGCGACCTCGCGTCCGAGGCGTCCCTTCGTGATGCAGGCG
>ONRL01000106.1 GCA_900320225.1 uncultured Lentisphaerota bacterium
ATGCGCGCGCTCGAGTCGGCGCAGGAGCTCGGGCCGACCATCACCGACGTGGAGGTGCGCCGCACGCGCAACATCAAGGGCAACACCGCGGCGTTCTACATCGACGACGTGATCTTCGTGTTCCGCGAACTCGCCCGCAACAGGCCGAAGTCCTGCTGGAGCCACCCGCTCTTCTCCGCCTTCAAGGAGGCGCACGAGAAGTACGGGCTCAAGGCGCAGTTCAACATTTTCTACCGCAACGATTTCTACTACGGCGCGCGCGGCGCGGAGTTCACGCTCAAGGACATGCCCGACACGTGGCGCGACGAGTTCCAGTCCGCCAAGGACTGGCTCCGCTTCGGCTTCCACTCCTACTCCGAGTTCCCCGACTACCCGTGGATCAACGCCGACTACGACGACGTCAAGTTCACGTGGGACCTCCTCACGCGCGAGGTCGCGCGCTTCGCGGGGCCCGGCATGTTCGCGAAGGCCGTCACGCCGCACTGGGGACCGATGTCGAAGGAGGGGTGCGTGGCGCTCAAGGACTGCGGCGCCAAGGCGATCTGGTGCTCGGGCGGCAAGCGCTACGCCTACAACGGCGACCGGACGATCCTGCCTTACGGCCATGGCATGCGCATCGAGAACAACCGCAAGCTGGAGACGGCCATGTTCTGGCGTCCGGGCGGCGGCGACGACATTAGCGTGTCCGCGTGCGGCTACAACCACCTGATGCCTGAGCAGCTCGCCGTCACGCACGGCACGTATAACTGGTTCCATGACAAGGCGACGGGATGCAACTTCATGTCGTTCCACAGCGGCGCGCCGTGCCTCAACCTCTACCGGCTCGAGGACATCCCCGCGCGCATGCGCTTGGCCCTCGGCAAGGAGTTCCTGGTCCACGCGACCCACGAGGAGTACTGGTTCAAGGACTACTTCGCCTACCAGCCCGACTCGCGCGAGAAGCTGCTGACCGCGGTCAAGATGGTGCACGACGCGGGCTACACGTATTCCTTCATCGAAGACAAGATCGACTGGTAACGCGGTCGGAAAAAGAAAGGTCGAGAATATGGGCAACGAATCAAGCGACTTCCGGTACAACACGGGCGACACGAAGGTCCCGTGGGCGGCCGTAGGCGAGAACTACAACGCGGCCGACACGTTCGAGTTCGTGAAGTTCCTGATGCAGGGCAAGGGGGCAAAGTACAACGCGGCGCTCAGGGACGTGAAGGCCGCCATCGCCGCGCTCGGCAAGGTGTCAGCGCCGCCCGGCAAGCTCTCCATGGGCGACAAGGTCGCCGAGGTGGAGAAGGCCATCGACCAGTATCTCGGCGTGGAGGAGGGGAGTTCGCTCTTCGTCTCGAACTGCACGGCGGCGCTGGAGCTCGGCTACCGCTACGCGGGCGTGGGGCCGGGCGACGAGGTGATCGTGCCGACGAACACGTTCATCGCGACGGTGGCGTATCCGCTCTCGGTCGGCGCGAAGCTCGTCTTCGCCGACGTCGACCCGCGCACCGTCAACATGGACCCGAAGGACGTCGCGCGCAAGATCACGCGGAAGACGAAGATCATCGTCCCCGTGCACATCGGCGGCTATCCCTGCGACATGGACGCGATCATGAAGGTCGCGAAGAAGCGCGACATCGTCGTGATGGAGGACGCGGCGCACGGCTTCGGCGGCGAGTACAAGGGGCGCAAGCTCGGCACGATCGGGCACTTCGGCTGCTTCTCGACGCACGAGGTCAAGAACTGCACGTCGCTCGGCGAGGGCGGCATCTTCGTCTCGAATGTGCCGGAGTACCGCGCGGAGGCGCGTCGCGCGCGCTTCCTGGGCGTCGACTTCTCGTCGAAGATCAAGAACTGGCTCTACAACGTCTCGCTCATCAAGGGCAAGGGACGGGTCCGGTACCAGGCGAGCAACAACGCGTCCGTCACCGAAATCCAGGCGCTCGGGCTCCTGCTGCAGATCAAGCGCTACGACCGCATCCTGCGCGAGCGCACGCGCCTCGCGACGTACGTCACGAAGCGTCTGTCGAAGATTCCCGGCGTGATGCCGCAGCTCCTGGGCGACGCGAAGGTCAAGCCGACGTTCCACCTCTACCAGCTGCAGATCGACCCGAAGGTCTGCGGGGGCACGGTGCAGACGCTGAAGGCGAAGCTGGAGGAGAAGGGCGTCACGAACATCCCGCACTTCGGTCCGATCTACCGCTTCAGCGCGGCCATCGGCAAGGGGTTCGACGAGAAGAAGATCGCGGCGACCTGCCCCGTGACGGAGAAGGTGTTCGACGAGCGCTACACGCACCTGCCGATCTACGGGCTCACGAAGGAGCAGGTCGACTTCATGGTCGACGCGATCGCCGCCTCCGTGGCCGAGATGAAGGCCGGGAAGTAGCGGCGCGCGCGGGGCGCGCGCCCTACCGGGTCAGCGTGCCTCCTCGATGAGGTCGGCCATCGCGTCGCGCCAGCGGAGGACGGCGGCGGGGTCGCCCGTGAACTGCGTCATGGACTGCATCACGTCGCCGGGCACCGCGAGGAGCTCTTTCGCCTTGCGGACCCAAGCATCGTCGGGAGGGACGCGCTCCTGCGCGTCCGCGGTCGCAACAAGTTGCGACCCTCCCGTTGCGGTCGCGCAGGAGCGCGACCCTCCCGTGCGGGCTTTGAGCTTGCGCTCAAGTTCGAGGGCGTAGGCGAAGTCCTCGAGGCCGTCGCGGAAGTTCTCGAGACGCACCGTGGGCAGGGGGGTGCCGTCGGGGCCCACGCATGTCCAGCTGCCGTCGCCGTGGTAGCGCGTCCAGCTGCGCGGATCCCAGTCGGTGAAGGGTCCGGAGGTGATGCAGCGCTTCGAGTTCCAGATCGTGATCTGGTAGTAGAGGAAGCCATCGGGACGCTGCCGTGCGGTCTCCGCGCCCATGAGGACGCGTCCCTCGATCGCGGGGCACTCGATGAACATGTTCGCCTGCGGCGCGTGGGGCCCGCAGCAGATGTACCACCACACCTGGTGTCCGGCGGCGCGCGACTTCGCGGCCTTCTCGGGATCGAACTTCGGCGTGAGCGGCGTGAACCAGTCCATCACGTCGAGCGGAGTGCCCACGCCGAACTCGTGGTCGTACGCGGTCGTGGAGATCGGCACGCCGGGCAGTTCCTCCTTGAGAATCTCCACGCAGCGGCGGATGTTGCCGAACCAGTTCGTGGCGATCTCGTCGCACCCGTAGACGTAGGCGTGGTCGAGGATGCCGAGCTCCTTCGCCTTCGCATAGGCTTCCTTGAGCTGCTTGACGCCTCCGCGCCGCCGGTGAAGTAGTGCCAGTAGCCGAGGTTGAAGCGGTCGAGGCGGCCCTGCTCTTTCAGGCGGCGAAGCACGTCCCAGTGGATGTCGCCGCCGTGGTAGAGGCTGTCCATCGTGATGTAGTAGTCGGCGAGGAAATCGCCCCATTCAAGCTCGTGCTTGCGCCAGAGGTTGCCGGGGAATTCGGGGTCATTGCGGAGCTTCGCGTTGACGGCCTGCTCCTCGGGCGTGGCGAACTGCGCACTTGGTCCGGGCGAGAACGTGATGGCCATCGGCAGCGGGGACTTCTTCGGCACGGCGAAGTCGTTCACGCGCACGCGGAAAGGAATGCGGTAGGGGGCGACGCCGTCGGCCGAGACGGTGAGCGTGCCGGCGTAGACGCCGGCGGGCTGCGTTTCGGGACAGTGCACGCGGATCCAGAAGCTCTGCGCGTCCGTGTCCACCACCTTGACGCCGTCGAGGAAGTTGAGGATCGGGTCGGGCCACCAGCCCGTGGGGGCGTTCGTGGTGGCGCGCACCCAGCCGGGCGCGGCGTTTGTGGCGTTCCAGCAGCCCACGCGGTAGGGGGCCTTGCGCACGGTGTGGACGTAGCCCACCACGTCGCACGCCACGTTCGCGGCGGCGAAGACCGTCCCGTCGGCGCGGCGGAGGTCGGAGACGCGCACGCGCACGTTCTTGAGGTCGTGGTCGCCGGGCGCCACGACCACCTGCACGCTCTCGCGCTCGTTGCGGGCGAGACGCACCGTCGCCTCGGTGGCGGCCGTAGCGGGGATGGCGTCGCCGCGCGGCAGCACCTTCACCATCGAGGAGGCGAGGCCTACGCACATCTTGGAGGTGTCCTGTCCGGCCTTGAGGCAGGCCTCGCGGAAGTTGCAGTACGCGCGCAGGTGGGCGCGTGCGGCTTCAAACTCGCTTTTGGCGGCGGTGGCCTCGGACGCCGCCTGCGAGAGGAAGGGCAGGATGTCGCGTCCCACGCACGGGCCGTCCGGCACGGGCAGCGGCTCGCCTTTCTTGAGGAGCGTGATGCGGTCGATGAACACGCGCACGTCGCGGGGGTTGGAGAGGAAGAGGTGGACGCGCCCGACGTTGTTCGGCTTGCACGTCTTGGGCCAGTCGCGGAGCGGGATGACCCACTGGGTATAACCGCGCGCCGGGAGGGAGGTGTGGGCGTTGAGGCCGTTCTGGACGCGTCCCTCGGGCGGGCAGATGAAGGTGGAGAGGGAGTCGCCGCCCTCGCCGATGCTGACGAGGTCGATCACGAGGCGGTCGTAGCCGCGCCAGTCCTTCACGGACGAGTCCAGGTTGAAGCTCGGCCATTCGTCGAGTCCCTTGCGCCAGGGACCGCTCTTGAAGAAGAGGGCGTGCTGTCCGGAGGTGGCGAAGGCGTTCGTCACGCAGATCGTGCGGTCGTGGGCGAAGCGGCGGGGTGCGGCTTTCCGCTCGGCGTCGCTTTCGAAGTCGAACAGCGTGACGGCGCCGTGCGCGGCGGTGCAGGCGGCCATCAGAAGGGCCGTGGTCAGGATATGTTTCATATTGGGCTCCTGTTTGGTTTGGACGGCGTGTATTCTAGCCGATTTCGGCCGAACCTGTCAACTGCCGCGGCAGGGGAATGAGGCTTTCATGTTGGGGTGCCGTTTGGTATAATCTTCGCGTTGTTTCAACCACAAACAAGAGGTGATGATGAAAAGAGCAGTGTGTGCCGCCGTCGCGCTGGGCGTGTTGGCGGGATTCGCAGGGCCGTCCTTCCAGACGGCGTTGCCGGTGTGGCCGGAGGGCCGCGCCACGCGCATGAACGACTTCGTAGAGTTCCGGGCGTCCTTCGACGCGAAGGCCGGCGAGAGGCCGTTCCTGCGCGTGACGGGTTCGTCCGTGTACAGGATCCGCCTGAACGGCGCATTCGCGGGGTATGGTCCGGCGCGCGCGGCGAAGGGATTCTTCCGCGTGGACGAATGGCCGCTCGCGGCGCGCGAGGGACGAAACGACCTGGCGATCGAGGTCTCCGCCTACAACTGCAACAATTATTACATCGCCGAGTGGCCCGGCTTCCTGCAGGCGGAGGTCGTCGCGGACGGCCGCGTGCTCGCGGCGACGGGACGCGACTTCGGCGCGTGCGAGACCCCGCGCGTGACGAAGTGCTCGCGTTACAGCTTCCAGCGCGCGTTCGGCGAAGCGTACAAGTTGGCGCTCGGCTGGAAGGGCGAGCCGCTGACGCTCGGCGTGCAGCCCGCCGTGCCCCTTGTTGAGCGCATCGCGCCACTGCCGGATTTCCCCGTGACGAAGCTCGGCGCGCCGATCGCGTCGACGAAGGTGCGGCGCAAGGACGAGATCAAGTACCGCCCGATCCGATCTGTGGACAACCCCGAGCCGACGTTCAAACTGTACGAGGCGAAGACGTTGGACGTGAACATCTGGCGCGAGCTGCAGCATGTGGAGACGCTGGATGTAGCGGCGCGCTCGGCGAGCGCGCCCTACCAGATGGCGGACGGGAACGGGTTGGTTTTCGACGTAGGCTTCAACGAGTCCGGTTTCCCCGGGCTCACCGTCTCCTGCACGAAGCCGGGTCGTCTCTGGATGGCGTTTGACGAGATCCTCCAGGACGGCAAGGTGAACCCGCTCCGCTACGGCGTGGCGAACGGCATCGTGTGGGACTTGCAGCCGGGCCGCTACGCGCTGGAGGCGTTTGAGCCGTACACGTTCCGCTACCTGCACGTGTTCGCGCTCGGCGGCGACTTCCAGGTCGAGGCGCCCTACATGCGCGGCTACAAGAACCCCGACGCGAAGAAGGCGAAGTTCCGCGCGTCGGATCCCGACCTCGAGGAGATCTTCAACGCCGCGCGCGAGACGTTCGCGCAGAACGCCGTGGACGTGTTCACGGACTGCCCGAGCCGCGAGCGCGCGGGCTGGCTGTGCGACAGCTTCTTCACGGGCCGGTGCAACCTCCTCTTCACGGGCAACACGGACCTCGAGCGCCTGTTCATCCAGAACTTCCTGCTGCCGAAGTCGTTCCCCGAGCTGCCCGACGGCGCGCTTCCGATGTGCTATCCCTCCGACCACCCCAACCACAACTTCATCCCGAACTGGGCGATGTGGTTCGTGATCGAGCTGGACGAGTACCTCGTGCGCAGCGGCGACCGCGCGACGGTGGACGCGCTCAAGCCGCGTCTCGTGAAGCTGGTCGACTACCTCAAGACGTTCCGCAACTTGGACGGTCTCCTCGAGAAGCTGCCGGCGTGGATCTTCGTGGAGTGGAGCGAGGCCAACAAGCTGGTGCGGGACGTCAACTACCCGTCCAACATGACGTGGGCCGAGGTGCTCGACTGCATGGACCGCCTCTACGGCATGCCGGAGCTCGCCGCCGAGGCACGCCAGGTGCGCGAGACGATCCGGAAGCAGTCGTGGAACGGAACGTGGTTCTGCGACAACGCCGTGCGCCAGAAGGACGGCACGCTCAAGCTGAGCGGCAAGTGCACGGAGACGTGCCAGTACTACGCGTTCTTCATGCACACGGCGACGCCCGAGACGCATCCCGCGCTGTGGAAGACGCTCGTGGAGGACTTCGGTCCGCAGCGCCGAGAGACGAAGAAGCATCCCGAGATCTATCCCGCCAACGCGTTCATCGGCAACTACCTGCGCCTCGACCTGCTCGGCCGCGCGGGCCTCGGCAAGCAGATCCTCCGCGAGACGAAGGGCTACTTCAAGTACATGGCCGACCGCACGGGCACGCTCTGGGAGAACGACACGCCGCACGCGAGCTGCAACCACGGCTTCGCGAGCCACGCGGCGGTGTTCTACGTGCGCGACGTGCTCGGCGTGAAGCCGGGCGGCGAGCTCGTGGTCACGCGCCGTCTCGAGAAGGGCCGTCCCGTGCATGCGTGCCGCCTCCCTTCGGGGTGGCGCGCCGTCCGTTGACGCATGCAAAAGGCTGGACTGGCATTTCACGTCCCCGGTCATTCCAGCGGTCGCAGAATTATGGTATACTATTGCCCATGAAACACTGTCTTCTGATTTTGGTGGCGGCGTGCCTCGCGTGCGCCGGGTGCTTTGACAACCACAGCCGGCCGGCCGACGTCCTCACGGTCACGTCGCTCGACGCGCTCGCCGCGACGAACCGCGCCGAGGTCGTGCGCCTCTTCCTGCGCGGCGCGCCGCGTCCCGTCACGGACGCCGATCTTGAAGGACTCTCCGACTCGGCATTGAGGCAACTCGACCTTTCCGAGCTGAACCTTGAGAAGGTGCCGGAGGCCGTGTGGCGCCTGAAGGGACTCACGTCGTTCTGGTTCGCGCGCAACAAGCTCGTGTCGATTCCGGACGGCGTCGCCCAGCTCCCCGATTTGACCTATCTCAACCTCGACGGCAATGCCGTCACGAACGTGTCCGATTCCCTCGCGGGCGCCGTGAAGCTTCGCTGGCTGCGTCTCAACGAGAACAAGCTCCGCGAGATTCCGGCCTCGCTTTCCGCGCTCAAGGACATGCGCCGGATCTACCTGCGCAAGAACCTGCTGACCTCCGTTCCCGAGGTCGCACGGGAATGGCCCGAGCTGGAAGACCTCGTCCTCGACGACAACGCCATCACCGCCGTGCCGGACTGGGTGGGCACGGGCCTGCCGAAGCTCAAGTCGCTCTCGCTGAAGGGATGCCCGATCACCCGCTTGCCGGGCGATCTCTCCGGCCTGCGCGGGTTGACCACGCTCAACGTGGCCAACTGCCCGTTCCCTTCGGAGGAGGTCGAGCGCATCCGCAAGGCCCTCGGCGACAACGTCGCCATCTTGTTCTAGGAGACCGCACATGAAGAAGCCTGCAGCGTCCGCCGTTTGCATGTTGGGGGCGCTGTGCGCGTCCGCTCTGTTCGCCGCGTCGAAGGTGACGGAGGGGACGATCGCGATGCCCACTTATCCGTTCTCCGATCCGGATCCGGTGCCGTGCACTGCCGAAAAGCGGTATCCGTATTTCCGCTACGACGGGTCGACGGCGTCCGCCGCCACCCAGTCCTGGACGTGCGTGACGCTGGAAAACGAACGCGTGAGCGTGACGATGCTCCCGGAGATCGGCGGCAAGGTGTGGGGCGCGCTGGACAAGGCGACTGGACGGGAGTTCATCTATTTCAACCACGCCGTCAAGTTCCGCGACATCGCGATGCGCGGGCCGTGGTGTTCGGGCGGAATCGAGTTCAACTTCGGCATCATGGGCCACGCGCCCACCACCGCCACGCCCGTGGACTGGGCGGTACGGCAGAATCCGGACGGCAGCGCGAGCTATTTCGCCTCCGCCACGGAGCACGTCAACGGCACGACGTGGCAGGTTGAGGTGAACCTGCCGGCGGACGCCGACTACTTTCTCACGCGCACGACGTGGTTCAACGGCGCGAACCTGCCCGGTCCCTACTACCACTGGATGACGGCCGCGTACTCGGCGCGCGGCAACCCCTCGCTCGCGTTCCCCGGAACGGCCTACATCGGCCATGGCGGCGACGCGCATTCCTGGAACCTTGACTGGAAGGGGCGCGACCTCTCCGTCTACGCGAACAACGCCTTCGGCCCCTCGAAGAGCTACCACGTGCTCAACGGCGACAACCGCATCTTCGCGGTGTGGTGGCCCGAGGCGGCGTTCGGATCCTACCACTACGCCGCGGAGAAGTACGGCCGCAAGATCTGGCTGTGGGCGCTCTCGCGCGAGGGCGGCATCTGGGAGGACCTGCTCACCGACACGGACGGACAGTACGTGGAGTTGCAGAGCGGGCGCGTGTTCAACCAGCCGGGCGGCACCACGTGGCAGACGCCGTTCAAGCACCCCACGTTCGCGCCGGGCGCCACGGACATCTTCGAGGAGCGCTGGGGAGTGGTGCGCGACGCCGCCCAGCTCGTCTCCCTCACGTCGGGATGCGCGTACGTGGAGCGTCCGCTCCAGATGCCCGAGGACTTCGACTGGACTTCGGCCTACGGACTCTACCTCCGCGGACAGCAGGCGCTGCGCGAACGCGACGACAAGACGGGCGAGGAGTCCCTGCGGGCGTGCCTCGCGAAGGAGCCGAACTTCGTTCCGGCCCTCACGGCGCTCGCGGGTCTCGACGCGCGGCGGGGCGACGACGCGGAGGTTCGCGCGCTGTGCGCCCGCGCGCTCGCGGTGGACACCTACGACGCCGAGGCGAACTACCTCGACGGGTTCGCCGCGCACGCGCAGGGGGCGGCAGAGGAGGCGCGCGAGCGGCTTCTCCTCGCGGCCTATTCGCCGCTCTACCGCGCCCCCTCGTACGTGCTGCTTGCCAAGGGCGCGCTGCGGAAGGGCGACTGGGCGGCGGCGAGCGACTACGCCATGAAGGCCACGCAGGCCAGCAGCTTCAACTTTGACGCCTGGCTGGTGCGCATCGTCGCGGCGCGCCGCCGCGGGGACGCCACGGCCGCCCGCCGCATCCTGCGCCTTGCGCGCCAGGTGGCGCCGCTCTTCCACGGCGCGCGTTTCGAGGAGAAGTTGATCGGCGACTCGGACACGGCCGGTTTCACGTTCCACGTACGCAACGAGTTCCCCGAGCAGACCTATCTTGACCTCGCCGACTGGTATGAGGACGCCGGTCTCCTCGACGAGGCGCGCGAGCTGTACGGACTTGCGCCGAAAAACATCCTCGCACAGGTGCGCCGCGCCTACCTCGAGCGGTGCGCCGGCAACTACGAGGCGGCGGCGCGCGCGCTGGAAGAGGCGGCTAAGCTTTCCGTGCGCTTCGCGTTCCCGTTCCGCCGCGCCACGCGCGCCGCGCTCGCCTGGGCGGCGGAGTCCGGCGCCTCCTGGAAGTTCCGTTACCTGCTCGCCGTGCAGCGCGCCGCACAGGGAGGGACGGCAGAGGAGGTGGACGCCCTGCTTTCGTCCTGCGACGACGCGGACGACGCCGTCGTTTTCCACTTCCGCGGCCTGCGCCGTACGGGTCCGGCGCGCCGTGTCGACCTCCGGCGCGCGGCGTCGCTTGAAGACGGTTGGCGCATCGGGCGGGACCTCGCGCGGTCGTACGTCGATGAAAAGAACTGGAATGCGGCGGCCAACACGGCGAAGGACTACCTGGCGCGCCATCCGGGCAACAGCCCGCTCGGCATGCTCTACGTGAAGGCGTTGTGCGGGCAGGGCCGATTCGACGACGCCGTGAAGTTTCTCGAGGGGATGCACGTGCTGCCGAGCGAGCACAGCAACGACGCGCACGCTCTCTGGCTGGAGGCGTGGGCGGGCGTGGCGCGCCAGGCGATGGCGGGCGGCGACGTGGCGAAGGCGGACGCCGCGCTCGCGCGGCGCGCGGAGTATCCCGAGAACCTCGGCCGCGGCAAGCCGTATCCGAAGGACGAGTGACGCGGCATGAAGCCGAACGAGAGGCTCAAGGCGCTGGCGGACGCCCCGCTCGGGCGTCTCGTGACGCGCTTCTCGTGGCCGGCGCTCGTGTCGATGACGCTCAACGCGCTCTATTCGATCGTCGACCGCATCTACATCGGGCAGGGATGCGGACAGGACGCGATGGCGGGCCTCACGCTCGTGTTTCCCGTCATGATGGTGTTTGGCGCGTTCGGCGTGTTCGTGGGGGCGGGACATGCGGCCGTCCTTTCCATCAAGCTCGGCGAAGGGGACCGCGCGGCATGCGAGAAGGTGCTGGGCGAGCTGGTGGCGTTGAAACTCCTGTTTTTCTTCACGTTGCCGCCGCTCGTCTTCATCTTCATCGATCCGATCCTGCGCTGTTCGGGCGGCGCGGCCGTGACGCCCGGGGCGTTCGAGATGGCGAAGATCTACCTGCGGCTCGTCGTGTTCTCGCATCTCTTCTCCCATGTCGCGTTCGGACTTTCCGCCTCGATGCGCAGCGAGGGCGCCGTGGTGCCGTCGATGATGTGCATGGTGGTGGGTTTCGGCGTGAATCTCGTGCTGGACCCGATCTTCATCTTCGGGTTCGGCATGGGCGTGGCGGGCGCGGCGTGGGCCACGAACATCGCAATGGCGTGTTCGTGCGCCTGGGCGCTGTGGTACTACCGGCCGGGGCACAGTGCCGTCCGCCTGCGGTGGAGGCGGATCGGCTTCTACCGCGCCTATCTTGCGAAGGCGTGCGGCATCGGTCTGTCGCCGGCGCTGCAACAACTCGCGGGGAGCCTCGTGAACGTGTCGCTCCAGCTCGCGTTCGCGTACTGGGCGGCGGACGAGGCGTCCGCCACCGCGCAGGTCGCCTCCCTCGGCATCTTCCAGATGGTGACGATGTTCTTCATCATGCCGCTCATGGGCGTGCAGCAGGGCGTGGCGCCGGTTATGGGCTACAACTGGGGCGCGCGGAACTTCCGGCGCGTGCGCGAGGCGCTGTTCCTCGGACTCTGGACGTCGACGGCCGTCGTGACGATCGCAGCCGCCCTGCAGGTGTTTGCGGCCGTGCCGATCGTGCGCCTGTTCTCGGACGGCACGGACGCGGCTTTCGTCCGTCTCGCGGCGGGGGACCTGCGCGTCTCCAACTGCATGCTCTGGTGCATCGGCCTCAACGTGGTGGCGTCCACGTACTTCCAGTCCGTCGGCCGGCCCCGGACGGCGATTCTCCTCTCGCTCTTGCGCCAGGTCATCTGTCTCATCCCCTGCATCTGGATCCTGCCGTACCTGGCCCACATGACGGGCTTTTGCGCGCCCGCCACGGCGATCTGGCTCTCCATGCCGATCTCGGACGTGCTGGCGTGCCTCGCGACCGTCCCGCCGTTCCGCGCACACGCGCGCTTCCTCGCCCGCGCGGGGCGCGGCAGGAACGCGGGTTAGACGGGCGTTGTTATCTGGGCGGGTTTGTGGTAAAATGTCCGCCATGAAAAACCGCATGAAATCCCTTGCGACGCGCATGATCGCGCTCGCGGCCGCCTTCGCGGCGGTGTCCGCCTTCGGTGCGATCCGCGCCGTCACCCCGACCGCCTGGAACGGCGATCCCAACTGCTGGCAGATGAAACGCCACGCCGAGAAGATGAAGGAAGTCGCTGCCGGCGGCGCGAAGATCGTCTTCATCGGCGACTCCATCACGCACTTCTGGGAGGGTAGCGGCAAGGCCCAGTGGAAGAAGTACTTCGCCGACGGCGCGCACAGGGCGCTGAACCTCGGCACGAGCGCCGACCGCACGGAGCACGTCCTCTGGCGCCTGCTACGAGGCGAAGTGCATCCTCCTCATGATCGGCACGAACAACTCCGGGCACTTCCCGTTTGCGGAGGAGCCGCCGATCGACACGATCATGGGCGTGAAGCGCATCCTCGAGGTGATCGCCGAGAAGCAGCCGAAGGCGCGCACGATCCTCACGGCCATCTTCCCGCGCGGCGCGGACGCGAACGACGCATGTCGCCGCCGCAACGACGTGGTCAACAAGGAGATTTCCACGTTCGCCGACGGCAAGCGCGTGATCTGGTGCGACTTCAGCGACAAGTTCCTCGACGCGCAGGGCCGCCTCAGCCGCGAGCTCTTCCCGGACCTCCTGCATCCGAACGCGCGCGGCTACGAGATCTGGGCGAGCGCGGTGCTGCCGCTCATCGACCAGGTTCTCGCCGCCGCGCCGGACGCGGCGATTCCGTCCGTCTGGCCGTCCTGCCCGGCCGGGTACGCGTGCGGAACGCCGGTCGCGGCGACGGCGCTGCGCGGCGGAAACTACTGGCCGGCGCGCTACCTCGAGAAGCGCAACGAGATCGTCGACAACGGCGCGGTCGAATACGACGTCGTGATGGTGGGCGACTCCATCACCCACCGCTGGGAGCGCGAGGGCGGCGAGGGACGCCAGCTGTTCGCCGAGATCCGCAAGACCTACCGCATCCTGAACCTTGGCTACGGCGGCGACCGCACCGAGAATGTCATCTGGCGCATGGAGAACGGCGAGCTCGAGGGCTACAAGGCGAAACTGTTCACCGTGATGATCGGCACGAACAACCGGGACGGCAACCCCGCCGACATCGCCGCCGGCGTGAAGCGCATCCTCGAGGTCATCCGCGCCAAGCATCCCGAGGCGAAGATCGCGCTCCTGCCGATCTTCCCGCGCGGCGCCAAGCCAAACGACGCGCGCCGCGTCGCGAACGCGAAGGTGAACGCGCTCATCAAGGGCTACGCCGACGGAAAGGACGTCCTCTGGTTCGACTTCGGCGACAAGTTCCTCGAGCCGGACGGCACGCTCACCAAGCGGGTGATGAACGACCTCCTGCATCCGAACGAGACCGGCTACCAGATCTGGTGGGAGGCGATCCATCCCCTGTTCAAGGAAATCTGCGGGAAGTAGGAAGAAGGGAGGAGGCGCGGCGATGAAAAGGGCAACCCTGGTGTTTTGTGGTGTGGCAGCGTTCGCCTCGTGTTGTTTCGGCACTCTGGTGCTCGACTGCGACTCGAAAGATTTGATCAACGGCCTCGGCACGAGCATTTCGATACCGAGCGGCAGCAAGACCTACACCATCGAGCTGTGGATGAAACCCACAACCCGGTTTACGAGCGGCGAGTACCGTTGCCTTGGCCAGTTTTCGAGCATCGCGGGCCGTATGCTCGTGGCCTACAAGGACGGGAAGGCCGGGATATTCAACGGAAGCGGCAATGGCTGGACGATGGGCACCACTTCATTCCAGGCCGGCACTTGGTACCATGTGGCGTGCGTGTTCGACGACACGGCGGAAAACAAGACGGCCGTCTACGTGAACGGCGTGTTGGAGGGCCGCAACACGACGGCCGCCGTCGGCATCGTTGACCGGTACATCACGCTTGGAGGCGCCACGTTCAGCCAGGCCATGTCGGGTACGACCCAGAACTACAATGCATTCCAGGGGCGGATCGCGGACGTGCGCGTGTGGACGGTCGCCCGTTCGCAGGAAGAGATTGCCGCCAACTACCAGAAACGCCTCGCGGGCGACGAGACGGGCCTGCGCGCGTACTGGCCGCTTGACGCGCTCGGCGACGGAGGGCAGACCGTGTCGGAAGCGGTGACGGGCGACAGGAGCGTGATGCGTCCGCACTACTCGCTCGTGGAGGACTCCGACCTCGTGTTGGCGCCGGCCGACCACCGCGCGGGTGGACTCCTGCGGCGCAGCGCCTCGTGGGGGACTACCGCACGCGGCCTCGAGACCGACATCCACACCTCTCTCGGATCAAGTTTCACGATCGAGGCGTGGGCGCGGCCGACGAGCGCGAACAGCGGCGAACGCTGGATACTTGATCAGTACAGCGGGGACCCCGGGCGTTTACTCTTCGCGACATACGGAAACAAACCAAGTTTCTTCGTGGGGAATTCCACGAGCTCACACGTGATCGCTCCAAACGAACTGGGGGTCGGTCAGTGGACGCATGTGGCGCTCACGCGCGACGGCGACGACTTCACGATCTACACGAACGGGTTCGTGGCTGTTGCGCAGACGGTGAACAACGCCTATTTGCCGCCGGACATGCCGTTTTGCATCGGATCTTCGTCGATGAGGGATGGGAACGGCAATCCGCGTGGCGTTCCGTTCGTCGGTTCGTTGCGCGAGGTACGCGTGTGGAACGGCTGCCGGACGGGCGAGCAGATCCGCGAGACGATGGGCCGGACGCTCTTCGGCAACGAGACCGGGCTGCGCGGCTACTGGCCGCTTGACGAGGGGAACGGCTCGAACCTCCTCAACCGCGTGACGGGCGTCTCGTGCGTGAACGTGGTCGCCGAACCGATCTGGAACCTGATGGAACTGCCGCCAGTGACGCACACGCCCGGACCGAACTTTGAACATGTGGCCACCTTCGCGGGGGACTGCCACACGGGCGTCGACACGGGGACGAACATCTTGTCGTCAACCTACACGCTTGAGGCGTGGATTCGGCTGCGTGCGTCGGAGCCGGGGCGGAACGATGCGTACATCGCCACGCAGTTCGACCAAAGTCACCTCGGCGCTAACATGCTCTTCGGCGTGCATTCGGACTTTCGGCTCGCGCATCTCCAGGATGGGCACGCGAGCACGTGGCTCTACGGCGAAACAAGGTTGCCGTGCAACCGCTGGGTCCACGTCGCCTACGTCCAGGACGGATCGCTTCGTCGTCTTTATGTGGACGGCGTGCTGGACGGCGAGGTGGACGACGGGGTCGTCGCGCAACCGATCACGACCCAGCCGCTGCGAATCGGATATGTCACGCACCTGTCGCCGACGTATGGACGGCGCTGGGGGCTTGACGGTTCGCTCGCGGACGTGCGCCTCTGGAACTGCGCGCGCACGGCGAAGGAAATCGCCAAGTTCCGCACGCACCGTCTGAGCGGAAAGGAGCTCGGCCTCGTCGGCTACTGGCCGCTGAACGACGGCGCGAACGGGACGGCGGCGAACCTTGCGCGGGGCGGGACGCCCGGCACGGCCTTCGTCGTGTGGGACTCGCTCGACGACCTTTCCTTCGGCGAACCCCTGAAGCTCGGCTCCTCGATCATTGTCCGATAGCGTTTTGCTTGCGTTTTATGGAGGATGGGGTGACGCCTTCGTAGCGGCGGAATGTGGCGGCGAAGTGTGACGCTCTTAGAAAGTCAAGGAGGAACGAGACATGAATGGGTCAATGCTTACTGGTGTGTTGGCGGGGGCTGCGTTTGCGATGACCGTACTGCCGTTGCCGGCGCGGACGGTGGCGGAGTGGCCGCTGGGATGCGACGAGAAGGGGTGCCCGGACGGACGGTGCGCCGTGTCGTCCGCAAACGACCTCATCGTGGGCGACGTGACGCATGTCGGCAAGCTGGGCGACGGACGCACGGCGCTGATGGCATCGGGGGGAGAAGAGGCGAGCGACTTTGCCTTCAGCGACGTGGCGGGGCGCTACGTGACGCCCACGAACGACTTCACCGTGGAGGGTTGGTACCACTTCACGCGCCTGCCCGAGAAGGGCGAGACGTGGATGGTCGTGAGCGCGTTCGGGGGCGACAGCCGCTGGTTCCTCACAATCCGGCGCGACAGCATCCACAAGGGCCTCACCTGGCAGATCTTCGCGGGAACGCCGCGTACGGGCGATTCGCTGCTGACCACCGTCACCGACCCGAACACACTCACGAACGGCTGGCACCGTTTTGCGCTGACGTTTGACCACCGTACGGCGGCGGGCGAGGCCGAGTGGCGCTTCTACCTCGACGGCCAACCGTCGGGCCGGTGCGCCGTCAAGGCGTTCGAAGGCGCATTCACCGGCGGCACGCGGTTCGCCCTCGGCGGGCGCGGCCGCTGCGGCAACGTGATTGCCGGCTCACTCTCCGGCTGCCGTCTCTCCGACCGCGTGTTGACGCCCGGCGAATTCCTCCAACCAGACAAGGCGCACGTCGGCACGCCCTGCTGGAAGGCGTTGCCGTCGCAATCCGTGCCCGACGTGCCGGACGGCGGGCGCACGCTCTACAACGGCATCGTGCTGCCGCAGGAATGGCCGCCGCGCATCGACCCGAAGGATCAGAATCCGATCAAGGTGCCGTATCTTGAGGCGGCAGCAGCTGTTCGTGGACGATTTCCTCGTGGAGTCGACGAGCGGCGTGGTGCGTGCGCTCTACAAGCCCGTGAAGTACGAGGGGAATCCCGTGATGTGGCCCGAGACGAAGGCCGAGCGCGCGCTCAACACCGAACTCGGCGACAAGCCGTTCCCCAAGGGGGCCGAACGGCGTGAATGGGACCCTCTGTACAAGACGGCGCCGGGGTGCGCGATGTCGGGCGGCGGCGTGTGGTGGGATCCCACGCGGCGGAAGTTCCGCATGTGGTACATGTCGGGCTGGGGCGGACGCATCGGCTTGGCGGAGTCGAAGGACGGACTTGTCTGGGAACGTCCGCCCGTGGGACGCGACGGCGACAACATCGTGCTGCCCGACCAGCGGGCCGATACGTTCAGCGTGTTCCCCGGCTACGACACGGACGCGCCGTACGCGAACTGGCGCATCTGCATCTCGCCGGGCGGCAACCCCACGCGCAGCGCGGAGTACGTCTCGGCCGACGGCATCCGCTGGCGCTTCCTGCGCCGGACGGGCCAGCACGGAGACTGCACGACGATGTTCTGCAACCCGTTCCTCGGCAAGTGGGTGTGGAGCCTGCGCGCGGGCTGGCGCCACCGTTCGCGCATCTACCACGCGCACCGCGACTTCTACGCGGGCGGCGGCTGGCACTTCCCGCTTGGAAGGCCGCAGACGAACACCGTGGACTGCGCGCTCTGGCTCGCGTGCGACAACCGGGACCTGCCGCGCACCATGGGCGACGGCAAGACGTACACGAACTCCCAGCTCTACAACGTGGACGCCGTGCCGTACGAGTCGATCATGGTGGGCCTCTTCAAGATCCTCTGCGGCTACGAGAACGACATTGCCGCTCGCGCCGGGATGCCGAAGACGACCTCGATCCACTTCGCCTACTCGCGCGACGGCTTCCACTTCACGCGCCCGGACCGCACGCCCGCGATCGACGAGTCCGGCTGGGGCAGCGGCGCATGGGACTCCGGCTACGTGGGCAACATCTCCAGCTGCTTCGCGATCAAGGACGAGCGTCTGTGGTTCTACTACGTGGGCGCGCGCGGCGACGCCACGCAGAACGATCCGCCGCGGTGCACGATCGCGAACGGCATGCACTACAATTTCTCCGTGGGCGTGGCGACGCTCCGCCGCGACGGCTTCGCGGGGATGGTGGCGGACGGACGCGGCGAGCTCGTGACGCGTCCCGTGACGTTTTCGGGCGCGCACCTCTTCGTGAACGCCGACGCGCGCTTCGGCGAGGTGGCGGCGGAGGTGCTGGACGAGAAGGGCGAACCGTATCCCGGCTATTCGGCGGCCGACTGCAAGGCCCTTGCAAGGACGGACTCCACGAAACACGCGCTCGCGTGGACGGGCGGCGACCTCTCGCGGTTCGCGGGCAAGCCCGTGCGCTTCCGCTTCAAGATGAAGGTGGCCACGCTCTTCTCCTTCTGGGTGTCGAAAAAGCCCACGGGCGAATCGGGCGGCTACGTGGCCGCCGGCGGTCCCGACTACAAGGGGTTGAGGGACGAATGAACAGACTGTCTTCCACGATCACGCTTGCCTTTACTTGAGGGCTTGTCTCGCACGGCCCGCTGTGGTAAAATAGCGGCGTCGTTTTCACCGCAAAAGAAAGCCCAAGAGGAACAAGGCAATGTACAAATGGAAATTCTTCAAGTCTGCACGCTGCGTGCAGGTGAAGCTCGAGAACGGTGAGGATCTCGCCGCGCTGAAGGAACTGGACCAGAAGCTCTGGACCGTGCTCGCCGCGTCGACGGACGGTCTTCGATTCGACCCCGCCACGTTGAAGCTGCTCGATTCGGACGGTGACGGACGTATCCGCGTGCCCGAGGTGCGCGCCGCCGTGGAGTGGATGCGCGTGCGCTTCAAGAAGCTCGACTTCCTCTTCGCTCGCAAGGACGCGATCGCGCTCGCCGACATCAACGACGAGACCGACGAGGGCAAGGCGCTCCTCACGTCGTTCAAGAACATCCTCCTCCGCGCCGGCAAGGCGGAAGCCGCCGAGATCACGCTTGCAGACGTGTCGGGCACGACGGACGTCTTTAACGCGCAGCCGTTCAACGGCGACGGCGTGGTCACGCCGAAGTCGACGTCCGACGCGGCCGTCTCCGATGCGGTCGCGGCGATCGTCGCGAGCGAGGGAGGCGTGCCGGACCGTGGCGGCGACATGGGCGCGGACCAGGCGAAGGCGGATGCGTTCTTCGCGGACGCCGCCGCCTACCTCGCGTGGAAGGCCGCGGGCAAGGACGCCGCCGTGATCGGCGACGGCACGGCCGCCGGCTACGCCGCGCTGCAGGAGGTGGAGGCCAAGATCGACGAGTTCTTCACGGTGCCCGAGGACCTGCCGCTCGTCACCAACGAGCCCGATCCCGTGTTGCCGCTCACGCAGGGCGTGCACCCGCTCTGGCTCGGCAAGTTCCGCGCGTTTGCGCAGGCGGCCGTGGCCCCCGCGCTCGGCGTGGAGAAGGCCGAAACGCTTTCGCGCGACGACTGGGCCGCCGTGAAGGCGAAGTTCGCGCCGTACGCGGCATGGCTCGGCGCAAAAGCCGGTGCGGTCGTGGAGGGCGTGGGCGACGAGGCGCTCGCGGCGCTCGTCAAGGACGGCAAAATGCAGGCGGCGGTCAACGACCTCATCCAGAAGGACCTTGCGCTTGCGGACGAGTACGCGCGCCTCGTGGACTGCTCGCGCGCGCTGCGCTACGCGTCCAACCTCGCCACGTGGCTCTGCAACTACGTGAACCAGGCGAACCTGTACGACTCCGAGCGCGACAGCGTGTTCCGCACGGGCACGCTTTACATCGACGGCCGCGCGTGCAACCTCTGCTTCCACGTGGCGGACGAGGGCGCGCATGCCGCGCTCGCCGAGAAGTCCAAGTGCTGCCTCCTCTACGCGAAACTTACGCGCAAGGCGACGGGCGAGACGCGCGAGGTGTGCGCGGTCGTCACGGCCGGACGCACGGCGCCGCTTTACGCGGGCCGCAACGGCATCTTCTACGACTGCGACGGCAACGACTGGGACGCGGTTGTCGCGAAGGTCGTCGAGTCGCAGGTGTCCCTGAAGGAGGCCTTCTGGGCGCCATGGGCGAAGATCGGCAACACGATCGCCGAGCAGTGCAAGAAGTTCCTCTCGTCGAAGCAGGACGCGGCAGTCGCCCAGGTGGGCACGCACGTGGACGCGGCGGCAGCGGCTGCAGCAACCCCGCCGCCCGCACAGCCCGCCCCCGCGCCGAACGGCGCGGCGATCGCGAGCTCCGTGGCGGCGCTCGGCGTGGGCGTGGGCATGGCCGGCGCCGCGTGCGCGGCGCTCGTGGGCCTCGTCGCGGGTCTGCCGCCGTGGAAGATCGCCGCCGGCATCGCCGCCATCATCCTCATCGTGTCGCTGCCGAGCGTGATCCTCACGTGGTTCAAGCTCCGCGCGCGCGACTTGGGCGCGATTCTCAACGCCTGCGGCTGGGCGGTGAACCGTCCGCTCTATTTCTCGATGGGGCTTGCGCGCACGTTCACGCGTCCCGCCGCGCTTCCGATGGGGGCGGCCGTGGCGCGCGACCCCTACGCGAAGGGCGGCTGGTGGAAGGTTCTGCTGATGCTCGTCCTGATCGTCGGCATCGCCCTCGGCGTGTGCTGGAAGTTCAAGGTCTGGCCGTTCTGCTGCCAGGAGAAGGCGTGTGCGGCGGAGAAGGCCGCATGTGCGCAACAGGCGGCTCCTGACGCCACCAAGGCCTCCGGCGCGGCGGAAACGGCGACCCCCAAGTCGGGCGAATAAGCCAAGATCGTCACGTGTCTCATTCTGCGGTCGTCGTTGTCGGAAAGCGAGGGGGCGGCATGTTGACGCCGCGCTCCGCGCCGGTTGGGTTCTTCGACAGCGGCGTGGGCGGGCTGTGCGTGCGCGAGGCCTTCCGGCGGCGGTTGCCGCACGAGGACACGGTGTACATCGCCGACACGGCGCACTGTCCCTACGGCAACCGTCCGGCGGCGGAGATCGTGCGCCTCGCGCGCCGGCACGTGCGCGCGCTGCTCGCGCGCGGCTGCAAGATGGTGGTGGTGGCCTGCAACACGGCGACGGCGGCGGCGATCGACGTCTTGCGCGCCACGTGGCCCGGCATCCCGTTCGTGGGGATGGAGCCGGCCGTGAAGCCGGCCGTGCTGCGCTCGAAGAGCGGCGTGGTGGGCGTGCTCGCCACGCAGGGGACGTTCAACGGCCGCCTCTACCGCGAGACATGCGCGCGCTTTGCGCGCAAGACGACCGTTCTCACGTGCGTGGCCGACGACTTCGTGGCGCTCGTGGAGCGCGGCGAAACGGAAGGCCCGCGCGCCGAGGCCGCAGTGCGCGCACGCGTGGAACCGCTCCTCGCTGCCGGGGCCGACCACCTCGTGCTCGGCTGCACGCATTTCCCGCACCTCAAGCCGATCATCGAGGCCGTCGCGGCAGGTCGCGCGAAGGTCATCGACCCGTCAGACGCCGTGGCGCGCCAGGCGGAGCGCCTGCTCGCCGAGCGGAACCTCCTCAATCCCTCTGGCGGCGCGTCGCACGTTTTCATCCGTACCTCCCTTGGTTGAGGGGGAGTTTTTTGATATACTTTTCCGCGTTTCCAAAAGGAGCTAACAGCGATATGACAATCAGCAACGACATCAAATACGTCGGCGTGAACGACCATGACATCGACCTCTTCGAGGGGCAGTACGTGGTCCCTCGCGGCATGGCCTACAACAGCTACGTGATCATCGACGGGAAGATCGCCGTGATGGACACGGTGGACCAGCGCTTCGGCGACGCCTGGCTCGCCAACATCGAGGCGACGCTCGCCGGCCGCGCGCCCGACTATCTCGTGGTCCAGCACATGGAGCCGGACCACTCGGCGAACATCGACCGCTTCCTCGCGAAGTACCCGGCGGCGACGGTCGTCGCCTCCGTCCAGGCGTTCAAGTTCATGGAGCAGTTCTTCGGTCCCGCCGTGGCACCGACGCGCCAGGTGGTGAAGGAGGGCGACGTGCTCGACCTCGGCGCGCACAAGCTCCACTTCGTGGCGGCCCCGATGGTCCACTGGCCCGAGGTGATCGTGACGTACGATTCCACCGACAAGGTGCTGTTCAGCGCGGACGGCTTCGGCAAGTTCGGCGCGAACGACGTGGAGGATCCCGAAGGCTGGGATTGCGAGGCGCGCCGCTATTACTTTGGAATCGTCGGCAAGTACGGTCCGCAGACCCAGGCGCTCCTCAAGAAGGCGGCCGGACTCGACATCCAGACGGTCTGCCCGCTCCACGGGCCGGTCCTGAAGGGCGAGGAGATCGCGCACGCCGTGAAGCAGTACGACACCTGGAGCTCCTACGGCGTGGAGTCCCCGGGCATCTGCATCGCCTACACGAGCGTGTACGGCCACACGAAGGAGGCGGCCCTCCTCATGAAGGAGGAGCTCCTGAAGCGCGGCTGCCCCAAGGTGGCCATCGCCGACCTCGCGCGCGACGACATGCCCGAGACGGTCGAGGACGCGTTCCGCTACGGCACGCTCGTGCTCGCCACGACCACCTACAACAACGACTGTTTCCCGTTCATGCGCACGTTCGTGGAGCATCTCACCGAGCGCAACTACCAGAACCGCACGGTGGCCCTCATCGAGAACGGCACATGGGCGCCCGCGGCCGCGAAGACGATCAAGGGGCTCTTCGCGAATTCCAAGGGCCTCACTTTCGCCGAGCCCGTGGTGACCATCCGCAGCGCCCTCAACGACGCCTCGCGCGCGCAGATCGCCGCGTTGGCGGACGCGCTCGTCAAATAACGGGATGGACTTCACGGTCGCGAGCTACGCCGTCTGGCGGGCAGAGGGGGCGGACGGGACGGTCGCCAAGCCAGACGTCTCGTTTATTCCGCCCCTTGAGCGCCGCCGCCTCACGGGCGTGGAGCGCGCGGCGCTCTCCGTGGCCTGGCAGGTGCGCCCGGAAGGGGATGTGCCGGTTGTTTTCGCCTCGCGTTGGGGCGAGATCGGCGTGACGGTGAAGCTCATGACGCAGTTCCACGCGGACCGCGAGATGTCGCCGGCGGGTTTCTCCGCGTCCGTCCACAATGCCGCGCCCGGCGCATTCTCCCTGCTCACGCATAACCACGCGCCCTACACGGCGATTGCCGCGCGCGAGCGGTCGCTGGAGGCGGGGCTGCTGGAGGCGCTTGCGCAGGGGGCGGCAGGCGTGTTTGTGTTCGCGGAGGAGTCTACGCCTGCCTTCTACGCGCCGGCGTTCGGTCCGCTCCAGCCCGCCTGCGCGCTCGCAGTGCGCCTTGAACCCGGGAGTGTCGCAACAGGTTGCGACCACGCCGCCGTGCGGTTCCGCGCGGAGTTCCGCGCGGTGGAACGCGCGCCCGTCTCGTTTGATGCGGCGGACGCCTTCTTCTCTGGACGTGCCGACGCGCTGGAGGCGGCGTCTTTCACCTTGGCGAGGACCTGACCCCATCATGGCCGCTCCCCGCCGACTCTGGGTTCGTGTGCCGCGCGGCATCTTGGCGCTGCTCTTCTTTCTCGCTTTCGGCGTCGGCGGATTGGTGTTGGGCTGTCTGTTCTTCCCCCCGTTGATGATCTTCAGAGCACGCCGCGCGATGCGCGCGCTCGTCCGTGCCTCCTACAGGTTGTTCGTGTGGGCGGCGCGCGTGACGGGACTCTTCCGCGTGGTGCTGTCGCCGGAGGACCGTGCGCGGTTCGACGCGATGCGCGGATGCGTGGTGGTGGCCAGCCACCCGACGTTGATCGACGTGGTGATTCTTCTCGCGCTCCTGCCGGACGCGACGGCGGTGGCGAAGGCCGCGGCGGGACGCAATTTCTTCTACTCGCGCATTGTCAACGCCGCTTTCCTTGTCAACGACGATCCCCTGCGCCTGCTGGACGAGGCGAAGGATCTCCTTGCTCGCGGCGGAAACCTCGTGGTTTTCCCGGAGGGTACGCGCACGCCGGTGGACGCGCCGCAGCATAAACTCCATCGTGGGGCCGCGCAGATCGCGCTCCATGCCGGCGCGCCCGTGCAGTGCGTGTCGATCACTAGTGACCCGCCCGTTCTTGCCAAGGGCCAGCCCGCGTGGGATGTCGGCGACCGCGTCATCGATTTCACGTTGCGCGCGTGCGGCCTTATCCCCGTGGAGGCGTCTGAACGCGACGCCGTGCAGCACGTCGCCGCCGTCGCGCTCACGGAACGCATCCGTTCCCTTTTGTTTTCAAACCCCGCTGAAGGAGAAAAACCATGAAAAAAATGTTGTTTGCGCTTGCGTGCGCCGCCGCGCTTCTGGGTGCAGGTGATCTGTCCGCCGCTACGCTCGAGGAGGGTTTCGCGTGTCCGCCCGACGCCGCCAAGCCCTGGTGTTACTGGTGGTGGGTCAACGGCCATGCGGACAAGGAGACGATCACGGCCGACCTAGAGGCGATGAAGCGCCTCGGCTTCGGCGGACTCCTCATGTTCGACTCGCGCGGCTACTGGGACGACGAGCGCCACATCGTGAACCCCAAGCCCGAAATCGCGTTCATGTCGCCCGAATGGCAGGAGCTCGTCGTGTTCGCCATCCGCGAGGCGGCGCGTCTCGGCCTCGAGTTCACGATGAACATGAGCTCCTCGGGCGGCAAGTTGGACGGTCCGTGGGAGGTGGGCGAGGACGCGCCGAAGCGCCTCGTCTACAAATACTGCGCCACCCCCGAGGCCGCGAAGGCGCCCGTCGCTGACCTGCCGTACTACCACGACATCGACGTGCAGGAGGTGTGGTACACCGGTCCCGAGGTGAGGGCGGGCGGCGGCTGGCAGAACGGCGGTGACGGGGTCTACACGATGAGCGCGTCGAGCGGCAAGCGCCTTGACGCGACCGACAACGCCGGCGTGCGCACGCGCGTGGCGCCCGGCACGCCCGGCGCGAAGCGCGTGACCGTGCGCTTCGGCTACACCGTGCTGCCGGGGCACGAGCACGACGTGGACGTGCTCGACCCCAAGGCCGTGACCGGGCACTACATGCGCTTCCAGGGCGAACTGCAGAAGAAGATTCCCGGCCTCGTCGGCCGCGGCAAGACGCTCACGCACCTCTACAGCGTGAGCTGGGAGGGGACGATGCCCACGTGGACGGGCGACTTCGAGAACGAGTTCCGGAAGTACACGGGGCGCGAGATCCGTCCCGACCTGCCGCTCCTCGCCGGCTTCGTGGAGAAGGACGCCGCGACGACGGAGACGTTCATGCGCGCCTATCGCCGCGCGCGCAACGACATGTTCCGCGTTAACTTTTACGGCACGATGCGCGAACTCTCCCATGCGCGCGGGATTGCCTGGTATTCCGAGTCGGGCGGTCCCTGGCAGCGCAAGCCGGCCGTGTTCCGCGAGGCGGACCAACTCGCCTTCCTCGCCGTGAACGACATGCCGCAGGGCGAGTTCTGGCCGACGCGCCACCATCTGCCGTCCGACCGCCCGAACGGTCCGAAGGGCCGCTACCACACGCGCGCGGCCGTGTCCACCGCCCACACCTACGGTCTGCCGCGCGCCTCTGCCGAAGCCTTCACGCACATGATCCGCCACTGGAGCGTGGATCCCGCGTTCCTCAAACCGCTTGCGGACGAGGCGTTCGCCGACGGCATCAACCATTTCGTGTGGCACACGTTCACCTGTTCGCCGAAGAAGTTCGGCGTGCCCGGCGCGGAGTACTTCGCCGGCTCGCACATCAACCGCAACGTGACGTGGCACAACGAGCTTGCGCCGTTCATCAAATACCTCACGCGCTGCCAGTGGATGCTCCAGCAGGGACTGCCCGTGGCGGACTACGCCGTCTACGCGGGGGACCGTCCCTACCAGCACTGGGGGCGCTACCGCGACAAGCCCTACGAGGCGTCGAAGGCGAAACTCCCGGCGGGTTACACGTACGACCTGATCAATGACGACGTGCTCCTCGCGCGCGCCACGGTGAAAGATGGGCGGATCGTGTTGCCCGACGGCATGTCCTACGGCGCGCTCGTGTTCGACCCCGAGTTCCCGGACGAACCGCTGAAACCCGCCGTGCTCGCGAAGATCGAGTCGTTCAGGAAAGCGGGACTGCCCGTCTTCTCCGCCGCCGAGGCGGGGATGGTGGCGGGAATCGCCGCGCCCGACGCGGAGGGACCGTTCGCCTTCGCGCACCGGCGCGACGGCAAGACGGACATCTACTTCGTTGAGGGCGATGCGCCCGCCACGATGACATTCCGCGCGGCCGCGCCCGTGGTGGAGCTGTGGGATCCCGTTACGGCGAAGCGGTGGGCCGCGTCGGCGGTGCGCACGGCCGACGGCCGCACGCAGGTGGCGCTGGACCTGCCGCAGGACGGCGCGATGTTCGTGGTGTTCAGGGGAGCCGCCGAGACGGCGGCTCCCCATTTGGAGAGCCGCCGTCTCGGCGGCGAAATCTCCGCTCCGGGTCCCTGGCAGGTCTCCTTCGCCTACCATCCGGGTATCGCCGCGACGCCTCCGGCGGCGCGAACGATGGAGAAGCTCGTGGACTGGACGACGGTGGACGACCTCAAGTATTTCGCCGGCACGGCCACGTACCGTGCGCGCGTGACGCTTGACGCGGCGCAGAAGGGGAACCTCCGCGAGCTCTCGCTCGGCGCGTTGCCGTCGGGCCTCGCCTCGGTGAAGGTGAACGGCGTGGACTGCGGCGTGGTGTGGTGCGCGCCGTGGACGGCGGACGTGAAAGGCGCGCTGCGTGCGGGCGAGAACGAAATCGAGATTCGCTACGTGAACAACTGGTACAACCGTCTGCTGGGCGACTGCTTCCTGCCGTCCGAGAAGCGCGTGACGAAGAGCGTGCTGCGGTACTGGACCGAGCCGAGGAAGACCGACCCCAAGCGCCGTTGGGACACCCAGCCGACCGTGTATTCCGGCTATTCGGTCTCGGACCCGCTCCAGCCGTCGGGTCTGCTCGGCCCCGTGGAACTGCACTAGCGCGCGGCGCGGCGTTATGGTATAATGATTGCGCCTTACGGCATAGATTTTTCATCAACAAACAGGAGAAAACAAAAATGCAGATGAATCGACGTACGTTCCTCGGCTCGACGGTTGCGGCGGGTGCCGCGGTCGCGATGCCTGGCTGCTGCTGCTTCAGCGGCTGCGGATGCGGTAAGGCGCAGGTCGCCTTGCAGCTTTATTCGATCCGTACCTACATCGGCGGGAAGAAGGGCAAGTGCGAAGGCAAGGGCCTCGCGCAGTCGCTCAAGGACGTGGCGGCCATCGGCTACAAGGGCGTCGAGTTCGCGGGCTACTACGGCCACAAGCCCGAGGAGCTCAAGGCGATGCTGGCGGACGCGGGCCTGGTGGTCTGCGGCACGCACGTGTCGAATGATTTCTACGGTTTCGACTCGAAAGCCGGCACGTTCAACCCCGACAAGCTGAAGAAAACGTGCGAGTTCGAGCTCGCCTACGGCAACAGCCTCATCATCTGCCCCGGCGGCGGCAACATCCCGCCCGGCGCCACCTGGTCCACCGGCCGCGGCGGCGAGCCCTGCAAGCCCTCGCAGGCGATCGACGACTTCACGAAGAAGCTCGTCGAGCTCTACAACAAGGGCGCCGAGGTCGCCAAGGGCATGGGTTGCAAGATCGGCCTCCACAACCACACGTGGGAGCACGGCGTCAAGATGCTCGACGGCACGTCGTTCTGGGACTACTTCTTCACGAACACCTCGAAGGACGTGTGCATGGAGCAGGACGTCGGCTGGACGACCTGCGCGGGAGACGAGTTCCCCGGAGTCACTCGCCGACGCTCCATGCCAAGGAGAACGGCATGGGCAAGGGCGTCAAGAAGTTCGACGCCATCCTCGGCAAGCCGGGCTGCGACGAGAACGGCAAGCTGTGCGCGACGCCGGTGCCGTGGGACGAACTCTTCCCCGTCACGGACGCCGACGGCGTGAAGTGGTACGTGGTCGAGTGCGAGAAACACGAGGACACCTTCGACGCCATCAAGCCGTCGTTCGACTTCCTCCGCTCGAAGGGCCGCTGCTGAATAGCGAATAGTTAATAGTGAACAGTGAATAGTTATGAGTGAAAGGTAAAACGGATGCTTAACCTCAACAGAAGAAACTTCCTCTTCGGCAGCGCGGCGGCCGCCGCGCTGACCGGTTGCGCGACCGACAAGATCGGCACGCGCAAGCTCAAGCCCGGCGAGAAGGCCAACGTGGCGCTCATCGGCTTCGGCATCCAGGGCCGTTCGGCGCTGATGCCGCAGTTCGTCGACCAGTACAAGCTCGGCGCCCAGGTCGTGGTCGTGTGCGACTGCGACAAGGAGCGCCGCGAGGCCGGCGCCAAAATGGTGGACGAGGCGTATGCCAAGCGGAAGATTACGGACGTGCCGAAGTGCCGCGCCGTGGCCGACTTCCGCGAGGTGATCAAGGATCCGTCGATCGACATGGTCTGCATCGCCACGCCCGACCACTGGCACGCCTACATCGCTGTCGAGGCCATGAAGCACGGCAAGGACGTCTACTGCGAGAAGCCGCTCACGTTCAACGTGGACGAGGCGCGCAAGGTGATTGCCGCCCAGGCGAAGTACGGCCGCGTGTTCCAGACCGGCTCGATGCAGCGCAGCTGGGACGTGTTCCGCACGGCGGCGATGATCGTGCGCAACGGCATCATCGGCGACGTGAAGTACGTGGACGCGAACTACGGGCGCGGCGGGCAGAAGCTCGGCGGCCCGTCCCACCCGGTCCGCTTCTTCGACAAGCCGGAGAACGCGGCGACGGAAGGCGCGCCCAACCCGAGCGTGGATTGGGACATGTGGCTCGGCCCCTGCAAGTGGCGTCCGTACTCCGACCAGCTCGCGCCGCGCGGCGTGAACAAGTTCTACCCGATGTTCTGGCGCTTCGACGACGACATCGGCACGGGCTACAACGGCGACTGGGGCGCGCACCACCTCGACATCGCGCAGTGGGGCCTGGACATGGACAAGAGCGGCCCGTACAAGATCATCCGCTCCGACGAGCCCTACTCGACCGACCTGTTCCACGGCGGCCGCCGCCAGTTCGGCATGAAGATGCTCTTCCACACCAAGACGGGCGACGTGGAGCTCTACCACGGTCCGTTCGGCGTGTGGGGCACGGTGTTCTACGGCACGAACGGCATCGTGGCCGTCAACCGCGGCAAGATCGCGGTGTGGCGGGGCACGGGCCTCGTGAAGCCGAACGCCGAGATCCGCCAGAAGCTCCAGGACGTCACCTTCATGAAGGACAAGATCGTCGCCGAGTCCGTTGGCAAGGCCTACAAGGACACGGAGACCTCCGTGAAGAAGGACAACCGCCTCGAGGCCGCGCTGGCGAAGCTCAAGGAGACCTTCAAGCTCGACACGGCGCCCGTCCAGCTCTACAAGAGCCCGAACCAGGTTCAGAACTTCGTGGAGTGCTACTTCTCGCGCAAGCCCACGATCTCCCCGGCGGAGGTCGGCGGCCGCGGCGCGGTGCTCTGCCAGCTCTGCAACATGAGCTACGTGTACGACACCGGCTTCGACTGGGACCCCGTGAAGATGGACTTCGCGAACGGGACCGGGAAGGGCATCTCGCTCAAGCGCGACTTCTGCCGCAACGGCTGGGAAGTCGTCGTCTGACGCATGCCCCGTCCATTTTTGGACGTACGGAAAGCCGGCGGCGCAGCAGCGCCGCCGGCTTTCGTGTCATATTATGTTTGTGTTTGCGGGGAGGGGCGGGGATGTGGTAGAATTTTGGCATGAAAAATACTGCCTTGACCCTTCTTTCTGCCGTGTGCGCAGCGGCATGTGGGGCTGAACCCGCGCCTGCGGCGCGGATGGACCGCTCGAAACTCCTGATCGGCGCCTACTGCCTGCAGGGCAACGCCAGAACCGAGGCGCATGTGAAGGCCATCCATGACTGCGGCGTGGACTTCATCATCGGCCTGTCGGCGAAGGACCGCGCCACGCTCGACCTGTTCGCGAAGCACGGCGTGGGCGCGATCGTGAACGGCGTGGTGCCGGGCTGGTGGGGCGGCAACGGCGAGAATGCCGGCAAGATGCGCGAGAAGAACCCGCCCGCGAAGTACGCGGCCGGCGCGGCGGCGTTCAAGGATCATCCCGCCATCTGGGCCGTCGACATCGGCGACGAGCCGTCCGCGCTCGATTTCCCGTACTACGGCGAGATCGTGCGTCAGCTCGGGAAGGCGCTGCCCGGCATGCCGCTCTACCTGAACCTCTACCCCAACTACGCGAGCGTGGCGCAGAACACCGGCAAGCAGACGGTCAACCAGCTCGGCACGGAGACGTACGCCGAGCACGTGGAGGTCTATTGCCGCGAAGTGCCGCTCGACTACATCTCCTACGACTTCTATCCCTACATGAAGGCACAGGCCGCCACCGACCGATTCCTCTCGAAGATGTACGACAACTTCCTCGTGGTGGCGGACGCCTGCCACCGCACGAAGAAGTCCTTCTGGTACATCCCGCAGGTCAACTCCCGCGACGGCATGTCTCCCACGAGCGAGAACCGCCTGCGCTTCCAGGCGAATGCGGCGCTCAGCTTCGGCGCGGAGGCGATCACGTGGGCGTGCTGGTGCAAGGGCTGGTGGACGAACAACGTGCTCGACGCGGCAGGACAGCAGACGGAGCAGTACGCGAAGCTGCAGCGCGTGAACGCCGAACTGAAGCGCCTCGGGCCGCACTACATGCGCTTCAGGAACGTCGCCACACGCTTCGTCGGCTTTGCAGCCGATGCGCCGTACCGGCCTTCGCAGTCATTCGCGGGCGCGCCGGACGATCCCGGCTATGTGCGCGCGTCGAACGGCGCGGCGCTGCTCGTGGGCGAGATGGTGGCGCGCGATTCCAAAAGCGATTCGCGCGCGTTCTTCGTGACGGCGGCGGACGACCCGTGCGACGCGCATCCATCCTCGTACGATCTGGTCTTTACTTTTAAGGAGAAGAACGTCACGGCGTTTGGCGGACGGGGGCCGATCCCCGTCACGCGCCGTGCGGACGGATCCTGTTCGGTGCCAATCACTGCCTGCGGCGGCGTGTTGCTGATCGCGGAATGAGGAAAGGAACGCGGTTGTCATTTCAAGAATGTTGAAACAACGTTATTGAAATGTGAGACGCCCTTGTGGTATAATCTTCTGCATGAAACTCGCAAACCCATTTTTGACTGCGGGATACGTCGGCCCCGATTACTTCTGCGACAGGAAGCAGGAGGCGGAGGAGCTGATCCGGAACCTTGACAACGACCGGAACACCACGCTCATCTCTCCGCGCCGCTATGGGAAGACGGGGCTGATCCAGCAGGTCCTGCATCTGCTCTCGAAGCGGCGCGGCGTGAAGACGGTCTACGTCGACTTGTACCCGACGCGCAGTCTTCCGGACTTCGTCCGCGCGCTGGCGGTCGGGCTCGCGGAGTCCGTGGAGTCACCCGTTGACAAGGTGTTCAAGGCCGTGTCCGCGTTTGCACGGGGTTTCCGTCCGACGATGACCTTTGACGAATTCACTGGTCGGCCGAAGTTCAGCTTCGACATCACCGCAGCGAACGCACAGGCGTCGCTCGAAACCGTCCTTGAATACCTTCGGTCGCGCAAGGGACGGACCATCGTGGCGATCGACGAGTTCCAGCAGATCGCCGAATACCCCGAGAAAGGCGTCGAGGCGCTGCTCCGCTCGAAGATTCAGTTCATGCACAATGTCGGATTCGTCTTTTCGGGGTCGCGGCTTCACATGATGGCCGAGATGTTCCACTCCCCGAAACGTCCGTTCTTCAACTCGACTGCATCGATGTCGCTCGGCGTCATCGACAGGCAGTCCTATTTCCGCTTTGCGGCTTCTTTCTTCCGCAAGGCGGGCCGGATTCTTCCCGAAGAAACCTTTCGTGCGGCATACGACCGTTTCGAGGGCATTACCTGGTATGTGCAGTCGGTGATGAAGGCGCTCTATGCTTCCGAAGTCGCACGGCCCACGGAGATGGACGTGGCAGAAGCCATCGCCAGCCTTGTGGCGGAGAACGCGATGACCTACGGTTTCATCCTCTCCAAGTGCACGCCAGGGGCGGTTGAACTTCTCCGCGCAGTGGCCGCGGAACGTGTGGTGCCCGAGCCGATGTCCGCCGAGTTCGGGCGCAGGCATTCTCTTCGGGCGGCTTCGAGCGTGCGCTTTGCGCTTGACACGCTTCTCAACGACGAGCTCCTTTACAAGCGCGATGACGGATATGTCGTGTATGATCGGCTGTTCGCCGAATGGCTGCGGGCATGACAAGGAGAACGACCATTGGTGTGCGAGAATTTGAAAAGTTAAAAAAGGAGATAAAAACATGGACAAGAGCAGAAGAGAGTTTCTGAAGGGAATGGCCTGGATGGGTGTGGCCGCGATGGCCGCCGGCCATTTGGCCGCCCAGGCGGCGGAGAACCGGCCGGGATGCGCCGCAGGCGCGCCGATGCACGGGTTCCGCGTGGCGCCGATGAAGCGCGTGCGCGTGGGCTTCATCGGCGTGGGCGCGCGCGGCACGCCGGCGGTGAAGCGCATCGCGATCTCGGACATCAACCCCGTGCGCCTCGACGCGGTCCAGAAGTGGATGAAGGAGAACGGCTACCCCGCCCCTAAGGAGTGGAGCCGCAACGGCGACAAGGACGCGTGGAAGGGCCTGTGCGACTCCGACGTCTGCGACGTCGTGTATTCCGCCACGCCGCGTCCGCTCCACTGCCCGATCAACGTCTACGCGATGGCGCACGGCAAGCACGTGCTGCAGGAGGTGCCCGGCGCGTTCAACCTCGAGGAATGCTGGGCGACCGTGGAGGCCGCCGAGAAGTTCCGCCGCCACTGCATGATGCTGGAGAACTGCACGTACGGCGAAGAGGAGATGCTCGTGTTCAATCTCATCAAGAAGGGGAAGCTCGGCGAGATCGTGCAGGCCGAGGTCGGCTATCAGCACGACCAGCGCTCCCTGCAGTACAACCCGCGCGACGGCGTGTTCTGGCGCATCGACCGCCACATGAAGCACCACGGCAACTACTACCCCACGCACGGGCTCGTCCCGGCGGGGCGGTGCCTCGACATCAACCGCGGCGACCGCTTCGAGTACCTCGTCTCGATGGAGACGAAGAGCGCCTCCTTCGAGGCGTTCGGCCAGGCGAATTTCCCGGCCGACGACCGCGTCGTCGGCGTTGACGGCAAGCCGTTCAACCGCCATACGCAGCGGATGGTGAAGGGCGACATCAACACCTGCCTCATGCACACGGCGCAGGGCAAGACGCTCTCGCTCATCCACAACGTCTGCACGCCACGTCCGTACGACCGCGGCAACCTCTTCATGGGCACGAAGGGCATCTACCGCAGCTATCCATCGCTCCTCATGGCCTGGGAGGAGAAGATCGGCGACGGCGGCGCGCACAAGTACTTCGACGAGGCGAAGGCGCAGAAGATCAAGGAGGAGTACCGGCATCCGTTCTGGAAAGTGGCCGGCGAGATCGCGAAGAAGGTCGGCGGACACGGCGGCATGGACTTCGTGATGGACCTCCGCTGGGCGTACTGTCTGCAGAACGGCCTGCCGCTCGACACGGACGTGTACGACCTCGCCACCTACTCGTCGATCGTGGAACTCTCCGAGCGCAGCGTCAACGCGCGCTCTTCGGCGATCGACTTCCCGGACTACACGCGCGGCGGGTGGAAGACCGCCCAGCCGTTCACGGTCGACGAGATCGACATGGGCAAGTTCGACTTCTCGCGCAAGCCGGTGAAGGGCGGGAACGCCTGACAGCAATGAGGATGCGGATGATCGGTCGGCGAGTCTGTTTGGCGATTCTGTTCGCCTTATGCTTGGCATGCGGGGTGGCGCATTCGGGCGAAAAGGCGGACGCACGCTTCCCGATCCGCGTCAACCAGGCCGGGTATCTTCCGCACGCGCCCAAGTGGTGCGCGATGCGGAACCCGCCCCGGCCGACCTTCCTCGTGCAGCGGGGCGACACGGACATCCACTGGCATACCGTCTACGAGGGAAAGTGGGTTGACGCGCCGTCGGGCGGCGGACTCAAGCTGGGCGACTTCTCCTGCATCACCGAACCAGGCGACTACCGCATCCTCTGCGGCGAGCTGAAGGGGAACGAGAAGTTCCGGATGCCGGACTGGCGCCCGGCCATCCAGTCCTTCCACTTCCCCGTGCGCGAGGGCGTCTACGACGTGGCCGAGCGCCTGTTCGTGACGTACGTCACCCTGCAGCGCTGCGGGTCGAAGAAGGGCTGGGCGGGGAAGAAGGGCTGGGCGGGACTCTGCCATACGGATCCGGTGCCCGTAAAGGACGCCTCGGGCGCGACGGTGCGTCTCATCGACGCGCACGGCGGCTACCACCAGAGCTGCGACCTGCGCAACTGGCATGACGGCATCTCGCTGAGCATGTACACGCTGTTGCGCTACGCCGAGCTGAAGAAGCCCGTCTGGGACGACGGCGAGATCGCGGAAAACATCCGCTGGGGCTGCGACTACTTCCTGCGCGTGATCGCGCCGGAGGGGTACGTCTACGACGCCCAGTTTGCGCCGATCGGCTGGCAACCGCGCGACTACTATCTCGCGCCCGCGACCCTGGGCGCGCAGTGCAACGTGGTCATGCTGCTCGCCCGCGCGTCCAGGTTCTTCCGTCCGTCCGACGCCGCCTACGCCGACCGGCTGCTCGCCGCCGC
>ONRL01000108.1 GCA_900320225.1 uncultured Lentisphaerota bacterium
ATAAGTCGGGCTCTGGGGGCTCTGATGGCCCCCCGCCCGACTTACAAACAGGCGGGCGATTAGAAGTATACCAGGGACGGCGTTCCATCGCCGTCCGCCGTCCAGATGGCGGCTCTCCATGGGAGGGTCGCGCTCCTGCGCGGCCTCCGTCCAGATAGCGGCTCCCCATGGGAGGGTCGCGCTCCTGCGCGACCGCCGATTCGGTCGCAATGAATTGCGACCCTCCCGGGCGAAAATTGCGGTTGAACGGCATGGGGCATAAATGGTATGATATTGTGCAATCTTGAAAAGAGGAATTGCAGGATGTCACTCAACAGGATGATTAGGCGAATGTTCAGGGTCGCGGCGCGCGCGACCCTCCCGGTTTTCACAGTGGTCGCGACAAGCGCGATTCTCCCACTTTACGGCGAGGGCGCGAACGCCTTCTCGTACATCCAGAAGGGGCTCGTCGCGTGCTACGACGGTATTGAGAACGCGGGGGCTGGTGTGCACGACGCGAGCGCGACAACGTGGGTGGACCTCACCGGAAACGGCAACGACGGCACGGTGGGCAGCGGCATCACGTGGACGGCGAATGGCTGGGTGAACTCGTCGGCGGCCGCCGTGGCCAAGCCGATCTCGGTGGGGCCCGGCCTTGCCGCCGCCACTGGGTCGGAGACGTTCACGATGGAGTTTACGGGTACGCGCTCGACCGCGGCGCGCAGCACGCTCTTCGGCCAATACGCCAACAAGCCGAGCGTCAACTTCGAATACACGGCCAACGGCAACGGTGCAACCGCCAATTCGCTCCGACTGCACTTCTACGTCTCCCTCGCCGAGAGCAACACGCTGAACCAGTACACGACGCAGTCGACCACGTTCCGCAACGGCGACTCGGCCACGCTGGCCTTCACGGCGGCGCCGACCGAGCGCGGCCTCTGGAAGGACGGCGTTCGGGGAACCTTCACCGACAACACCCGAAGCGCAGACAGGATTCTCTACCGCAACACGACGTGCGACAGCGTCATCGGCGGCGATTCCGCACGAGAGGGCAACAGCCAGTTTCCGTTCATCGGCACGTGCAACGCCTTTCGCCTGTACAATCGCGTGCTGACGACCGAGGAACTGGCGGTCAACACGGCCGTCGACGCCGTGCGTTTCCGCGGCGCGAACCCGGCGACGCTCACGCTTCCGGCGGGCTGGGCGTTCGACGCGCAGGGCAATCTGTTGAAAACGGTGACGGTCTCGGCCATTGGCGGCACGGTCTGTCTCGGCGACGGCGCGCCTGCGGCCTTCGTCTCCACGAACATCGTTCAGGACGCCTCGTCCGTCACGTTGACCTTCACGGCGGCAGCAGACGCCGGGTACGAGTTTGTCGATTGGGAGGGGGACACGGACGCCATCGTGTCGTCCGACGGCATGGAGGTTACGGTGGACTGTTCGGGCGCCGTCTCGCTCTACGCCGTGTTCCGTTCGGCGAGCGGAACCAGCCCTACTTTCACGGCGCAGGGGCAGTACGCGACCAACGGCCTGGTGGCCTGGTTCGACGGCTACGAGAACGCGGGGTTCGGCCAGCACAGCACGGCCGCTACCACATGGAAGGACCTCTCCGGTAACGGCAACGACGCATCGGTTGATACGACGCTCGTCGGCTGGGGGGAGACGTGCTACACAAATATCGCGACATCGGGCCATCCCGTCACGATTGCGCCGGCCGGCATCACCCCCACGATTCTCGCCACGGACTGGACGGCTGAATTCGCCACGCGGACGATTGACGCGTACGGTACGCGTTCCTCCTATTTTGGCAACTACAAGGGCACAGGCTTGAGTATCGAGAGGCAGAACGGAAAGTTGCGGCTGTGGTACGCCAACGCGCCGAACCTTACGGGCATCGCCCCACATGCCCAGAACGAGGCGACTGTATTCTCCGCGCTCTGCGCCCCAACGACGCAGACGGTGTACAAGGACGGTAAGTTTGTCTGGTCGGTCGTCACGAACCTGACCGCCGTCAACAAGCTCAACACGGGATTGACATATTGCATCGGAGGCGAGAACGACCGCGCAAGCCAGATGTTCCGCGGCAACTACTATTCGTTCCGCCTGTACGACCATCCTCTCTCCGGCGGCGAAGTGCGGATCAACGCGGCGGCCGACGCGGCGCGTCTGATGCGGAAGGTACGGGCGACGGCGTGGGTTGGCGGTGCGAGCGGCGACTGGCTGGACGGCGCCAACTGGAGCGGCGGCGTGCCGAGCACGCTGGCCGCCGCGTTCGTCGCGCCGGCGGCGGGGAACCTCGACCTCGTGCTGCCGCGCTCTGTGCCGGCGCTCACCAACCTGACTCTCCGCAACGCCACCGCCATGACGCGCGTGACGGTGCCGATGGGAGGAACCGTGCTTTCGCGCAACGGCGTCCTGACGGTCGGAAGGGGCGGCGAGTTCGTCGTGTCCGATGGGGCGACGGTCGCGTTCGACGGCACGGGCGGCACGTGCGGAGCGGATGACTACACGGTTGACGTCACGGAGGGCGGAAAGTTCAGCCTGAACGGCGGAACCGTCACGCTCGATCCGTTCCGTGGTGCTTTTCGCATGAGCGGGTTTGAGGGATGCACGGGTTGCCTCTCGATTGCGTCCGGCAAGCTGAGCATCAACTCCGTCGCGTCCGCGCACGGCATCCAGGCTGAGAAGGGCGGGCGGATCGAGATGACTGGCGGGACGATCTCCGTGACGGCACCGACCTATACCCCGGCTTCGACGATGCCGCGCTTTACGTTCCTGGACGGCGGCAGCATCGACATGTCGGGATCGGCGGAGATAAAACTCGAGAACGTGGGCGGCATCTTCGGAGCGGGCGACGTCCGGCTCTCCGGCAGCTCCAAAATCACCATCGCGCCGACGTGGACCCCGTTGGAGGGTTGGGCCTATCTCTACTTCTTCCCCAATAAAGGTGAGACGTGCCACGTCACGGTCAACGACAATGCCAGCATCGCGCTGTCCGAGAGGAACACATACGTCATGATGGGCGATGCGGACCACGGCGGTCGCACGGTCCTGAACTGGAACTCGTCGAAGACGATTATCGCCTACAACTCGTTTGCCGTCGGCATGGGCAACGGATACGGCGAGCTGAACCTCGCGTCGGGCACCGTGAATGGCAGGGGCCGAGGTCTCAAGATGGGCGAACACGGCATCACGGCCAAGGCGAACCTCTTCCCCACCGGCGTGGTGACCGTGACGGGCGGCCGGCTGCTCAACTCCAACAACACGAACGGCGGCGATACGATGCACGGCCTCGTGGTCGGCGCGGGCAACTGCACGAGCCTCACCAGCCCCGGCCTGTTCCGCGGCATCCTTAACGTGCACGGCGGTGCGGTGACGAACACGGGGCATTATTTCGGCGTCGGACTCGGCGTGGGCGAGGGCGACGTGTTGCAGACGGGTGGCGACATCCGCCACAAGCCCGCGAGCGGGCACCAGATGATCTTGGGCGCGTGGGGCGGCACGGGACGGTACGTCATTTCCAACGGCACGACGTCCGCGACGAGCGACATTTTCGTGGGCGGCATCACGACGAATCTCTTGGTGCACAAGCCAATCAGCCTTTACAAAGTCTGCCCCGTGACGAACCACTGCGCGAAGGGATTGCTGCGCGTGGCGGGCGGGTCGTTCGCGACGGACGGCACGCTCTGGCTGTCGCAGGACGGCGAAGGCACGCTGGAGGTTGGGCCGTCGGGTACGGTGACGGCGATGGCGATGACGCTCACAAATACGCCGGCGGCGCTCACGGGCGGCGCGGACCTCGCGGCGAAGGTGCGTTTCGCGGGTTCGGCGCAGGGATTCGGAACCGTGGCGGTTTCGGGCGCGCTGACGATCGGTCCGGGCGCGACGCTGGAGGTGGACGCGTCGGCGCTGGAAAAGGACGGACGCTATCCGCTCATCTCGTACGGCTCGTGCGAAGGCGATTTCGCGTCCGTGAACGTGACGGGCGTCGGCACGGTGGTGAAGGGAACCGTCGGCGGCCAGGCCGGTTACTGGCTGGATCGATTCACCGGCACGATGCTGATTCTCAGGTAATGGTTGTTCTAAACGGAGGAATTGCGGTATGTCACAAAGAAAGATAAACGGGCGAAAGTTCACGGTCGCGGCACGCGCGGCCCTCCCGCTTGCGTTGCTCGCGTTGTCTGCGAACGCCGGGATCAAGTATTGGGACAATCCCGCCTACAGGGCGTATGATGTGGGCGACTACGCGCCGGGCGCGGTCTGGCACTTCGACGGCATCCGCAACGTGGGCGCGGACCAGCCGCACTCGACCACGACGACGACGTGGAAGAACATCGGCACCACCGGCTCGAGCAACGACGTTTGGATCCGCTACTTGAACGCGGCCGGCAGCGGCTGGGCCAACAGCAGCGCGCCGGCCAGCCTCGGGATTGTCAACGGACGGAACCTCGGATCGTGGACGGAGAACGGCTTCGTGTTCACGGGCGACAGCGAGTGGCGCGCCGCTAGTCCCGCCAGCATTGGCACGGGAACCAACTACACGCTGCAGGCACTCGTGGACGCCAAGATTTCCGGGCAGACGAGAAACAATCCCCACATCATGTCCGTCAACTCAACCGATTTTGCATTTTATATAAACAAATCCGACGCTAGACTTTCCTGGAGGACGCTGAGCGGGAACCTTCTGTCCATTTATGGCGACACGATTGGCTACATGACGGCGATTCTCAACGGTACGGACAACACGGCGACGTTCTTCAGCGGGACGACCGTGCCCACAACGGGGAGCGGTTTCAAGCAGTTTGAGTCGGTTTCCGGCAAGAACGAAAGCGGGTACTGCATCGGTGGGTACACGGGAGCGGACGGCGCAATGGTCGGCACCTACTATTCCTATCGTTACTACAAGCGTGTGCTCTCGCGGGAAGAGCTCATGTGGAACCGCGTGGTGGACGAGGTGCGGTTCTTCGGGCGCGTGGCGCCGCTTCCCGTAACCAACGTGGTCGTGGCGTCCACCTTCTCGCGTGTGGGCGGTGCCGAGCCGGTCGGACACTATGCCATCGAATCGGGCGGCCACACGTTCACGGCGCCCGCCGCCACGAACGTTGCCGGACGCGCTTACACCTGCACGGGCTACACGCTCGAGACGTGGGACGGCACGGCGTGGAGTGCCCCTGTCGCGCATGACGGCGAACTGTCCTATACGCTGTCGGATCCGACGGCGCTCGTGCGCGTGACGTGGCAGTGGGTCGCGGGCGACGGACTCGTCACCTACGACATGGACGACTACGTGTGGGACGGCCTCCTCTGGTTCTACGACGGCATCCAGAACGTCGGACGGGACAAACCGCACGATCCCACGTCGCTGAACTGGGTGAACCTCGGTTCCGCTGGTCCGGCTAACGACCTTTTCCTCCAGCGGGTGAACGAAGGTGGCACTGACTTTGTCCGCGCGCAAAGCCTCCAGCCCGTGGAGGGGCGGAATCCGGGGCAATGGACGGAGAGGGGATTTGCATTTGCTGGGGACAGCCGTTTCCGTTCTACGGGATCCATTTCAGCGGGGACCAGCTATTCCCTGCAGGCGCTCGTTGACGTAAAATCCAGTTTATTGAAATTTGATCCCAGCTACTTGTTGTCGATCGCGGCAGACAGGTTCACCCTCCGTTTCGGAAAAACCTCTGGCAAGATCATCTGGGGCGTCCAGGGGACCGATTATAACTTGTACGCCAGCAATTCCTCGGCAAACCATGACTACGTGACGGCCATCCTCAACGGCACGAACCTGACGGCGGCGCTGTTCTGCGGCACGAACGCGCCGACATCCGGCACGATGGCGACCGGGTTCTACCAGTTCGAGACGCTCGATCCGTTTGCCGACACGGCATACTGCATTGGTGCCGTGGCGTATTCTACCGTCGCTCAGATGCGGGGCGAACTCAAGTTCTTCCGCTACTACGACCATGCGCTCTCTGACGAGGAGGTGGCGCGGAACCGCGTGGTGGACGACTTCCGCTACTTCGGGCGCTCACCCGTGACGAACGTCCTCGTGGCCACGACCTGCCCCTACCTGCAAGGCAACGAGAAGGAGTCCGCGTACGAGGTGGTCGGCGCCTACACCTTCACCGCGCCCGCGTTCATCACGGCGAAGGGCATCACCTACACCAACGACGGCTACACGGTCGAGACGTGGAGCGGTTCCGCATGGGGCGGTTGTTCGGCTTATGCCGGCACCTCCTACGCCTACACCACCACCGCTGGCAAGGTGCGCCTCACATGGAAGTGGAAGCCGGTGCGCGGCGTGCGCACGGCGGCGGACTACTCCTTCGACGACTACTCGCAGGTGGGTCTTGTCTGGAACTACGACGGCATTTGCAACCTTGACCGCTACCTCGAACACTCGACCAACACGACGACGTGGTGCAACCTCGGGTCTGGCGGTTCGGCTTTCAATTTGGCGCGCACGAGGATGTCCGACGGCGATTTGGGCGAATGGACGGCGAACGGGTACGAGTTCCGCGACCACACGCGTTTCAAGAGCGGGGCGGCGGTGGGACCGCTCAAGAGTTTCACCTGTCAGACCCTCATGGAGGCGTCCGCCGACAATCAGACCCATGTCAATAGTTATGTGATGTCGGCCATCTGGGACTGTTTCTCGTGGGCACTTCACGAGCAGGACGGGACCGGTTTGGCCGGCGCGTTGGTCTCGCGGGTACAGGGAAACAACATCCTTTCCCTGTCGAACGCTTCACGTACCTACGACTATGTGACGACAATCTTGGACTATGATGCCAAGACGGCGGCGCTTTTTGACGGCGTCGTGCCGCCCACAACGGGATCAGGATTCCTTCGGCTAGGTTCGGTGAGTCCGCGATCGACGACCGGCTATGGCCTCGGCTCCGCTTCGACGGCGTCGGATACATTCGCCGGTATCATCAAGTCGTTCCGCTACTACGACCGCGTGCTGACGCAGGAGGAGCTGGTGCGCAACCGCAACGTGGACGCGGTGCGTTACTTTGGCGCGTTGGGCGTGACGAACGTGTATGTCGCCGCAAGCGGCGGCATGCAGGCCGAGACGGGCGCGTGCAAGGTGGAAGGTTCATGGACGTTCACGGCGACGAGTGTGGAGAAGAAGAACGGGCAGCTCACGCCCGTCACCCGCTACACCGTGGAGCGTCTCGTGAACGGCGCGTGGACGGACGCGACATGGCATGACGGCGCCTCGTACACCTACGTGGATGGTACGGATCCGGAGTCGGTCCGCCTCACGTGGCATGGCCGCCCCGACGGCGCCGTAATCATCGTTCGCTAGATATATGAAACGGAGAGCAAAATGAACAGACGCGAATTCCTGAAGCTCGGGTCGGTGGCGGCGGCGCTGCCGGTGGTGCAGTCGTTTGGCGCGGAGGCGGGCGGCCTGCCGCCGTGGGCCGTGACGGACGTCCATTCCCATCTGCTGGAAATCGCGCCGAAGCCGGACTTCTCCAATTCCCGCTACCACGTGCTCTTTGCGCAGGCCGCGGCAGACCGCGCAGGGTGCGACTTCCTCGTGGACGGCGGCGACCACGACTACGACAACGGACGTCCCTCGCCGGAGGACGCCCTGAAGCGCATGGCCGTGACCCGGCACGTCTACGAGGGCTACGCGGCCAAGCCCGTGCTCTTCTGCCTCGGCAACCACGACCACGGCTCGTACCCGGCCGACAAGAAGTCCCCGCGCCCCATCTCCTCGGCGCTCTTCGGCGACACCTTCAACGGCCTGGCGGAGAAGCACGGGTTCAAGCTCGTGTTCGGCGAGAACAAGTCCTGGGGCTACTACGACGTGCCCGGCAAGAAGTTCCGCGCCATCTTCTGCAACACGTCCGACGACGGCTACTACGGCTTTTCCGTCTCCCAGCTCGACTTCATCAAGAAGGCGCTGGAAACGATGCCTGAGGGCTGGACCGCCGCCGCGTTCGGGCACTACTGCGTGTTCAGCGAGATCGGGCACTGGAAGAATCCCAACATGACGCTCTTCTCGTGCAAGCGCCGCAAGGAGTTCATGGACGTTCTCGAGTCGTTCGTGCAGAAGCGCCCGAACGCGCTCGCGGGGTATTTCTGCGGCGACAGCCACTTCGACAACGAGATGGAGCTGCGGGGCGTGAACTGGACGATCTTCCAGGGCTATGGCGGCGTGGGGCGCGCGAACAAGCCGTGGGGCGCGCGCACGGTGCCGTTCAGCCGCGCGAACAACATGCTGTTCGACATCGTGGCCGTCAAGCCGTCCGTCGGCGAGTTCAAGATTTTCCGCGTCGGCGCGGGCGGCCCCGCCTGCGACCGTCTCTGCGTCTTCCACAACAGGTTTTAGCGAGTATGAAACATAACCGCATGTTGTTTTTCCTGCTGGCGGTTGCGGTCCTTCCGGCCGCGGCCGCGCCGGCGCCGGGATCGAACGCCGAGCGCGTGCTCGCGCGCCTCAGGGAAGTGGCGGACTCGCCGAACTACTACTGGGCCTGGACGCATCCGTGGATGGACGCCTGGAACCGGAAGGGCGACACGCGGTTCGCCGTGAAGACGGAGAAGGGTTTTGAGCCCCTGCCCACCGACAAGGTCAAGCTGGCGTGCGGCTACTCGAAGTATGCGGACGGACGGCTCGTCGCGATCGGCTACTCCGACCTCGCCGCCGTCGCCGGTACCTGGCATTCGCAGAAGTACTACGCCGCCAACCGGGCCACGCTCACGGCTGCGATCAGGCGACACTGGCGCGAGTACGGCGGCATCACGGTGTTCAGCTGGCACATGGACCAGCCCTACTGCACCAACGGCTTCCGGCAGGCGTCGTACCGGTTCAAGTCCGGCGGCGCCGACCGCAACGTGATCCGCCAGATCCTCGACGGGACGGGCGGGCCTTGCGGCACGGACAGCATCGAGCGCCGGAACCACCGCCCGCCGTTCCCGAACCCGCGCGCGTGGTACATGTCCGCCCTCAAGGACATCGCCGAATTCTTCAACGGCCTCGTGGACGAGGAGACGGGCGAGAAGATTCCCGTCGTCATGCGCTACGGGCACGAGATGGACGGCGCCTGGTTCTGGTGGGGGCGCACCTGGTGCGAGCCGGCTGAGTTCCGCGCGTTCAGCCGCCTGACAGCAGACTACCTGCGCGCGGCCTGCGGCGAGGGACAGATCCTCTTCGCCTACACGGTGGACCGCACCTGGCACGACTTCGGCAAGGAGGGCGATACCGCCAACACGTTCCTCGCCTACTACCCCGGCGAGAAGTACGTGGACGTCGTCGGCCTCGACGACTATTCCATCGCCCGCGGCTGCGACAGCGACGCGAAAGTGGAGAAGGCCAAGGCCGAGACGGTGCGCAAGCTCCGGCTCATCAGCGACTTCGCGAAGGCACACGGACACGTCGCCGCCCTCACCGAGACGGGCGGCAAGAACAAGCGTGACGACTTCTGGGTCCACCTCCACGGCATCCTGACGGCGGAGGGCGTCCGGTGCGCGTTCGTCGACACGTGGGGCGGCTGCTACGGCACGGTCCCCGACACGCCCGCGTCCGAGCAGGACGAGATCGCGTTCGCGCGCCGTCCGCAAGTGCTGATGGCGGGACCCACGACTGGTTTCAGGAAACACCAGCAAAAGTAACGTAAACGGATATTCGTCGACCTGCCCGCCAACGGCTGGCACGCCGTCCTCTCGGCGGACGCCAAGTCGCTCACGCTCACCTACATCCCGATGGGCACGCTGCTCATCTTCCGTTGATGGCGGCAGGATGAGAATGTTGCCAATGTGAGAATGTTGCCAGTCCCAATGTTGCCAATTTTCAATTGGCCATTGGCATTGGGCATTGGTAACATTTCCATACTGGCAACATTTCCTTTCCATTTCCACGGGCTTGAACGCGTCGGCGGTATGTGGTATCATATCGGCGTTTTCTGGATGGGGGCACGGAACTGGCACGGCGTGCGTCCCGTCCCTTCGCCCGCACTGCATCCTCACCGCCAAGATGCGGAAGTCGCAGTTGCGTGCCGTGCGTCGGTTTGGTATACTTCCAGACATGCAGACGGTCAACAAAGATTCCAACGACTTCGGCGAAATCCGCCGCAGGGGGTACGTGTACGTCGATAAGACTGCGTGGTTCCATCGTCTCGCGACCGCAGAAGGCGAGAAGATGTTCTTTCTCGCGCGCCCGCGCCGGTTCGGCAAGTCGCTGATGATCTCCACCCTTGAGGCGATGTTCCAGGGGAAGCGCGAGCTGTTCGAGGGCCTCGACATCATGAAGACGGGCTGGGACTGGAAGAAGAAATATCCCGTCATCCACCTCAACATGGGGATGTGCGCGGCAAGCGACTACGACACGTTCGCGCAGAACCTGCCCGACTGCATCAAGGCCGGCCTTGCCTGCGCGGGGGTCAAGTACGACAGGAAGAAAACGCCGTCCAGCAACTTCGGCAACGCCATTGACGCCCTCGCCGCAAAGGGCACGCCCCCCGTCATCCTGATCGACGAGTACGACGACCCCGTCGCGCAGGCGCTCAAGAACCCCGATGACGCGGAGAGGGTGCGTGACGCCCTTGCGCCAATCTATCGCCAGATGAAGGACCGCTCCGGCAAGATCCGTTTTCTGATGATCACGGGCGTCTCGAAGTTCACGCAGCTCTCCGTGTTCTCCGCGCTTTCGTCGCTCGTCGACATTTCCTTCGAGGACGCCTACGCCTCCATGCTCGGTTACACGGAGGACGAGTTGGACAGGTATTTCTCCGCGCACATGGAGGCGCACCGCCAGGTGATGGGACTTTCGGCGAAGGCGTACCGAGCCGAGATCAAGCGGCTCTACAACGGCTACCGGTTCTGGCGGTTCTCGGGCGAGAACGTGTACAACCCCGTCTCGATCAACCTCACGATGGCCAACCGACATCCCCAATTCGAGCTGTACTGGGCGAAGACCGGCAAGGCGTCGTTCATGATGAACTTCCTGAAGCGCGGCGACGTGCTCGCCTTCGATCCTTCCGCCTTGACGAGCGTTACCGACGCCGCGTTCGACATGTCGGACCTCCGCAACATCCACGTGGTGGGAATGTTGTACCAGGCCGGCTACCTGACGATCAAGGACTACAAGTACGGACTCTACACCCTCGGCGTCCCCGACGAGGAGGTGCGGCAGGACCTTTCCGCGCTGATGACCAACCTCGTTTCCGACAAGGACGTCCTTTGGGCCGTGAATATCGGCGTAAAGCTTCGCCTGGCGGACTGGCCCGCGTTCTTCGACGGCCTCGCCGCGCTCTACGCGGGCGCGGTGTACGGTTCCACGGAAGACAAGCCGCACGAGCTCTCCTACGCGCGCTGCCTGAAGTTCCTGCTGCTCGGACAGGGCTTCCGCGTGATGCAAGAGGTCGCCCATGCGGGCGGGCGCACGGACATCGTTGCGGACCATCCGTGCGGCACGTACATCTTCGAGCTGAAGGTGAACAAGCCGCCGAAGGTGGCGATGTCGCAGATCCAGCGGAAGAAGTACGCCGCTCCGTACCGCGCGGCGGGCAAGCCCGTGTGGGCGGTCGGCCTCTCGTTCAACGGCAGGACGCGCCAGTTCAAGGGCGGCACGGCAGTGCCGGTGAAGTGAATTTTGTACAGAGAAGGAGTGCTGCATCCATGAAGAATACTTTCGTGTTCGTCGCGGCGGTTGCCGCAGGATGCGTGTGTGCGCAGGGCGGCACCTACACTCCTGCCAAAACGCCTTTTGAGTGTTTTTGCAGTTATGCGGCTTTTTTCAGGTCGGGCGACTTGAACCGCAGACACCATGAAAAAGGGGTTTGTTAATTACCTCGTTGCGCAGAGACGAAAGGCACAAGACAATGACAAAGCGAAAATCGTTCGGTAAACTGGCATCCTGCGCGGCGATCTGCCTATGTGGCGTCGCGGCGATGGCGTACGACACGCTCCCGTCCTGGACGCTCACCTGGACAAACGCCGCGCGGAACGTCGGCATACTCGCAACTGACGCCGCGCACGGCGGCTGGACGCTGAACGTCCGGAAAAACACGTACTACGGCGGCTACGGCCTGACCCTCGGCATCTATTCGGGCAAGGCGTTCTACGGCAGCGCCGTCGCCTCCGGCGGCGGCGACACGGGCGAGCTCGACATGCGCGGAACGATCACCGGCCCGGGCCTTGACGGCACCGGCACGTCCACGGAATGGAAGATCGCCAACATGCCGGACGCCTGTCTGCGCACGGACGACGGCAACGAAAACGCAAATCCCGCTTATGCCGTGAAGATCCTGCGGACGCCGGGCACGTTGCTGACCTGGGGGCCGCCCTACCACAACGACGGGAATCCAAAACCACTCGTTACGGAGGTCCATGTGGACGAGCCGGAAATCACCTCCGCAGTTCCCTCCTGGTTCTGCAGCGGCTGCACGATTCTCTCGGTTTTCACGCTGAAGGTTCCGAAGTCCCAGGTGCTCAACAGCTACATCGCGCACTGGCAGACGCCGCGCGCGGCGACTTCATTCGACGATTACGACCTGTCGAGCATCAAGACGGTCACAGGTGGTTCAGGCTCGAAAGGAGAAGGCGGATCACTGCAGTCGTGGGCGGCTACCGGCACACTCGACCTGCCCTCCCTGGAGACCATCACGTATTCCAACGCCTGCAAGAATGCGAGCAACCTGGGCGCCGTGCTGCTGGGCACGAAAGGGACGCTCAAGAGCATCGGCGAGCAGTCGTTCATAGGATGCAACAACCTCAGCAACGTTGTCCTCGGCGCAAGTCCCAAGGGCGTCACGTTGACGATCGGCCAAAGCGCCTTTGCCGGCACGGGGCTCAAGAAAATCTGGTTTGCCGGCGCGAATCCGCCGAAGCTCGTGCTCAAGAGCGGTGCCTACACATTCGGCACGTCGGCGACGCCTGAGGGGCAGATCACGTTCTACGTTCCCGACACGCCAGGCTGGGCGGACGTCCTTGCGCAGCGCGACGGATCGGACCTCGTCCCAGCCAGCGTGTTCAACACGGCGCGGAAGCAGAAGGTGCTTACATGGGGCGGGGCGGCCTACCTGAAAGCCGTGTCCCCCGCCGACCGGACGCTCGCCCTGACGCATGGCGACACCATATCCATGGCGAGCAGCGCGTCGAATCCAAGCGAATTCCCATACGCCTCGGCGGCGCGCGGCCTCTACCTGCTGCCGGCGACGCTGACGGCCTCCACGAGCGGCACCCCGGACGCCGAGGGACGCAGCTCCGCCTTTTACCGCTGGGTCGGCGTGCCGGCCGACCAGGAACAAGACAATCCGCTGACGCTCCAGGCCGGGGTGCAGGCAGAAGACGTTCGCGCGTTCTTCGCGCACGACTGGGTGTACGACGCGTCAGCCCAGATGATTGCGAACGGCAACTGGGTGATCGCCGTCTCCGTGGTGAACGCCGACAGCCGCACCCTCCGCATCGGATCGAACACGGCGAACGGAACATACTCCACTGCTTTCACAGGCACGGGATCGGGAGTCCTCGACTTCAACGGACACGTCCGCGACGCGCAGGGCAACGAATGGACGCTCGTGGACGTGAAGGCATACGCGATGTGCCGCGCGCGGGCGTGGACCAGCGCGGACACGACCCAGACGTTTGCCATTGACCATCCCGACACGGTGGTTTTCCCCGAAACGCTGACTTCGATCGGCAGCGACATCTTCAACTTCAACCAAAGCCAGGCGTTCCCGCTTTCGGAAGTGATCCTGATCGCACCGAATCTCACGGGCAAGCTGAGATTTGTCGTCAACGGATCGAGCCTGCTCAACCGGATGACGTTGCGCGTCCCGAAGGTCACCTCGCTCGAGTGGATGCTGTGGCAAAATGCGCAGTTAAGCCAAACCAGCGTGACGGACTGGGATCTTTCGTCTGTCACCAGCATCAGCGAAGGCACATTCCAGTGCAGCACAGGAATGAGCGGCATATTGAAGCTTCCGTCGCTCGTCAATCTGGGGCACCGGAATTTCGCGGGACATTCGAAACTTGACGGGATCGTGCTCGCGACGAACCTGACGCTCACGACAGTGGGCTCCAACGCCTTCCTGAACGCGACATCGCTCAAGTCGGTGACGGTCGGCAACTCGACGAACGGCGTCACCGTGGGGCAAAACGCCTTCAAGGGCGCGACGGGCGTCTCGACCGTCACGTTCCTCGGACCACGCGACGAGGCTCTGGCCGACGCCACGCTGACGGGAGTAGCGGCCACATCCGGCGGCAAGACCGCCACGATCCGGGCGTCGGCGGCGTTCGGCTGGAACGAAAGCGTCGCCGCGCCGACAGGGGACGAGGTGGCGGCCATGCCGCCGACCGCTGCGGGCGTCTATCGCGCAGGCTCACGAAAGGCGTGGCTCGAATACGCGCCTTCGCCCTTCGAGCCGCGCGGCACGATAATCATATTCAGATAGTTCCTCTTGTTTCTGCGAGGCCGCGGACGGCATAGAAGTCGGGTACGGCAACAAGATTCCACTCTGCCTATTCGGATTCCTGTACTGACCGAAGGGGTGATGTGGCACCATCTTGGCGGTTCGCTGGCGCGCGGGCTAACTCGCCCGCGCTCGAAGGCGGAAACCTTAGTTGGGTTTTGGTCGGGCTTGCTTACCGGCGTAAGGTTTTGTTATACTTTCCGCGTGCCGGGAAACCGGCGCAAGACATAGGTCGGGAACTGGCCACAAGCCCACCCCTGACCGCATGACAGTTTAGCATCTACGCTAACAAGTCGTTCGACCGAAATACTTCCACAAATCATTTCCAGAACGGCATGTGAGTGAAGATGCGCCCGCAAGGGCGCGTTTTCTCTCCGTGTATTCTGGTAAGCCTGTGGAAGGGCTTCGGTCGAGTGCATGGAGAAAAATGCGCTCTTTTTTCTATGTATCGGGCACGGCGTCCGGCGGCTTCCATTCGGGCGTGAAAGCAAAAGAAGGACACGCTGACATGAAAAGACTGGCTTCGGGCATTCTTGTGGCAGTGTTGTCCTTTGGAGAAATAGCTATGGGCGACACGTCGGCACTGACGGCGGCGAAGCGGGCGAAGAAGGATGAATTCTACACGCAGCGCGTGGACATCGAAAACGAACTGAGACACTACAAATCGCACTTTGAAGGTAAGGTGGTTCTCTGCAATTGCGACGATCCCCGCCAAAGTGAATTCTTCAAGTACTTTGCCGAGAACTTCGAGAAGCTGAAACTGAAGCGGCTTATCGCCGTCTGCTACAAGTCGCAGGACGTCGATTTGTTTTCGCAGGGCGATTGTGAACGTGCGATAAAACAAGTGTACGAGGGCGACAAGAATGGTAACATGATTGTTGACGACGACGAGGTCGGAGTGTTCAATCTCAAAGGCGACGGTGATTTCAGGAGTAATGAATGCATTGAGATCCTTAAGGAGGCAGATATCGTCGTCACAAATCCGCCGTTCTCGTTGTTTCGGGAATATTTGGCACAGTTGATGAAGTTTGACAAGAAGTTCCTGATCATTGGGAATGTGACGGCAGTAACGCACTCGGAGCTGTTCTCTTATATTCGCGATAATAGGATTTGGTTAGGGGCAAGTATTCATAGTGGAGATCGAAAGTTCGGAGTCCCAGAAGGTTATCCTCTAAATGCGGCCGGATGCGGTATTGACGAGAATGGAAAGCGTTTTATAAGGGTAAAGGGTGTACGATGGTTTACAAACCTTGACTACCCGCAACGTCATGAAATACTTCCGCTGTACAAACGATACACCCCTAACGAATTCCCCAAGTATGACAACTACGATGCCATCAATGTTGACAAGACTTCTGACATCCCGTATGACTACGATGGTATAATGGGCGTCCCGATCACTTTTATTGACAAGTACAACCCAGAGCAATTTGAACTCATAGGGATCGGCAGAGGCGACCTTGGACGCGAAATCGGCGTTAAGAAGAATGCTAGAGGTCGAACAGATCTCCAGTTGACCATTGAAGGGAAAGTCACATGGCCGTTTCAACGAATTCTCATCCGTCGGAGGAAGCCGTGAGAACTGTTCCGAACAGTGTTCTCGTTTTAGTCCCGTTCAGGCGGGCCGTTTCGGGCACGCGGGACGCGTGCCCCTACCGGTTCTGCGGAGACTAAGGAGAAAATCCTGTCAATCCTGTCAAAGATGAACCCACAAGAAAGGTCTCAAAGAATGACAATCGAATTGCACAAGATCACGGTACGAGAACTGGTGGAGGGGTATGTGGACGACGCCGAGACGGGCGTACGCGGCTACGGCGGGCGGCTGGACATCCGACCGCCTTACCAGCGCGAGTTCGTGTACAAGGAGAAGGAGCGCAACGCCGTCATTTCCACCGTCATGCGCGGCTTTCCGCTGAACGTCATGTACTGGGTGAAGAAAGCGGACGGCACGTTCGAGGTGATGGACGGCCAGCAGCGCACGATCTCGCTCTGCCAGTATGCGGCGGGCGATTTCGCGTGGGGCGAGCTGGACTTAGGCGCCAAGTATTTCCACCGCCAGTTGCCGGACGTGCAGAAGAAGTTCCTGGACTACGAGCTGATGGTGTATTTCTGCGAGGGGACGCCGTCCGAGAAGATCGACTGGTTCAAGGTGATCAACATCGCGGGGCTGAAGCTGACGGCACAGGAGATGCGCAATGCCGTCTATTCGGGCCCGTGGGTGAGCGACGCGAAGCGGTACTTCAGCAAGCCCGGCTGCGTGGCGCAGAAGATCGGTTCGCCGTACCTGAACGGGAGCGCGGATCGCCAGGAGTACCTGGAGACCGCGATTGAGTGGATGGTCAACTCCTCGAAGGACAAGGCCATCGAGGACTACATGGCCATTCATCAGGGCGACGGCGCGGCAACGGAGCTGTGGCTCCACTTCCAAGAGGTGATCAACTGGGTGCAGACGTTCTTCCCCAAGTACCGCAAGGAGATGAAGGGTCTGGAATGGGGAAGGCTCTACAAGGAGTTTTCGGGAAGGTCGTACAAACCTGCGGAATTGGAACGCGAGGTGTCCGAACTCATGGCGGACAAGGAGGTGCAGAAGCGGAGCGGCATCTACGAGTTTTTGCTTTCAGGGCGCATGCGCGGCGAGAAACTGAACCTCCGCACGTTCGACGACGACGACAAGCGCGCGGCCTACGAGCGGCAGAAAGGTGTCTGTCCCGTCTGCCACGGACATTTCGACTACGGGGAGATGGAGGGCGACCATGTCGTGCCGTGGTCGAAGGGCGGCAAGACCGTACCGGAAAACCTGCAGATGCTCTGCCGCCGGTGCAACGCCCTTAAAAGCGACAAGTTCTAAGGTGTGAACAAGCCGCCGAAGTTGGCGATGTCGCAGAGTGTTCGGACTCGAGTTGCGCCTCGTACTCGCGCGCCAACAGCTCCTGCCGGTGCATTTCGTCGTGTTCGTCCTCGATGACGAATACGTGCGGGAGACTGCAGCCGAAAGCTCTGCAAGACTTCGGCATATCATACCACCTCATTCCCGCATCGGCAACATTTCACCATCGTTTCGCGGCTTGCGGCGACTGTTTGGAAATGGTACAATTTCCGCACATGCAACAAAAACGAGGAGTGCACGTCATGAGGTCCATTTTCCTTTCGCTGTCGGTGCTGGCCGCCGGCTTCTCCTGCTGTGCCGCTGACGGGGACGGCCTTCTCCCGACGGGCGGGTTTCGCATCCGCGATCCGTTCGTGCTGGCCGAGAACGGCACGTACTACCTCTACGAGGCCAAGCCGTGGAGCGGCGGGCGCGGCGTGAACGTGTTCACGTCGAAGGACCTCAAGAGCTGGACGCCGAAAGTGCCGGTGATGGAACTGCCGGAGTCGAACGCCTGCACGGCGGTGTGGGCGCCGGAGGTGCACAAGTACAAGGGGAAATACTGGCTGTTCACCACGCTCACGTTCACCCAGGATCCTTCCCGTCCCGTCAGGAAGATGCTGCAGGACGGTTACAAGGGGGCGTCGCCCCAGCCGCGCGGCGTGTGGGTGTTCCGGAGCGACAGTCCGATGGGTCCGTTTGTGCCGGTGAAGGAAGGTTCCGTCACGCCGTACGAGTGGATGTGCCTGGACGGCACGCTGTGGGTGGAGGACGGCAAGCCGTGGATGGTGTTCTGCCACGATGGCCGCGCCGCTCTCCGACGACCTGTCGCGCTTCACGGCCGAGCCCGTTGAGCTGTTCAAGGCGTCCGATGCGCCGAACGGCGGCGTCGTGACGGACGGGCCGTTCCTCTGGCGGCAGAAGGGCGGCGCTCTGCGGATGATCTGGTCCAACTCGATGAAGGGCAAGGGCTACTGCGTGATCCAGTGTCGCTCGAAGACCGGCAAGGTGACGGGCCCCTGGTACATGCACACGCCGCTCTACGCGCACGACGGCGGGCACGGCATGCTCTTCCGCACGTTCGAGGGCGAGCTCATGCTCACGCTCCACCAGCCGAACGCCAGCCCCGACGAGCGGATGCGCCTCTATCCCCTCTACGAGACGTGGGAGGGCTTCGCCCGGGCGGACTGGCAGCCGTTCGGCCCCGCGTGGCAGGCGCAGTGGACGCCCGCGTTCGAGGCGGCGATCGACGCGCGCATCGAGCGGCACCGCAAGGCGGACGCCGTCGTGGACGGCCTGCCGCCCGGCGCGGAGGTGAAGGTGGAGCAGACGTCCTCGCAGTTCCTCGTGGGCTGCAACATGTTCAACTTCGACCAGCTCGGGTCCGACGCCCTGAACGCCGAGTACCGCGCCGCCTTCACGAACCTCTTCAACGCGGCTACGCTCGCGTTCTACTGGAAGAACATGGAGCCGAGGGAAGGGCAGTTCCGCTTCGAGTCGGGTCCGCGCGACCTGCCGGAGTTCTGGAACGCGTTCGACCATGAAAAGGACGACGCGTACAAGCTCGTGGAATGGCGTCGGCCCGCCCCCGACCGCCTGATCGAGTTCTGCAGGGCGAACGGCGTGGCCATGCACGGCCACGCGCTCATCTACGTGGCCTGGTCGCCGGATTGGCTGTGGGACGTGGCCACCACGCCCGAGAAGGCCCGCCACTGGTACGACCGCCACATCTACGACATGGCGCTCCACTACGGCGACGCGATCCCGCAGTGGGACGTGGTGAACGAGAGCCTGAACCGCGACTCCACCCGCGAAAGCCCCGACGACGCGAAGAACTGGTTCACGGGGCGGCGCCCGGGCGTGGTGCTGCCGCCCGACTACACGCGCCGGGCGTTCGAGCTGGCCGACCGCCTCTTCCCGAAGAACGTGCGCCTCGCTGTGAACGACGCCTGGACGGTCGCGAACGACGCCTACGCGGCCTTCGCGCAGAAGCTCATCCGCGACGGCGCGCGCGTGGACGAGGTCGGCTACCAGAAGCACATCTTCAATCCGCGCGACCTGCTGTCCGTGGCCTCGGGCTTCCCCTGCCTCACGAACAGCCAGACGTGGGACGTGGCGGACGAGACGAACCGCCTCGCGGAGATCGACGCGCGCACGGCCCGCCCCATCCACATCAGCGAGGTGACGATTCCGTCCCCGCGCGGGCTCGCCGGCCTCACGGACGCGGAGGCCGACGCGATCCAGGCGAGGGTCGCGCGCGCCTACTACCGTCTCTGGTTCTCGTGGCCGAGCGTGGAGCGCATCACCTACTGGAACCTCGTGGACGGCCTCGGCGCGAAGAACGAGCGCATGAGCTCCGGCTGGTACAACCGGGACATGACGAAGAAGGCCGTGTGGCACGCGATGGACCGGCTTTTCAACCACGAGTGGCGCAC
>ONRL01000270.1 GCA_900320225.1 uncultured Lentisphaerota bacterium
CGGGTCGAGCATCTCCGGATGGCTGCGGTAGTAGGTCCAGAGCGCCGTGCCGATGGAGAAGAACACGGCGCAGACGAATACCGTGAAGATGCCGTTGAACCAGATGGAGCGGGCCGCTGCCTTTTCGTCCTTGACCGACATGTAGCGCTGGATCACGCACTGGTCGCTCGTGTACGTGGAGAGGTTCTCGATGATCGCCAGCACCACCACGACCCAGAGGACGGGCTCGGTGGCGACGAGGCGCAGGTCGAGCAGCGTCGTCTTCCCGTTTGCGAACGCGCTGGCCCACGCGCCGGCGAGCCCGCCGTCCGTCCCCATGATCAGTGCGACGAAGATCGCGATCGCCCCCGTGACGAGCACGATCCCCTGCACGAAGTCGCTCCACACAACGGCCTCGAATCCACCGAACGCGCAGTAGACGATCGTCGCGGCGCCGCAGACGAGAATGCAGCCGTCGATCGAGACGCCCGTCATCGCGTTGAGCGCGAGCGCGGGAAGGAGCGTGACGATGGCGACGCGGGAGACCATGAACACCACGTAGGCGCCCGACGCGAACAGGCGGACGGCCGCGTTGAACCGACGTTCCAGGTATTCGTATGCGCTCGCCACCCTCAGGCGGCGGAAGAACGGAAGGTAGAAGTAGATCACGACTGGCGCGAGGGCGAAGATGCCCAACGTCAGCGGGTAATAACGCCAGTCGGAGACGTAGCACTGCGCCGGGAGGGCGAGGAAGGAGATGGACGACAGCATCGTCGCGAAAATGCTCATGCCCGCAACGTACCACGGGATCTTGCCCCCGCCCGTGAAGTAGTCGGCGGTCGTCTTCTTCTTTCGCATGAAGTACCAGGCCATGCCTGCCATCAGGAGGAAGTACAAGGTCAGGACGCTCCACGCCACGGGGCCGAATCCCTTCTTGAACGCCATCTTGTCCGCCATCACCCAGCGGTCGGTCACAAGATGGTAGTAGCAGATCGGCTTGCCCGACGCATCTTTCAGCACGAGATGCTGGTCGCCGATGGGCGACAGCGTAGCGCCCGCCGGCGGCAGGACGGGCACCGCCTCGCGGCGGCGGTTTTCGCTTGCGCCAACCTGCCGCGACCAGCAGTTCGTTCCGTCGACGGTGACGACATACCGCACCTTCTGGTCGCCGTTCTGCTCGGCGGTCAACGGCTCCGCCCCCGCCACGAACGCCATCGCAGCGGACAACAACCCAACTATGAAACTTCTAATCATCCATCCCCTACCAGTTCTTCCTCACCAGATCTTCGCCGCGCAACGCGACAAGCTTCTTATACTTGTCTTCTGCGAGCGACCTGTCGCGGAACACCCAGAACGCGCACTGCGGCGCCTCGCGCCCGACGAGGTCGTACACCATGAAGTGGTCCGCCATCGCGATGACGCGCCCCACCCATCCGGGACAGTGGTCGCAGTAGCGACCGCACGGCGCCGCGTCGTTGTCAAGCACCTTCGAGAGCGACGGACACGTGTTCATGTGGCAGTGGTAGAACGTGTCGTTGTACTCGTGCGTCATGTCGCAGTTCTCTTCGATGCGGATGCGCTCCCAGTAGTCGTACATGCCTTTCAGCCCGTCGCGCTTGAACGCGTCGAGCGTGAAATAGGCCTGGCGCTCGGCGACGCGGGCGTAGTAGCGGTCGAGCGCGTCCCCGCCGCGCCGTTCGAGATACTTGAAGATCTCGTTGTAGAACTTGACGAAATGGTCGCTCGGAATCATATTCGGTGAATAGGTTAGAGTGAATAGTTAATTTTGCTTGCGGCGGAGGCGCTGGACGCAGGAGCGGTCGCCGGTCTCCTCCAGGACGATTTCGTAGGGCGAGTCGGAGCAGAGTGCCTCGTTCAGGATGCGCGTCGCGGCGCAGAGTCCCTTGCCGCCGCCGATCTTGCGGTTTTCGAGGTGCTTGAGGGCGGGACATTCCCGCACCGTCAGGACCGCGCCGTCAGCCGTCTCCTCGAGCGAATAGTCCGCGCCCTCGCGGTCCATGTAGTAGCGCCACCAGGCGAGCAGTTCGGATTTGTCCCCGGCCACGAGCTTCTCATGCATCGTCTTGTAGACCTTCGTGCCGGTCTCGAACAGCACCTCGCGCAGCGCCTCCTCCCCGTAGTTGTCGCGCACGTAGTTCGCGCCGTCGAGGATCGAGGCGTGGAAGTCGCGGTGCAGCTCGCCGCCGGACGCATAACGGAGACGGGCTCCCGGTGAATCTGTTTTCATGTCGTTCATTATACTACTCGCCTTGTACGAATTCAATGATGGAGTTGGCGTACGGAATGGAATTGATGTTCGCCGCGCCATCGAGCGCGAAGTCGAAAAAGTACGCGATCTCCCGAAGGCAGTATTCGTTGCGTTCCTCGGCAAGGTCGATCCGCTCGCCGCTCTTGAGGAACTTGATTTCGGCCTTGATAAAGTCGCACACGATGACGTCTTCCGCCGTGTAGAGCTCGATCTCGCGGCGCGGCACGCGCCCGTAGTAGTCGAGGTGCAGCTCGAGCGTCTTGTCGGGATACCGTCCCACGAACGACACGCCGTCCACGCTCTTTAGTTCCAGCGCGGAGAACTTGCCCTCGAGAAGATGCGCGGTCTCCGGCAAACCGAACAGAGTGAACAGATAGTCGAACTCGTGGATGAGGTCGAGCTTGACCCCGCCCGAACCTTCCTGCGCGGCGTACGTGCGGCGGTAGTCCGTCCCGGGACGCCATTCGGGCAAGTACGACGAGCAGATGGCGCGCGCGCAGTACACCTTGTTCCGCGGCACGAACTCGGAGAGGAAACCGTAGACGCGCGTGTGGCGGATGGGACAAGCCACGTAGAACTTCCGCTCGTCGGCGTACGGCGCGAGCGCGTCGGCGTCCAACGCCTGCGTGAAGACCGGCTTTTCGACGAAGAAGAAATCCGCCTTGTCCCGGACCGCCGCCAGCGTCTCCGCGTGCAGCTGCGACGGATTGGTGACGAAGATCATGTCATAGCGGCCGAGGACGTCCGGCGCGGCAAAGCGGTTCCTGACAAGCGCCCGCGTGGCCGCGTCGAGATAGTCGAGTTCGCGCGGCTCCACGACGTCCGTCGCCACGTCGATGCCGCGTTGCGCGGCGACGGCGTGGATGTTCCGCAGATGCCGCTGCCCGATCGATCCCAAACCTATGATGCAAATGTCCATGCGGATATCACACGCCTCCTTTTTCGATCTCGTCGACAACGGCGAGGGTATGCGCGTCCTCGTCGAACGTGTAGGGCGGCACGACGTCCCTCTGCACGTAGTCGAAGAACGCCCGGATCTCGTCGGCATACGCGTTCTCGATGATGTTCGCGTTGTAGCGGCCGTCCTGCACGACGTCGTCGTAGAGCCGGACGGGCTTGAGTTCCTTCGCCTCCACGTCGTAGGCGGAAAGCGAATCGGGCGTCCCCTCCCAGAAGATGTGGTGCTTCTCGGAGAACACCTCCAGACGGCGCAGGCCCTTGCGCGAGACGATGTCCTGGCAGTACAGGCCCTTGCTGCCGCCCGCGTGCCGTATCGACATCATGTAGTGGTCGGGGAAATCGATGTCAAGCGACGTCAGCCGTCCGCTCATCACCTGCACGGACTCGATCTTCCCAAACGCCTTCTCGATCCACGGCAACTCCACGCACAGGATTTCGCGGCACCCGTTCGTCTCCCTCTTCGCCGCGAAGAAATTGTGGTAGTCCTCCCAGGGATGCCAGTCGGGCAGGTACTGTCCGCAGTGGTAGAGGTAGTTCACCGGCTCGCCGCGCACCGACGAAATGAAGAGCTTCACGCCCTTCGCCTTTGCCTTCGCCGCCGCCGCGGCGTACCATGGCCCGATGAGATTGATCTCCATGAACACGTCGAGCCCCGCGTCGATGCACTCCAGCACGGTCTGGCCGTGGCCCGCCGGCGCCGTGCAGACGAACGCCGCCTGCGGCTTCGACGCGTCGATCGCCTCCGCCAGCGTGGCGAACGCGCGGATGCCCAGCTCCTTCTCGACCTGCGCGCGCCGTTCGGCCGAGCGGTTCACGCCGACAATCTCGAACGCATCAGGCATGGCCTGC
>ONRL01000081.1 GCA_900320225.1 uncultured Lentisphaerota bacterium
GAGACGGTTGGCGAGCGGCCCCGTCTGCGCGAGCGGGCCGTTCACCGTGACCGTGCGGCCGGCCGCCACGTTGAACGAGCCGTTCACCTCGAGCGTGCCTGTGCCGCCGAATGTGTAGTCCGCGCCGTCCACGGCCACGGACGCCGCCGTCACGTCGCCGTTCACGTCCACGGACGTCTGCGACGACGCGCCGAAGATGGCCTTGTTGGCGGTCGCCGTCTCGTCCCACGCGCCCGCGTCCCAGTTCAGGTCCGTGAGCCAATTGGCGCTCACGGGGCTCGCCAGCCACGTGTAGTCCGCCGCCGGCGCCGACAGCGCCAGTCCTGCGAAACAGCCGACCGCCAAGCGCGCGGTCCAGACACAAGATGTTTTCTCCGACACAATACATTCCTCCTTGAAATCGTCCATATTATTTCATTTTCCCTCCCCCCCTGTCAATAGCGAATCGCGTGGCATATCCATTTTCATTTTTCATTTTCCATTTGCGCCTTGCCATTCCGCCCTCATTTTGGTAAACTTGCCAAATCTGATTTCAACCCTAAAGGAGTATAAAACATGTCTGGTCACAGCCACTGGGCGACAATCAAGCGCGCGAAAGGCGCCGCCGACGCGAAGAAGGGCAAGATCTTCTCGAAGCTCGGCAAGGAAATCACCATCGTCGTGAAGGCGAAGGGCGGCGATCCCAACACCAACCCCACCCTCCGCACGCTCATCGCCAAGGCCAAGGCCGCGCAGATGCCGAACGACAACATCGAGCGCGCCATCAAGAAAGGCACGGGCGAACTGGAGTCCGCCGCGCTCGTCGACGCTACCTACGAGGGTATCAAGGGCGGTATCGCCATCGTCGTGAACGTGCTGACTGACAACAAGAACCGCGCCGCCGCCGAAGTCGGCAACGTGTTCAAGAAGAACGGCACCGAGTTCGCCAAGCAGGGCTCCGCCGGACGACTCTTCGACCGCATGGGCCAGATCATGATCCCGGCGGCCGACGGCGTAGACGAGGACAAGGTGACGGAAGTCGCGCTCGACGTGGGCGCCGAGGACGTCATCACCGAAGACGGCGGCTTCACGGTCAAGTGCCAGCCGAACGACTTCACCACCGTCCTAGACGGCATCAAGGCCGCAGGCATCGCCGTGGACGAGGAGAACTCCTCCGTAGGCCTCGTGCCGAACATGACGGCCCCCGTGAGCGATGTCGCCGTCGCGAAGGCCATCAACAAGTTCGTCGACATGCTCGAGGACCTCGAGGACGTGCAGGACGTGTTCACGAACATGGAGACGACCGACGAGGTCGACGCCGCGCTTGAGGCGGAGGGCTGATCGCCATGAAGCTCGAACACGTCGGCTACAACGTCGCCGAGCCCCAGAAGCTCATGGACTGGTGGTGCGCGAACCTCGGCTTCAAGCAGGTTCACCCCGCGTTCATCGTGGACTCCACGGGCCAGATGTCCCTCGAGTTCTACAACAACCCGGCTGCGCCGGTTCCCGACTGGGCCAACATGAGCCCGCTCGCCATGCACATCGCCTTCCTTTCTGACGACGTGGACGCCGAGGCCGCCCGCCTCGTGGCCGCCGGCGCCACCCTGCTCGAGACCGTGCACAAGCCCGGCTTCGACATGGTGATGCTCCGCGACCCGTTCGGAATGGCTATCCAGTTCGTAAAGCGCGGCACCCCCATCCTCACATGACGGGTGTCCACTTCCTGGGAATAGGCGGCGTCGGCATGGCTGGCGTCGCCTTTCTGTTAAAAGCCCGCGGCCGCGCGGTCTCGGGGTGTGATCTTTACTCCACGCCCCGCACGCGTTGGCTGGAGGAGAACGGGATCCCCGTAGCGATCGGACATTCCCCTTCCCACCTTCAGGTCGCAACAAGCAAGACCCTCCCGGAGATGACCGTCGATGAGCTTATCGTCACCCCGGCCGTTCCGTCCGACAACCCCGAACTCGCCGCCGCCCGCGCCGCTGGAATCACCGTCCGCAGTCGCGGCGAAGTCCTCGCCTCCCTCGTCAACGCCGCAGACGGCATCGCCGTCTGCGGAACCCATGGTAAAACCACCACCGCCACCTTCACCACCCGCCTGCTCCAGAACCTCGGGGCCCACCCCTCCTGGTGCATCGGCGGCGAAACGGGGACTGTCCCCGTCGCCGGCGTGGGGACAGTCCCCACTCAAACGGGGACAGTCCCTGCCATTTTGGGGACAGGCCCCCTCGTGGTGGAAGCCGACGAGTCCGACGGCACACTCGCGCTCTACCGCCCCCGCACGCTGGTTCTCAACGCCGTCGACTTCGACCATCTTGAGCATTTCAGCTCAAAAGAAGACTATTTCGATTGTTATCGAGCAGTTATACGACAAACAAGCGATACCATTATCGTTTGTGCCGATCACCCACAGGCCCTTGAACTTGTCTATGGGGTCTGTCCCCAAAATAGGGCCTGTCCCCAGAAACATGGGGGTCTGTCCCCAAAAATCGTGACGTTCGGCTTCGCGCCTGAGGCGCAGGTGAATGCCGCCGATTGGCCGGACATCCCCGTTCTGGGGCGCCACAACGTCGCGAATGCGCTCGCCGCCATCGCCGTGGCCCTTTCACGGGGATTCTCGCGCGAACAAATCGCCGCCGCCCTTCCCGACGCCGTCTCCGCCCTTCCTGACCGACGATTTGAGCAGATTGCCTATTCGGACGGCGTGCGCGTGTACACCGACTACGCCCACCACCCGACGGAGCTGAAATGCGCGATTGACATGGCGCGTGCCCTTCACCCCACGCGCCTCCGCGTTTTGTTCCAGCCCCACCGCTACTCCCGCACGAAGGCGCTGTGCGATGAATTTCCACCCGCATTCGCGGCGGCGGATGAGGTGGTGCTCGCACCCGTCTACCCCGCCTTCGAGGAGCCCCTTCTCGGCGGTGACATCGCCGACCTCTACGCCGCCTTTCGGGGACAGGCCCCACAGGTCATCTTGGCGCGGTCATTGGACGAAGGTTGGCGTCATCTCTTCCTCACGGCCCGTCCCGGAGATATCCTCATGCTCCTCGGCGCGGGTGACATCATCAATCTCGTGCCGCGCGTCAAGAAGGAGATGGCGGGATGGAAGTTCACCGACCGCGCATGGACGCCACTCGCGCCCCATTCGTTCTTCCGGACGGGGGGGCAGACCTGTGGCGGCGGCGAGAAAGTGATCGTGGGCATGGGTTCCAACACGTGGTTCAGCGATTGTGCCACCGACATCGACATCGTGCAGGTTCCGTCCGACCGCCTTGCAGCGCGTCCAGGGGCGTCCCTGCTCGCCGACCACCCTGAACTCGCTTTCATGGTCGGCATTCCCGGTACCGTCGGCGGCTGGACGAAGATGAACGCCGGGGCCTTCGGGGATTCCTTCGGTAACCACATAGAATCGGTAGAGGTCGTTCAGGCGGACGGATCCGTCCGCACGATCCCTGCCGCCGACTGCGGCTTCGCCTACCGCCGTTCCTCCATCCCCGGACTCATCACCTCCGTCACGCTCAAGCCCGCTCCCGCAGGCGGCGCGGCCGCGCGTCCGGCGGATTTCCTCGCACGCCGCAAGTCCTTTCCGCCGCGCACATGCGGAAGCGTGTTCAAGAACCCACCGGACGCCCCCGCCGGCAAGTTGCTTGAAGAGACGGGTTGTAAATCTCTACGCGTGGGCAGAGCGCATGTTTGGCAAGAACACGCGAACGTAATCGTGGCGGAAGACGGCTGCACCTCGTCGGACATCCTCGCGCTCGCCCGTCTCATGGCCGCGCGCGTGCGCGACCGCTTTGGCGTGGTCCTTGAACCGGAAATCCGCGGCCTCGTCACCGGGGACGGCGATTGAGCCACCACCATGCGCCCGCCGCTCCCGCAAACACCAGAGACGTCGCGCACGACGTAGCGCACACGCGGAGGAACCCCGATCCCATCGACAGGCGGGGCAGCGCCCCGGCCAACGCCGCCAGACCGACAACGGCCACAAACGGTGCGACGACGGCACGTAGCCAGAGTCCCACGCCCAAGCCCGCGCGACGCCAACCAAACCACACGTTCAACGCTGCGCAGGTCGCCATGGCCGTGGCGGCGGCAATCGCCGCACTCACCACGCCACCGCCGCAGAATGCAATCGCCGCCGCGATCGGCAACATGACCGCCTGCCCCAATCCCACAGACACCTGCCAACCGGCGATTTGACCGCAGGCGTTCAACGCCAGCTGCTGACCCATCGTCAGCTTGTTGAGAACCGCCGCGCACAACATGATCGTACACACCTGCGCGGCGTATGCGGGCGGCTTCTCCAGCCAAAGCGCGAGGACCGTGGACAGCTCCATGGCAAGCGGTAACGCGAACAACGCAAGCAGGGTCGCACCAAAGAAACCCGCGCGGCAGGCCAACTGTACCGACATGTCCCGCTTACCCGCGCCCTCCTGCGACGTCACGGCGGGCTCAAACGCCCCCACCAGCGCGTTTGCCAGCGCCTCGGTGTGGTACTGGACCTGGGTTGACACGCCATACGCGGCGTTCGCCGCCGCACCGAAGAAACGGTTCGTCACGAACGCGCTGCCATGCGTCCCCACGATCCATCCGCCGGTACCGAACACCGACCAGCCCGCGAAGGACAACAGCGACCGGATACGTCCACCCGTGCCGACGGCAGCCAAAGGATGGCGGCAGACGGGGAACTCGATAAGTACCCCGACCGTCTGAGCCGCCGCAACGCCTGCAAACGCCAGTGTCATGTACCCCGCATAGGCAATTAGCCTGTCGCAGCCCGCGCCGCGCAGCCACCAGGCTCCGCAAAACATCACAGCCGTCTGGGCAAGTCCAAATGCCGCCAGTTTCCCAAAACGCTGGTGCGCGATGTACATCGCGTTGAACGGCACGGACGCCACCGTCACGAACAACGTCACCAACGCGAGGCGAAACGTCCACAGACACGCCACAAGCCGGTCCTGCGGCATCACCATCACGTTCCGCACGCACCACTCACCCATCGGCCAGGCGATTGCCGTCAGCAGGAGTGCCAGGACAAAGTGGATGCGGCAGGCGGCGGCGCACCATGCCGCAAGGTCCTTCTGGCTCCCGCCCCCCACGGCAAACGCATAGTGCCGCGCCACGCTGATGCCCAGTACGCCGCCGAAGAAACTCACGAACGCCATCATCGAGCCCACCACGGCGTACAACCCAAAATCAACGGCGCCAAGCGCCGCCAGCACCCACCGCGCACTGAACAGGCCCAGCACAAGCGCAATCAGGCTCCGCGCATATGTCACGGCGGCGTTGACGGCGATTCGTCGTCCATTCGCCGTCGTGCCACTGTCTTCGTTCTGCACGTCCGCGTTCTTATTCCCTTGAACTTCCATTTCCTGTGCGCGAATGATACCAAATTCCACGCCGATTTGCTATACTCATTTTCCGTGACAGCCTTCCTCATCAACCTCGACCGTCATCCCGACCGGCTTGCAGCCGCGCAAACGCGCCTTTCACAGGCAGGCGTGAAGGCCGTGCGCGTGCCCGCCGTGGACGGTGCCTCACTCTCGCCCGCCACTCGGCGCGCCGCCGTCGCGTATTTCCACGCGCTCCTGGCGCGCGGCCGGCTCTACACGCCGGGGCAGATCGGCTGCACGGTCTCCCACCTTGCCGTCTACCGCCGGATGGTCGAGGCAAACGTTCCCGCCGCCCTCGTCTTTGAGGACGACGTCCTGCTCACGCCCGGCTTCCCCGCCGCCCTCGCCGCCGCGGAGAAGGCCGCCGCCCCCTCCCGCCCGCAGGTCTTCCTGTTTTCGGACGGAACGCAGTCCCCTCTTTCCGGAGACGGCCACGCCTTCATCCGCGCCACGTGCGGCGACTGTTCCGAAGCCTACCTTATCACCCTTCCCGCCGCGCGCGAACTCCTGCGCGTCAACTCGCCGATGGTCGTGATGCTCGACAGCTGGACCCGTTTCGCTACTCGCGGACACATCGAGCTTTACCGCGCGACACCCGCCACAGCCACGCAGGATCATACCTTCCAGTCCGTCGTCCCCGTCAACGGACGCCCCTCCAACTGGTTCGGCCGCTTTCTCTGGAACGCCGCCCGGCTCATCGAGAAGCCTCTCGACGCCCTCTGGTTCCGCCTGACGGGCAAGTAGCGGCGCGCGCGGGGCGCGCTCTACCGTCTTGCGGCTTGCACGAAGTCAAGCCAGTGGCCGATCAAGTGGTCGATGTCGAGATCACCCGTCAACGCCGGCACCTTCCTGCGGTCCGAACGTACCATCCACTTGCGGATCCTCTCTGCCAGCGCCACCGCGTCATGCGGCGGCACCAGACAATCCGCCTTGTCCGCGTCGGAGAGCAACTCGTCAAGGAAGCTGATTCCACGGCACCCCATCACCGGCACGCCGCACGCCAGCGCCTCCGCATACACGCAACAGAAACTCTCCCAGTAGGAGGATGGCAGCACGAACAGGTCGAGCGAACGGTAGAAATCGGCCAGCCGTTCATGTGGCATCTCCCGCTCGAAACGCACCACGTCCATGAGTCCCTGCGACTTCGCATAGGCCATGCAATCCTCCAACGCCTCGCCGCTCCCCACGAAGCGCACCGTCAGATCGGGCACCGTGCCCTTCAACCGCGCCACCGCCTGCAGAAGCGTCATCTGACCCTTCAGCGGGTGGAAATTCGCCACGCAACCGATGACAAGCCCCGTATCGTGCCGAGGATCTGTTGCCGGACTGAACTTTCGCGGATCCACGCCATTGTACAGCACGTATGAGGACTTGGGCGAATCGAACGGACGCATCCAACGCCCGAAAAGGAGCCGCTCGCGGAGATCCGCCCACGGCCCCTCCATGCCCTTCACGAACATCTTGCCGAAAGACGCGCGCGAGCGTTCGCTCGTGAACACGTGCACGTCCATCTCCGCGCACAGACGCCGCCAGTAGGCATGCAGCAACGTGGCGTGGCCCGGCACCTCACCCAGGCGCCCGCTCCGCAAATGCACGGGACACGTGAAGTGGTGCTGCAGCGCGCACAGCGCCTGCGGGTTTAGGCGTTTCACGGCGCGGGCGTACGGTGCGAAGTTGACGGTGTGCGCATGGCAAACGGCTACGTCGCCCCATTTGACGCCCGTCTCCTCCACGCAGTGCACGAATGCGCACGCATTGCGCCGCTCCACGAGGAACGGCGCGAGCTCGCACGGCAGGACGGCGTGCGGGAAGCGGTGTACGCGCACGCCCTCCACCTCGTAGTCCGGTCCCGTCCCCGGCACGAACACGCGCACGTCGAAACGCCCGTCGCGGATCAACGCCTGCGCGGCGTCGAGACAGTAGCCGCCCCGCCACGTCTCGGGCGAGGGAAAGAACGGCGTGACGAAGAGGTAGATGCGCTTCATGCCGGCTTGAATCCGCCTATCCGTTGATGCCAAGCTTGCCCAGGCGGTAATTCATCATGCGAGGCGACACGCCCAGCTCGCGCCCGGCTGCACTGCGGTTGCCGCCATGGCGGCGGAGGGCGTCCTCCAGCACGCGCCGCTCGTAGGCCGCCAGCTTCGCATCCAGCGTGCGGCGCTCCTCGCCCGCGTCGAAGGGCGTCTCCGCGAACTCGTCCGCCTGCAGCTGCGGCGGCAGGTTGTAGCCGTGGATCGTGTCGTCCGTGGAGGTGAGAACGGCGCGTTCGATGCAGTTCTCGAGCTCGCGTACGTTGCCCGGCCACTTCCACGCGAGCAACATGTTCACGGCGGGCGCGGATATCTTCGTGACCTGCTTGCCGTACTTCACGCTCATCCGCTCCATGAAATGCTCCGCCAGAAGCAGCACGTCGCCCGTGCGCGCGGCGAGGTCGGGCATTGAGATCGGGAACACGGAGAGACGGTAGTAGAGGTCCTCGCGGAACTTGCCCTCGGCCATCATCCGCTCAAGGTCCCGGCTCGTCGCGGCGATGAAACGCACGTTCGAGTGAATCTCCACGTTCGACCCGATGCGCGAGAAAGTGCGCTCCTGCAGGAACCGGAGCAACTTCACCTGGAGCGGCACGCTCAGGTCGCCAATCTCGTCGAGGAACAGCGTACCGCCGTCCGCAGCCTCCGCGCGGCCGATGCGCCGCTGGTCGGCACCCGTAAACGAGCCCTTCTCATGACCGAACAGCTCGCTCTCGATCAGCGTCTCCGGCAAGGCCGCGCAGTTGAGGGTCACGAACGGCCTGTCCTTCCGCGAGGACAGCCGCTGGATCGCGCGCGCGACAAGCTCTTTGCCCGTGCCGCTCGCGCCGCGCACGAGTACCGTCGCGTCACTCGGCGCCACCTGGCGGATCTGCTCGTACACGGCGCGCATCTCGCGGCAGTTGCCGAGCAGGTCGCCGGGGTTCGTGGTGAGCATGTCACGCAAACGGCGGTTCTCCGCCAGAAGCGCATCACGCTCCTCGCGCTCCTTCAGGCACACCGCCGCCGCCTCGGCCGTAATGTTCGCGATGATCTGCAACAGCGCCACGTCCCGGTTGAACGCGTCCGTCGTGAAATCCGGCGGGTTGGGGCGGTCCACCGACAACGTGCCGATCACCTGCCCAAGGTGGATGAGCGGCACGCACACGAACGCGATCGGACACACCCCGCCGCGCGCCCCCGTACGGTTGAGGAACCGGCTGTCCTCGTGTACGTCCGGTACCACCTCCGCGCGGCCCGTCTGCGCCACGCGTCCCGTGATGCCCTCGCCCAAACGGTAGTGCCCATGCGCCTTCTCCTCCGCGTTCAGGCCGCGCGACGCCTCAATCGAAAGTTCGTTTCCCTGCAACAACGTGAACGTGCCACGGCACATGTCCATGCTCTTCTCGAGAATGCCGAGAACATCATCCAGCAGCGCGCGTACATTACGCTCCCGCACGAGAGCGGAGCTGATTTCCTGAAGAACAGTTATTTCAGATGACAATTTTGCTTTCATCGCCGCTTAGTATACCAAAAACCCCACGTTAAGACAATATCTGTAATACATTACAATACATGTAACCCCGCCAGTCATATTACCTCAAAACTGCCTCTTGCATAAGATCGGCATCCTTGGTAAAATAGCGCCATGCAACGCCTCTTTCCAGTTGCGTACGCGCTCCTCGTTGGTGCGTGCGTCTTCGCCGACACAGTCGAAACACTTGACACCACCCTTCTCAGGAAGTCCTGCGCCGACCCGTGGCTCTTCCGCCATGACGGCAAGTTCTACCTCACGCAGACCGGGGCCGCGAAGGTGCGCGTGCTGGCGTCCGACACGCTCGCCGGCCTCGCGGCGGCAGACTGCGCGCAGAGCATCGCCTACGACAGCGCGGGCGACCCGACAGTCAAGTCTCTCGGCTACGCGGGCGTGAGCGGCACGTGGAGCCCGGAGATTCACTGCTTCACCGAAGCCGACTTCCCCGGCCACGCGGGCTGGTACATGTTCCTCGCCCTCCGCGACTCGGCCCTCGGCGACGCCCGCCACGTGAAGAGCGTCGTACTGAAGTCGCTTTCCAACGACCCCGCCGGCCCCTACGGCCACCCCGTCACGGGCGAGAAGTTTTCCTCGCAGCTCGTCCTTGACAAGGACGGCCAGCCCTACGCCGAATGGGCGCTCGGACAGTCCGCGCTCGTGATCAGCACGGGTGCATGGAAAGGCGTCTACACATTGTATGTGACCGAAAAGGGACGCGGTACGCGCGACTTCTACCAGGAGATCCGCATCGCCCGTCTTAAGACGCCGTGGCAACTCGCCACCGCAAGCGGCATCGTCACCGTACCCACGCAGTTCTGGGAGACGGTGGGCGCGTCGCGCACCGCCTACCGCGATCCCGAAAAGAAGAAGTCCGCACCCTATTTCCCGCGCGTCGTGGAAGGCGCGACGGCCGTCTATGGCGACAAGGGCGACGTCTATCTCATCTACTCCGGCAGCGGATACTGGACGAACTACGGTCTCGGACAGCTCACCTGGACCGGCGAGGACCCGCTCAAGACCACCAGCTGGACGAAGTTCGAGTTCAACCCCATCTTCACCATCGCCAACAAGCGCGGCAAGCACCTGCCCGGACTCGACCTGCAGGGCCGGCAAGCGGTTTCTCGTATACCACGCCTATCCCTACAATTCCTCGAAGGCGGAGAAGGTCGTGGACGGCGAGCGACTCGCACCCGGCGCGAAAGGCAGACGCCGCCACGCCTACGTGGAGCCCTACCGCATCGACTACGGCGAGTGGAACGGCACCGGCTGGGGCGTGTTCCACATCGGCCTGAGGGACGACACGCATCCGGCCCCCTCCGGCAGCGGTCGCCCCGCGACCGCCGCCGTTCAAGCGGAGTGACAAGATTTCTGGTATAATCGTGTGACAAGGAGATAAAATCGAAAATGAAAAAACTGTTGTGCGTTTTGGCGGCCGTCACAGCTGCTGGCGGATGGGCGGCGGAACTGCGCCAGGTGGTGATCGTGAGCCGACACAACCTGCGCGCGCCCCTGGGCACGGCGAAACAGAATCTCGCCGAGTCCACGACAAACAAATGGTTCGCCTGGACGTCCGCGCCCGGCGAGCTTTCGCGGAAAGGCGCCGCGCTCGAAACCGCGATGGGCGGCTGGTTCCGCGACCGACTCGGCGATCTCGGCCTCTTCGAGCGGAACGCGTGCCTCCGCCCCGACCAGGTGCGCTTCATCGCGAACAACATGCAGCGCACCGTCGCCACCGCGCGGAGTTTCGCCACCGGCTTCATGCCCGAGGCCGACGTCGTGGTCGAGCACCTGCCGTTGGGCACGTTGCGTGATTCGCGCTTCTCTCTCTGCGTGCCGGGTCCCGACGCCGTGCTGGCTGAGCGCATCAAGCGGCAGCTTGACGAGACGTTCGGCGGCGGCGAGGGCATCGACCGCAGCCTCGCGCCCTCATACGCGCTCATTTCGCGCGTCATCGACTACCCCAGCTCGCCGCGCGGACGCCGACCGGACGCAGTCCCCTTCGCCTCGACGGGCGTGAGCTACTTCGACATCGTCCGCCCCCCGCACTCCATCGGGCTCCACGGTCCGATCGGCGAGGCGTATCCCGTGGCCGACTCCATCCTGCTCCAGCAGTACGAGGATCCGTCCGCCGCCGGTTCGTTCGGGCATCCCCTCACGTGGGAAGAATGGCGCCTGATCGGCAAGGTAAAGGAAACCTACATCAGCATGCGATACGGCACGAAGGCGATGTCCGCCAAACTGGGTAAGGAATTCCTCCCCATGCTAGCCAAGCGCCTGGAGCGCGGCGAACCCCGCCTTACGTTCGTGGGCGGGCACGACACCACGCTCGCGCAGGTCGGCACGCAGCTCGACGTGGAACCATACGAACTGCCGGGCGCGGTCGAATACCGCACGCCCATCGGTTCGAAGATCGTTCTCGGCCGCTGGCGCTGCGATGACGGGATCGACCGCTTGTCCGTCGATTTCGTGTACCAGACGACGGCGCAGATACGCGCCTGTCAGCTCGCCGACCGCGCCCACCCCCCGAGCGTCGTGCGTCTCCGCCTGAAAGGGCTCACGCCTGACGCAGGCGGACGCTATCCGCTCACAGACGTCCTGCCCCGCCTTCTCTCTCCCGATCCGGGACCGTGATCGGACCGCCCACGCATTCTACGCCCGTCCCCGAACCAAGGTTTTAAGCAATGCCGCAACGCAGTCATTCGAAAAACATGGTATAATAATTGGCACGCCCAGCGGAGGAAGGTGAAGAAAATGGCAGAAGAGGTGGAACAGCCGAAGAAAAAAGTGTACGTTGAGACTACGGTCGTCAGCGACGCTACCGCTCTGCCAACGAACGACCTGACACTCGCCGGGAGGCAAATGGCGACGCGCGAGTGGTGGAAGACGGCGGCGGAACGGTTCGATTTGTTTGTGTCTCCCATTGTACGTCGAGAGGCGGCAAAGGGAGATGCCGATGCGGCAAATCGAAGACTGGAGGCATTGTCCTCATTCCCAGAACTTGAGTTGACGTTGGAAGTTTCGGCGCTGGCGCAAAAGTTGGTTGAGGCCAAGGCTGTGCCTGCGAAGTTCAAGGAGGATGCCTTGCACATAGCGATAGCGGCTGTGAGCGGCATGGACTATCTTGTTTCTTGGAACTTCAGGCACATTACGAATGCGCAGATGATTCCAAAGATAAAGAAAGTCTGTTCGGACAACGGTTATGTCTGTGCGGAGATATGTACTCCGCAGATGTTACAGGAGGAGGTGCAAGATGACGCATGACGCAACGCTTGAGGAAATGTGGCGAATCAAAGAGGAATTAAGTACCGCCCATGACACGTGGGAGGAGTATATTGCCGACATACTCGCCTTTCAGGAAGAGGAACGGAAGCGCGGTGTGAAATTCGTTCGATTCCCATCTCGCAAGCCAGAACCCGCAATGACCTGAAACCAATCTCAACCGCAGAACTGAAATGAGAAAGGAACCACCGACAACACAGTGAATCGGTCGTTATGCGGGCAACCGCCACGGACACACGCAACGGGAGGGGCCGCGCTTGTCGCGGCCCAAAGCGGGAGGGCGAGCGTCCGCGCGAGCCGCCGCCCCAAGCGGAGTGACAGGATGTTTTAAGTAACGCGGCAAGGAGTTTCATGAACGACGTGACAACCATACATGAATTGAACGGTTCAGATCCGATACGCTCGCGAATCTTGACGATTCGTGGCGTTCAGGTAATGCTGGCGCCTGACCTCGCCAAGCTTTACAATGTGACGACAAAGCGTCTGAACGAACAGGTGAAACGTAATATTGAGCGTTTCCCAGAGCGATACATGTTTCAACTGACAATGGATGAATTCAACGGCTTGAGGTCGCAATTTGCGACCTCAAGTGAAGATGCTGGATTGGGAACCGGAACTTTGAGGTCGCAATTTGCGACCTCAAAGCGTGGCGGCACACGGTATCTCCCATACGCATTCACGGAGCATGGCATAATCATGTTGGCATCCGTGCTCAATTCGCCAATTGCTGTTTCTGCGTCAGTAAGGATTACAGATACCTTTGTCGCCATGCGCAAGGCACTTGCCTCCATTGCGCCGCTGCTTGCCCGCATAGAGGCAACAGACAGGCGGCAAATTGCCGATCAGGCAAAGAACGACGCCAACCAGGCCCGCAACGAGGAACGGTTCAAGCTGATCCTTGATGCGATGCAGGACAAGAAGTTCCCGCCGCAAAAGGTGTTCTACGACGGGCAGATATACGATGCGTTCGAGCAGATGAAGAAGTTCGTGCGCATGGCTAGGCAGGAGCTTGTCATCATCGACCCGTACTTTGCCGACTCCGTTCTTCCGCTTGTCGCGCAGAAAAGGCAAGGCGTGTCGGTCCTCGTGGTGAAGAACTCGCGCAACAAGCTACTCCATGCGGTCGACGTGGCGCAGTTCAACGCCCAGTACGCCAATTCGCTCACGGTGAAGGTGTCCAACAAGTTCCACGACCGTTTCCTCATCATCGACCAGATGACGCTCATCCATGTCGGCGCGTCGCTCAACTACCTCGGCAAGAAGTGCTTTGCGTTCTCTTCGCTCGACAAGTCCAACATCCCCGACATCATGGCTAAGATCTGACCGTACGGCACAACTCCGCCGATTTATGCTAAACTATCCGCAAACGATCCCCAACCGCAGAACTGAAATGAGAAAGGAACAGCCGACAACACAGTGAAACGGTCATAGGCGGGCATCCTCCTTCGCTAAAGCTACGGAGGACAAGTCCGCCGGTCGCCGCATCGGTAGGGTCACGCGTCACGCGTGACCGAAAACGGTAGGGCGCGCGCCCCGCGCGCGCCGCCGGCCGATGAAGCGCGACAGGATGATTTAAAGCAAGGCTGCAAAGCAGTCGCCTGTGGAAACGTAGGAAACTTCCGGTAGACGACACTTGGCAGAGGAAACGCATTATGCGTTCGCCTCTCTTTGTGTTTCTACCATGGCAATCCTACGGCCTCCACAGGAACACGAAGAGAGGTTTTTTATGCCCTCGATTCGTGTCAGACAGCCAGCAGCGATACGGAACGAGAACAAGCCCGATTCTCCGCCTGTGAAACGAAGCGAGGGCAAGCAGGAGTGTGTGAAAAATGGCGATACCAGGAATGCGAAACCGTGTGATAACTTTTTGCGGCGTGGCCATGTGGCTAGTGGCGCAAGGTCAGTCAATAACAATCGGTGGCGAGAAAGGCGTGTCGATTGTCGATACGCCACAAGTCATTGTCAAGCAAAATGCCCGTTATTCGCTTTGGGAAGGTGTGGACGTGGCAATAAAGGCAGTCATAGATTCTGGCATTTCCCCGAACCTCGAGAATGTATTAAAGGAACTTGACGAGATGGCTCGGCAAAATGATATCAAATTGCCATACAGCTATTCGCTGTCTGGCAAGGTCTCGTTTAGCACGAAGGGGAATGGGAAAACACGCATGGGGCGAAATTCCGTGCGTCGCACATTGACCCCACAGAACAAACAGCGTAAGGAAGATTTTGAAAAAAGGGTTGCAGCCCGTCTTTTAGGAGTCCTCTCAAAAATGCCACGATATGCAAGGAATGTGACTGCGCTGGTGCCACAAGAACCAACACCTGAAATGTTCTCAACGAAAGATGCCTTCATTAATGCCTATGTTGCATACAAAATGAAAACGGTTGACGAACAGATCAAGGCAACATATGCAAAGAAGATAGGTGGACTTGGCGACTACAAACGGGATGTGAAACGCGAAGCTGAGGTTATGTGGAACCGCAGTAAATAAAATGAAGTACATGTTGTTTACGACATGGCCATACTTGTACCTGACTAGGTGGCCGCGACAAGCGCGGCCACTCCCGCAGCTATACACCTGTTTGTCACTGGAACAAGGCGTGGCGCGGAGCGGGGGGTCGCTTCGGGAATGCGGGCTCGCGGAGGCGTCGCGCGTCAGCGCGGCGGCTCCGCGAGACTAAGGGGCCCGAAGTGAAGCCCCCGGCCGCGTCACGCCCGTACACGACAAACCTGTTAACGGTCAAGATGTCCGTTGGCACAGTCTTAGGGCCGGCGGCGGCCGGTGTCGGGGTCGTAACGGATGACGCCTTCATGGGTGGAGAGGATGCCGTTTACCGGATCGTCGGTGATCGTGAAGGATTTGACTAGGCGCCAATCGGAACCGTTCGGCTCGTAGACGTTCACGGCATCGCACGGGCGCGTGCCGCAGACGCGGATGTGGGGCCGCCAGGGGCGGACGAGGTCGAAGCCCGTGCCGTCCGGGAGCATCTTCACGGTGAAGGCGACGCGTCCGCGGCCGTCGTACATCGGAATCTCGTCGCCTGGCTTGTATTCCGTCACGCGGTCCCACACGTCCATCACGTTGTTCATGTCCTGGTAGCAGTTCCAGGTGACGCGGCCGTCCTCGGGGCGCATGTAGAAGTGGTTCACCTGGCTGCCGTCGCGGGCGTTGACGATGATGTGGAAATGGGCGGGGAAGTCCGTATGGCCGTTGGGGAAGTTGGAGTCGAATCCGCCCAGCCAGATGTTGCCGTTCGCAATGGACTTCTCCTCGCCGAACCCGAGGCGCACGAACGCCTCCCGCAGCGCGAACACGAAGTTGGCGACGGTCTTGATCTCGTTCGTCGGGTAGGGAACCGTCCGGTGCGGTCCCGCCTGCATGCCCGGCAGATGGTGGGTGAGGGAGGCGCTGACAGATCCTTGGCGGGGAAGCGGCGTCGAGAAGGATGTCGGCGGTTTCCGGGCCGTCGGGATGAAGCGCGCACCCGTGGCGGACACGACGACGTTGCTCGCGCCGTACACGGTGCGGACGGCGACGCCCGGCCAGGAAAGCTCCACCTGCGGCGGGGGAAGGTTGGTGCCGTCCTTCTCCAGCGAGAGGTAGGCCTCGCGCACGTTCACGCCGGAGTGCTCTTCGCCGGGAACGACCCGCCAGCCGTCGGGGAGCGTTGTCTGCGGCATCGGGTCGCCGAGACGCGGGCGCGCCTTCATCACCTTCACGCCGTAGCGCGTGACGGCGCCGGGGTAGGCGCTGACGAACACATCCCAGTTCGTGGGCGCGGAGTAGGAGTAGTCGATACCGCCGTTCGGCTTGCGCGTCCACTCCACATGGAGCGTGCCGTCGGGACCGAGGTCCTCGTCCCAACTGTCGCCCACGCGGTCGGTCTTCCGGAACACGAGGCAGGCGAGACGCGACGCACGGTTGAGCTTGTAGACGCCGCGCGCGTCGACGGGCGTGCGCACGCGTTTCGAGAAGTCGTGCCCTTCCCGCTCCAGCGCCTGATACCAGGCGAGCTTGTCGGCGGGCGCGCGCGTCTTCTGGAAGCGTTCGCCGAGCGCGGCGGCGGTTTCCTGTTCGGTCGCCATGAGCCCGGCCGAAGCCAAAATGAGAACCATGAGGAGTTGTTTCATGCCCCTATTGTACCATTTTCCGCCGATGTGGTCATTGAGTCTTTTGTGATTGAAGCGAATTGCCGCCCCCAAACACGTAACGTTTGGTATAATTTCCGCCATGTGAACAGGAGATACTTATGAGGAAAGCAGTGAACAGCAAGATGACGTGGTTGATTGTGGCCACATTGTCGGTTGTGACCTCCGCCGCCGGGACGGGGTTCGGGCAGGCGGAGGTGCATATCGGCTACCGGGGGCGTAAGGAGGAAGTGCGCGCCGTCGCGTGCCAGAGGCAGCCCGACGGCGCGTGGCGCCTCCACTTGCCCACGCGGGACATCCCGCGCGACGCCTGGTACGTCGACGTGTTCACGGACGGCGCGACGATGCCCAAGGGCGAAGGCTACTGGGTGACGGGCGACGGCAACTACGGCCGACTGACGCGCGACATGGGCTTTCACGAGACCTACGCGACGCGTCTGCCGCTCTTCGGCGGCGTTTCGGCAAAGGGCGCGTTCGTCGCCATCGTCAAAACCCTGCGCGGCGAATTCATCCAGCAAGTGAAGGCTACGAAAGGCATCTATCGCATCTACCCGCGTTTCAAGATCGAGAAGATCGAGTTCGACGTCTACGACGACATCGTCGTCGACTACTATCCGCTGGAGGGGGCAGACGCCAACTACTCGGGGATGGCCCGGAAGTATCGTGCCTACCAGCTTGCGGAAGGCGGGGTGAAGCCGCTGAGGGAGAAAATCAAGACGAGCGACGCGCTCAAATACTCCACCGAGTCGATCTTCCTTCGCTGCAAGTTCGGCCGTTCCGTACGCAAAGGCATCGACCACAGCAGCTTCCTCACCAACAAGCCGCCGATGAACGTCGACCACACGTTCGACGACTTCATGGACATCATGCGGAAGTGCAAATCGCTCGACCTCGACAAGGTGGACATGTGCATGGTCGGCTGGCAGCCTGACGGACACGACGGCCCCTTCCCCGATCTTTTCCCGCCCGACGATCGCTTCGGCGGCGAGGCGAAGATGCGCGAGGCGATCGCGCTCGGGAAGTCGCTCGGCTACCGCATGAGCGTGCACGTGAACTGGCACAACTACTACGAGAAGAGCGTGCGCTACCGCGTGGAGGACGTCGCCAAGGACAAAGACGGCAACCCGCGCATCTACGCGAAGTTCAAGGGCGTCTTGCCGGCGGGGCGCGTCTACGACTGCTGCTGGGAGGTGATGAGCAACCGCTACGTCGACGACGACATGGACCGCCTTCTCGACATGGGGCTGAACGGCATCCTCCACATGGACGTCACGAGCGCGGAGGACCCGATGCCGTGCCACGACCCCCGCCATCCCAACAGCCGCGCCGGCATGATCCGCTGGCAGAAAGTAATCGGCGAGAAGGCGCGCCGGCGTTTCGGAGGGTCGAGCAGCGAAAGCGGGTTCGACCACTTCGCCTCGGCGCTCGACAACATCCTCTACGTCGCCTGGGAGCCGCGGATGCATCCGCTGCACCGAAGGCCCAACCCGTTCTGCGACGGGATGCTGCCGATTTTCCCGATCGTCTACAACGGCATCATCATGAGCCAGCCGTACTACGCGACGATCGACGCGCCATGCCACCGGACGAAGGACGAGATGCTGAGCGAGGCGTTCGGCGCGTTCCTGTGGATCCCCACCGCCGAGGAGCGCGTGCTGAAGGTATTCGAGTGGGGCGGACGGCCGATGTTCTACTACACGATGTACACGGACCGCGACCTCGCGGACATCAAGCGGATGTACGACCAGTGGCAGCCGCTCAAGCACCTCCAACTCGAATTCATCCACGAACACGTGGAACTTGCGCCCGGCGTCACCGCCACGCGCTACGAAAACGGCGAGGAGGTCGTCTGCAACGCCTCAGACGCCCCCTTCACCTACCGCGGCGTAGCCCTTCCCGCGAAAACGCACCGCCTCTTCACCCGCTAAAGGACACCTGACATGGATCCCGTCTTCACCACGCTCGGCGCAACCATCGGACTCGTCCTCGCCATCGCGCTCGTGCTGCTGCGCATGCAGCCCGCCTACGCGCTCATGGCCGGCGCGCTTGTCGGCGGACTCGCCGGCGGCGGCGGACTCGCCGCCACGATGGCGCACGCCGTTTCCGGCGCGCAGGGCATGACGCCCGCGATCCTGCGCATCCTCGCCTCAGGCGTCCTCGCTGGCGCGCTCATCAAAACCGGCAGCGCAGAACGCATCGCCCGCGCGATCGTCGACACGCTCGGCCAGCGCTTCGCCCTCGCGGCCGTCGCCCTCGCCACGCTCGTCGTCTGCGCCGTGGGCGTGTTCATCGACATCAGCGTGATCACCGTCGCCCCCATCGCGCTCGCCGTTGCGCGGCGCGCCCACATCTCCGTACCCGCCATCCTGCTCGCGATGATCGGCGGCGGCAAGGCCGGCAACATCATCTCCCCGAACCCCAACACCATCGCCACGGCTGAGGCCTTCAAGGTGGACCTCACCGCCCTCATGGCCGCCAACATCCTGCCTGCCCTCGCGGCGCTTGCCGCAACGGTCCTGCTTGCCGGCTGGCTCGCAAAACGTGCAGAAAATGGGCGCGTCGAGGAGGTTGGCGTGGAGGGCCAAACGCCCGCTACCCCGACTGATTTGCAGCTCCCGCCCCTCTGGGCCGCCCTGGCGGGCCCCGTGGCCGTGGTCGCGCTCCTCGCGCTGCGGCCCATCGCCGGCGTCACGATCGATCCCTTCCTCGCCCTCCCGCTCGGCGGCATCGTCGCCATCGCAACCACCGGCAACCTGCGAAATGGCTTCGCCTTCGCGGAGTTCGGTCTCTCGAAGGTGGTCGGCGTCGCGATCCTGCTCCTCGGCACCGGCACCATCGCCGGCATCATCAAGGCATCGGCCCTCCAGGGCGACGTGGTCGCCCTTCTCAACGCCGCCCACCTGCCCGCGTTCGTGCTCGCCCCCGTCTCGGGCGTGCTGATGGCGGGCGCGACGGCTTCGACCACGGCCGGAGCCACAATCGCGGCCCAGACGTTCTCGCCCGCCCTCGCCGAAGCCGGGGTGGCCGCACTCGGCGCGGCCGCGATGATCCACGCCGGCGCCACGGTGGTCGACTCCCTGCCGCACGGCTCATTCTTCCACGCGACCGGCGGTGCGGTGTTCATGGACATCCGCGCGCGCCTGCGCCTCATCCCCTTCGAGGCCGCCATCGGCCTCGTCTCCACGCTCACCTCCGTCGCCGTGTATCTTGTCCGTTAAGCGAATGTGAAAATGAAACTCCGCGAGACAGCCGTTGAGATCGCCCGGGAGGCGATCGACGCCGTGAAGCCCGACGCCGCCGTGCGCCGCGCCCTTTCCTCTGCCGCCTTCGACCCAGCTGGCAAGGTCCTGCTTGTCGCCGCCGGCAAGGCCGCCTGGCGCATGGCCGCCGCCGCGAGCGACATCTTGGGAGACCGCCTCGCGCGCGGCATCGTCGTGACGAAGTACGGCCACGTGGAACATCCCCTTCCGCACATCGTCTGCCACGAGGCGGGGCACCCCGTGCCGGACGAAAAATCGTTCCGCGCGACGGAGGCGGTCCTCGACTTCGTGAAGGGTCTGTCCCCGCACGACACGGTCGTGTTCCTCCTCTCCGGCGGCGGTTCGGCGCTTTTCGAGGCGCCGCTCGTCTCCGGAGTTGAACTCGCCGACGTCACGCGCCAGCTGCTCGCCTGCGGCGCGGACATCGTGGAGATCAACACGATCCGCAAGCGCCTCTCCCGCGTCAAGGGCGGACGCTTCGCCGCCGCCTGCGCCCCGGCGCGCATCTTCCAGGTGGTTCTCTCGGACATCCTCGGCGACCCGCTCGACATGATCGCCTCCGGTCCCGCCGCCACCGACACCTCCACCTGCGCGCAGGCGCAAGCCATCGTCACAAAGTACAATCTCAAGTTATCCCCCGGCGTCCTCGCTTGCCTCGCCCAGGAAACGCCCCGCGTAGTCGAAAACGTGGAGACAGTCGTTGCGGGAAGCGTTCGCGAGCTCTGCGCCGCCGCGGCATCGGCCTGCACGGCGCGCGGTTTCGCGCCCGAGGTGATCGACACCGCCGTCGCCGACGAAGCCCGCGTGGCGGGACGCCGCCTCGCCGAGATCGTGCGCGCGCATGCGGCGGATGGCGTGCGCCGTGCCTTCATCATGGGCGGCGAAACGGTGGTGAAACTCACCGGACACGGCAAGGGCGGGCGCAACCAGGAGTTCGCGCTCGCCGCCGCGCCGATCCTCGACGGAATACAGAACGTGGTGCTGATCAGCGTCGGTTCGGACGGCACAGACGGCCCGACGGACGCCGCAGGCGGATGCGTCGACGGCGAAACGGCAATCCACCTACGCGCACACGGTCTGTCCGTAGAACGCGCGCTTGCGGAGAACGACGCCTATCCCACGTTCGCCGCCGTGGACGGGCTGGTCATCACCGGTCCCACTGGCACGAACGTCAACGACGTCGCCATCGGCCTCATTGACGCATGATCTTGAACACCTGGCCTTGGTAGAATGCAAGGCCCACGGGAAGCGAGAGCCATTCGCCGTCGCGCGTGAACGGCACGGCGCGCCACGTACCCTCGGGTGAAAGTACGGACACGGCCGTTGCGTCCTGCGCGCGCAGGCGAAACGCGTCGATCGGCTCGGAGTTGAGGTTCACCGCAAGGACGATCGACCCGCCGCCCTTCCGTGCACGGGCGAGGATGAGCACGTCCTGGTCGTTACCGCATACATACGGCAGAGGCCGCCCAACGAGACGGTCGAGCAACTTGACGAAATACGCCTTGCGCGCCTCTGAGAACCTGTGCAGGGACGTCATGTCGGTGTGGTAGGCGCACGTAACGACCGTACCCCCCAGCGCGTTGCGCCAGAGCACCGTCCCCGGCGCCGCCTCCTCGAACACGGGCGATCCGGTGTAGGGCGAAAAGCCGAGATTCGTCAGCACTTCCGCCCCGGACGCGAGATTCGAGAAATACGGCATGCGATCCGACGGCGTGGCCGCGTATGTCACGTCATCCGCCACGTCCCGCTCGCGGTTGAAGCGGAAATCCTTCATCTCGGCCGTGAGGCCGATCAAGTTCTGACGCCCCCGCTTGGTGAGCGCCAGCGCCGCCTCCGCCGTCACGAGCACTTTGTGCGAGAACACCTGCGCGAGCTCGGCGTCGGTGAAACGTGTGACCTCGTCCTGGCGCGACACCACGTACACGCCGTCGCGCGTGAAGTCCTTCTCCGCGTGGAACGGGATTCCGAACGGGATGAACGCCCGCTCGGCGAACGTGCCGGGGTTGATGAACATCTCGCCGTGGTTCGACGCGACGTGCCATTTCGGGAAGCGTGAGAAACACGGCACCGCGACGCCCTCCGCATCGGACGCCTCGGCGGCCTCGCGGGCGAGTGCGTCGAGAAGACCGCGGTTCCGCGCCAGCACGTCGGTGTACGCGCGCGAGACGGGCGTCAGGCCCTTGTGTCCGTTCACATACCACGTCTTCGCGCCCGTGAAGCCCAGGAACGACGCCACCTCCAGGTGCGTGAAGAACGACAGCGCCGACTTGCTCCAGAGGTTGTGCGGACAGGTGTCCGCCTCGTCGAGGATGTCGATGCCGGAGTCGCGGTAGTATTCCGCGAACCCGAGCATGCGCATGACGTTCCCCGGCAGATGCGTGGCGTACCGCTCCATGTAGCTGCCGGTCGACACGCGCATCACCGGCTTCTGTCCCTTCGCTGCGATGGCGCGCGCCATCGGCGGCACGAGAAACGTCTCCTCGCCGGCCACGCAGATGCCGGCGGGGATGGACGGATCCACGGCGTCGATCGCCGTGCGGAAGCGTTTCGCGAGACGGTTCATCATGTCGCGCTGGACGGCGAGGAACGTCGTGTAGTCGGGATCGTCCTGCCGCGCGGCGGACACCTTCGCGCGCAGCGTCTTCTCCGAATACGCCGTGCCCCGCCGTGCGTTGAACTCCGCCACGTGGCGCGGGCAGAAGCATTCGGCGGCGTGGGAGTAGGCACGTACGTCGTCGTCGGTCAGGATGAACGCCGGCTTCTCCTTCGCGAGCAGCTTGAACGTGTCGTCGATGTACTTCGCGAAGCCAGGGTCGTCCGGGCAGAACCGCACCTTCTCGCCCTTGATGTTCACGGTGCGCGTCCAGTCCTCGATGTCCTTGTCCACGCGCGGCCAGTGGCCGATGATCGCCTGCACGAGCACGCCGAGGCGCACGCCGGATCCGTCGAGCTCGCGCCGAAGCGCGCGGTAGCTCGCCACGTAGCGCCCCACCTTCTCCATGGCGGGCTTGCCCTCGGGATGGAGCGTGAGGGAGTAGAGCACGAGGTCGCATCCGGTGCGGTCCCGGTATTCGCGGCAGTCCGCAGCGCACTGCGCCTCGCGTCCGGGCGAGAACGGCATGACGTTGTAGAGCGTGAAGTCGGCACCGCCGGCGAACGACGGAGCGGCAAGCGCAAGGAATGCGCACGCGATGTTGATGATTTTCATGTTGATGCCTTTCATTTCGAGGGCCTGCAAAGTGGGATGAAGAAGAGGTCGAGTCTCGTGCCCTTCTTCGGGTCGTTTTCGTAGCGGAAGAAGCGCCAGAGGAACGAGGTGTTCGTGTAACCGTCCTTTTTCGCGTCGCGCGTGATGAACGGGAAGATGTCCGTCGTCGCGTCGCCGTTCAGCTCCTCGTGGTGGAAGAGCCGCCAGAAGAGCGGCGAGGACCACACGAGCCCGAACAGCGAAAGCGACTCGTCCACTTCGCCATCGAACACCTTCTCCTTCGTGTCGTAGTCAAAGTTCACCACGCGCTGCCGCTCGCCGCCGAAGACCAGCCGGTTGCCGAACTCGACTTTATCTTCAAACGAGACCGTCCGCTCCTTCCCCTCGCGCCACAGCTTGCCCGCGGCCTTCCTGACGTCGGCCAACCGCACCCCTCTGCGGCACCTGGCGTTCTCCCCGCCGTGCACGTGGATGACATGCTTCCGCCCCGCCGTCTCGAAGTTGAACTGGAGCGCCTCGCTTGCGCTGCGGCTGTCCACCAGGAACACATCGTTCGTGACGAAGTCCTTCTTGCTCCAATCCCGTTCCTTGCGCACCTTCCCGACGATAGATCCGTCCAGTTTCTCGGCGTTCATCATGTTTTCAAGCAGGAGACGAGCGGCCACAGCCAGAATCCAGACGTCGCGCCCGCCGTAGTGCCGACGAACGGCGTCAGCCACCAAGAATCCGTGATGTTACCGGTTGTCATGCGTCCCGCCAGCAACGTCATGAAATCGCCGCTGCTCTCGCGATAGTACAGGGGCCAGGCCCAATCCGAGCTGGCAGTGCCGTTTGTCTCCGCGTTGCGGCCGAACACGCCCAGCAGCACACGTGTCTCCTCAGAGCCATGATCAGTAGCGGTGTGCCACGAGAGAATCGGCGGAATAAGAGCGGTCTCGCTCTTTTTCACGGCGTCCTTCGTATGGCAGTACGGCAACGAGTAGAACCCGTTCGGCCCCTTGTACCACAGCGGGAACATGCCGCTCTTCTTCTCGCTGTAGCCGCCGAGCGGCGAATAGAAGTACGAGTTGCCGTGGTAGTCCACGCCTCCACCTGTCAGGAGCGGCGGGACCATCCACGAGTCGGCATCTCCCGTCTTGGGGTTGAACGACTGCCACCAGAGCGGCGTCACGAAGTCCAGGCTGTCCCAGTAGGCGACGGGGAAAATCCACTTGCTATCCTCGTTCCGCCCGAAGAGGGGCGTCACGAACATATCCTTGTTGCTTTCGTACCAAAGCGGGAAGCACCACGAGCGGCGGAAACCGCTCGGACCGTCCCAGGTCGCGCCGGCGAGGCCCATGAGCGCCTTGAAAATTTCGACGTCCTTGTCGCGTCCGCCGCCCGTGAGCAGCGGCGGCACGAACCACCAGTCACTCGCTCCCGCCTTGTTCCAGCGCTCGCACCAGAACCACGACGCAAACAGGCTCGGGCTCTTGTACCAGACGGGGAACGTCCAATGCGATTCCTTCGTCTGCCCGTAGATGGGCGTGACGAACGTCCCGTCGCCGTCGCTGTAGTAGAGCGGAACCAGCCACGACTCCGAAAACGATTCACTGCCGGCATGCCCGGCGAGACCGAGCAGGTAGCGGTTGTCGTAAGCGCCCTTGACATCAGTACCCCACGAAAGAAGCGGCGGCACGCACCACCAGGAGTTCGTGACCTTGCCGCCATCCGTGCCGGTGCCGCCGCACCAGAGCGGCGAGAGGAAATTCCCGCCAACGGAGGCGTACAGCGGAATCAGCCAGCTGTCACCCTGCTGGCTCATGCCGAAAAACGGCGTCACGTACGTCAAGTTGTCATCGTGGTAGTAGAGCGGCAACAGCCAGCTCGCGCCTTTTCCGTTCATGCCGAAGAGCGGCGTGGCGAGCGTAAGGTTGTCGTCGTGGTAGTAGAGGGGGAAGATCCAGTCTCGCTCCTTGTTGTGGCCGAAGACCGGGAAAAGCGTGAAATCTTGGTCGTCGATATCCCACCAAACAAGCGGAAAGAGCGTGAAGTATTTCCCCGTGTAAAACACCAGCGGGAAAAGCGAATGGAAGTCGCGGTGGTTCCATACGACGGGAAACACGTCGAAGTAGTACTCGCCCCAGAACACAGGGAAGACGCGTCCATCCTTCTCTGCGGCGTCGTATTGCCCGAACGGCCAGAGGAAGTTGTGCTCCGACCCGTAGTGCGAGTAGAGGGGACGAATCGCGAAGTGGTCGTCCGAAAACGAGAGCATCGGCCAGAGCACGGAGCCCACCGGCTCGCGCCAGTAGGCGAGCGGCCAGAGGTTCACGCGGTCCTCGGGCGCGCCCGCGTAGGTGACATCGTGCCCTTCGTAGAACGGCGTCGACTTCATCTGCTCCGTTTTGCAGCCCGCCAACAGCGTCGCGCCGGCCGCCAGGCCCATCAACAGGACACGCAGCACACGGGCCGGCGACAGGGCGCACGGCTCACGACTTCTCGTTTTTCTTGTGCCGAACATATCGGCTTCCTTTCTCCTTATGGGTGCTTGTCGATTCATAGTATACTACATCTGGATAGTTGGTGGTGTTAGCCACCCGTCAGCGGGTTGTCAGTTTTTCGTTAGCGCGCAGCCCGCATCGAGGTGACTAGGGGCAGGGCGGCGGACCTCACCGCCCACATCGGGATGGCGAGCCTCACCGCCCGTCCCCCACGTCCCCAGCGCCTTCACCAGCGAAGCAATCGTGCCCCCCGGCGTGATGGTCCCGGCCCACACCTCGGACGCCTGCTTCAGCACATACTCATTGCACCGCATGGCACGCTGCTTGTTGAGTCCCGTGCCAAATGGAACCGGCGAAATCAAAAGGCCGCTCCCCAGCTCACACGCCCGCACAACGGCAGGTTCCAGCGCTTCTCTCGGCGGGATGCCGCCCGGATGAATCCGCACAAACCGACGCCCCCTCATCAGCAACTTACCCAGCACCGCCCTTTCCTGCGCACTTGTGAAAGTGGATATCACCACTTCGGTTTGTTTATGTTCGGGGTGGCGGGTCTCCGCGCCCGCCTTCCTCCTCCACAGCAATCTCGGCTTCAGCTCGCATGCACACACCCCCTGCGACGCCACAAACCCCACGAACCGCTTATTCAGCAGCGCGATGTTGCCAAGCGCGTAGCTCGTCATCGGACCGAATCGGTCACTCGACCATTTCGCCGGATTCAGTTGAATATAGCGGCGGAAGGCCTGCAGCTTTTCCTCCGTCGTCACAAGCTTCTCCCGGTAGTCGCGCTGCCAGGGAGTGTCACCCACATTCACGGCCCGCCCGGCCGCGCGCAAATCGCGATAAACCTTCGCGATCCATCCCTTGAACTGTCCGATCACGTAGCCCAGTTGGTGCTTGCGGTTATCTTGCCGCCGGGCAATCCGCAAGATGGCGTGGAGATGGTTCGGCATCACCACGAAATCAACGACTTCCGAGCCCGGGTGCCGTTCGCCCAATGTGCGCAGCGAATCGGCAACCGCTTCGCCGAGTTCGCTCAACACGCTCTTCGTGCCCACGACCGCCCCGAAGATCGTCTTGTTGAACGCCGCCTGGACCGTCACGAAAAACATGCCGTGCGAATAGTCGATGTTCGCATGCCGCACCGCCGGCCGGTATTTCATCTCTTCCATCTGTTTCTCCTTTTTTGTCCTGACGCCATCATCTTACCACATGACGCCACGAGGCGGAACCCCCTAAACTGTCAAATGATTTCAACAGAATTGTATGAAAGCTGCATGCAAATTGCAACAGAAACACTTACGTCCTTTCCTCCTTCGCCCTCAGCATCCCGACCATCCTCTCGTCGACCGCCTGCCGGCCGATCTCGACCAGCGGCCCGACACGCCGGAAATCGAGCGCCACGACCTTCCCGACATCGGGACGGATGAGCACGTCGGGCTTGTTGACGGCGAGTTCGCGGCGCGTGAGCTCGTAGTTCAGGATGCCGAAGGATTTCAGCAGCACGTCGGTGATGCGCAACTTTTTGAACGGCTTGGCGGTTGCCGGATCTTCCAGCGGATTCACATCCACGGCAATGACCACATCCGCCCCCAGCGCGCGGCACACCGACACGGGCACAGGATTGACGAACTGCCCGTCGACGAGCACGCGCCCGTCCCGCTCAATAGGGGAAAACACGCCGGGAATCGACATCGACGCGCGCACGGCCGAAATCAGATCCCCATCCTGCATTACGACCGCCTCGCCCGTGTTGAGATCGGTAGCCACCGCCGCAAACGGGATCGGCAAGTCGGGAAACCTCTCCGTCGCAATGATCTGCCGCAACTTCTTCTCAACGCTCCGCCCTGCAATCAATGCCTTCATGGTGGGGAAGTCGAATAGCAGCTCCGGCAGCTTCTTCCAGCTCGACATCTCGCACCACGCGAGCGCTTCATCCACCCGTCCGGCGGCGATCACCGCGCCCGCGATCGCGCCGATCGAGGTGCCCGCGATGCAGTGAATCGGGATTCCCAACTCCTGCAGCCGCTGCCACACGCCGAGGTGCGCGATTCCCCGCGCGCCTCCGCCACCTAACGCCAATCCAATTTTCATGATGTTCTACCTCCTTTTATCTCATCGTTTCCTTCAGGGGTTTTGCTTGCTGAGCTTCCCGTGCGAATTCTTCAATCGCCTTGAGATAACGTTCCTCGCCCATCGTGAATACGAGATCGTCGTGGTTCGCGCCCTCAACGGGGATGAAGCGCTTGGGCTCGTTTGCGAGCTCGAATAGCTCCTTGCCGTGGCCGTGCGGGATCACTGAATCGTCCGTTCCGTGGATGATCAGCACGGGGCACTTCACGTCCTTGATCATCTTGAGGTTCGGGAATGGATCGATCGGCAGAACGCGTATTCGCGTCACCACGCGCGGCGCGGAAAGGAACGGCGCCTCCAAAACAAGTCCGCCCACCGGCTTCGTGGCGGCAAGCTCGGTTGCGGGGCCACTGCCAATGGAAAAGCCATCGACGATGATGTCCTCGGGCTTGAAGCCGCGCGTTTCGACGAGCCAGTCGTAGAGACGGTGAACGTTCCGATAGCAGCCTTCCTCGTCAGGAGTGCCATCCGACAGCCCGTAGCCGGGATAATCGACACACGCGACCGTGAAGCCGCGCCGTGCGAGATACCGCAAGGCGAACAGCGAATTTGCGGCATCTTCCGCGTTGCCGTGGCACCGTAGAATCGCCTTTTTGCTGTGCTCCGGCCCCAGCACAATTGCTGCGATCTTCACGCCGTTCGTGCCGATGTCCACGTATCCTTCGGTGGATTCGCCATATCCGCCCTTGCAAGCTTCGGGGTGAAACATGAGCGAATTGACGCACCCCGTTCCAACAATCAACGCAACGACTGCGACGCAGGCCAGAATCCTCAAAACTGATTTCACCACCTTTCCTCTCTTCATCTTTTCTCCTTCATTTCTTCATGTGGGGTCGTTGACACGGTTACGAGCCAGTTCAGTGCCGTAGAACATGAAATCGAACCATCAACGACCAGGCGACTATTCGTATCATTCTTGAGCGCCTTAAACACGGAAACACTTGCGTCATGTTTGCGCCAGTCATGGGTTTCGCGCGGGTTTAAATACAAAGTGACGGGACATCTGACACGTCTGGCAAAACTGCAGAGTTCGTAGTAAGGCATCCACTTCTCGGCTTCCCGCATGAGTCCACTCCGATTGTGCCAGTGGAATGGAGGCCATGTATTCGGATACTCCGCAACACCGACGAACTCTGGGTGATACGCATGAATCGCCTGGACGTTCCCGCCAAGTGCCGCAGTCATCAATGCAAGTGCCGCGCCTTGATCGACCCCAACGCAGCAAACGCCATTTAAATGTGATGTCCGTCGCGCCAGCCACTCCGTAGCCCATACTGCGCCCGAAAGAACAGGATAGAAAAAATATGACTCACGTCCAGATTCTATACCAACTATAGAGTACCCTTCAAGAACCGCCCACTGAGAAAGACGGTATTTTTCACGTATGTCATATTCCCCTTTCCTATAATCATAATCGGGTTCAAACACCGACAAATACAAGACGGTCCTGTCGGACGGTTTCTGCAAACTCTTCGCATCAGGATCTGGGCCACGTCCAAAAAATGCAAGGACTGGCGTTTCAGGATGCAGGATACCCCTCGGTTCGGACAACACGCCACATACACGCCGCTCCCCAATCTTGAACGTCACCCTGCTGACCATTACAGATGGGGTACTGAGCTCGACAATTTCCGTGACCTCCGGATCCCCATGCCAGTCACGACGCATTTCATTCTGCTTACTCTTCCAATATGAATCAAAATCAGCTGGTTTTCTCGGCAAGTCTACTGTATGCCATTGGTACATAACATTCCCTCCGATTGTTCGGTGATGGTTCTTCAGATATTCAGACGGAGAGGTCCCCTTGGCAAAAGAAAGTCCCGCGATCTCTGTTTTAGTGGCATCGTTTGCGATACCGTGGAGACGAACAATCATCATCTTTTCTGTACCATCATCTGGACATTTCCCGTAAATCTCCTCAATACGAGAAACCGACAACCCCGTCAAGGCGTTCAAAATTCTGTATTCAGACTTGGTATTCGGCAAGGTTTTCATGTCCCTCTTGATTGCACGCGCTCTGTTTAAGGCTTCTCGTTGGTCAAGGCGTTTTCCGCAATTCCCGCACGAGCCATCCTCATTCCACAAGCCGCGGTCCCCTCGTATTTCAACATGTCTGCCGCAATTTCGGCATATCGCATAACTTGACCAACGTCTGAGCCAATCGTCGGGCATAGATGATTTACCCCATCTGCCATGGCGGATTTCATCCGAACCTACCCTTGCCCATCCACCACCTCCCTGCAGCGAACCATCAAATTCCTCAAGTCCCTTTGATGTCACACACCAACCGCTGAACCTCACGTCGCCGCAACTGGAAAACTTGATCGGAACATATGCCTTACCATTGCAATCTGTTTTCACGTAAGAGGCAAGATACCCTCTTTCCTGCACCTCCCCGTCATATACGATTCGATAACCAGAATTGGCATTTATCGATATGTCAATCTCAATGTCAGGAATGGAGCGCCCCTCATGATCGACTATCTTGATCCATGCGCCATCTTTTGCTGCACAATATTCGTTTCTGAACTTCACGCACAAATCATACGGGATAAAAGCGGTATCTACGATTGGACAAATGGCAAAACGTTCGACAAGTACAAGCGGGAGCCCTGGAAATAAGGCTGTAGGAGGAGGAATCATCTCCCATGCTCCATTCCCTTTAGAGGCTGTCAACGATTTTCCCAGGAGGCAAAAGGGGATATGACGGTCGTGATAATCAGCTGTATAGCAATACAACATTCCATCTCGCCCCGGCCCTGGGATTGGCTGAATAGGTATCCGGCATCCGGTGATCATCAGACAAGAAGTAAGGGACAATACCATCACAAGTCTATTCATTTCCGTTTCTCCTTGTTTAATCCTGTCCAAGCAACTGTGTATCCTTTGCGTTCTTTGCGGCAAATAAATCAACCCTCATTGTACCACGCGTTCAGCTTCGCGTTGAACTCGAGGCGCGTGCCCTGCGCCCATTCCTTCACGCGGTCGGTGAGGTCCTCGACATGCATCGTCACGCGGCGGCGCGGCACGAACGGCGACCAGAAGAACCACAGGAGCACGCTCTTGATGAACGTCGGCACGAACGCGGGCGAGTCCTTGCGCCCCGCGCGGCTCCAGATGCTGCCCCAGAGGCCGCGCGTGCGCACGCCGATGACGCGCACGCCGGAAGGAAGGTCGCCGCAGATGTTGTAGGCGAGCTGGCGCGTGCCGATGTCATCGCGGTCGGGTTCGGTCTGGATGTGCCCCGAGGGGTAGAAGATCACGTTGCCACCGTCGGCAAGCGCGTTCTTCACGACGTCGCCAAGGCCGCGCGCGATCGAGGCGCCCTTCGCCGTGCGGTGTTTGCGCAGGTCCGGCACCGGCACCGCGCCAAGCGTGCGCAGCACGGCCGGCGCCACGATGCCTGCATGGAAAAACCTCTCGTCGCACAGTCCCCTGAGCGGCGTTTTCCAGAACACCACGGTCACGAGCATCGGATCGACCATCGCCGGGTGGTTCGGCAGCACGAGCAGAGAAGATTGTGCAATTGTGCAATTATGCAATTGGGAATTATCCAATGCGGAATTTGGGCCACTTGCCCCCTTTTCCCCATTTGCGCATTTTCCCATTTGCGCATTTTCACAATTGCACAATTGCACATTTGCACATTTCAAGATTTCATCCATTCCGTCCACGTCCACCTTATACCGCCGCAGGAAGAGCCACCGCCCCGTGCGGAGCAGAACCGACCGATAGCTGAACACGAACAGGAACGGCACGACGAACATCACGAGCGAAACGAGCAGCAGAAAAGCCTTCGGGCCGAACGCCCAGCTGACGAGCGCATAGCATCCGCTCGCCGCGAGCATGAAGAAGAAGGACACCTGATTGAGGTAGGCGATCATCGTATTGAGACGCGGACCCTTCACGACCTTCTGGATTTCCGCGTCGAGCGGCAATTTGAAGAAACCGAGGTCACACGCGAGCAGCCCCAGCACGATGCCGAACGCGACCGGCGGAAGCGGCACGAAGAACAGCACCGCAAGCAACGTCGCCGCGATCCAGCCCGTGAGCAGCGTCGCCCCGAGGAGGAAGCGCCGACGGTCCACGAATCCCGCCAGCACCTGGCCCGCCACGATGCCGATGGCGGCCGCGCACAGGAGTACGCCCGTCCCTGTCCCGCTCAGGTTGAGTCCGTTCTCCGCCTTGCCGTACACGAGAAGTCCCATCTGCAGCGTCGCCGCCCCCCACCAAAAGACCGACAGCGTGAGGATGATGGCGTTCAAGCCGTTGCAGCGGGCGGCGATACGACGGACGCGGCGAACGTACCGAATGGGATTGACGGCGTGGAGCGCGCGGTTCTTCTCCTCGCGCGCATGTATCGTGTAACTCGCCGCGAGGCCGCACGCGGCAAAGGCCACCAAACAGAAATAGGATAAATTCCATTCGGGGTGGCGGACTTCCAAGTCCGCAACCACCGCCCCCGCCACCGTGCCCGCCAAAACGCCGAGAAAAGACATCCCCTCCATTCCCCCCATGCCGGTCGAGATGCGGCCCATTCCGCCGATGTCCCGGACGAGCGCGTATTTCGCGGGCGAGTAAAGGGAACTCTGGAGCCCCATCAGCAGAACGGCGCCGACGACCAGCCACGGCGACTTGAACGCGAGTCCCGCGATTGCCACGAGCATGATCGGCAGTTCGGCCCACTTTGCGGCGCGAATGATGCGCTGTTTCGCCCACACGGCGGTCAACCGGTCCGCAAGCGGCGAACAGAGGATGTAGGGCAACACGAGCGCACCGGCCGTTACGCCCATCGCAATCGACTTCACGCGCGCGTCGGCGATCCAACTGATCACGGTAAAACCGGCCAACGTCTTCACGAAGTTGTCATTCAACGTTCCGAAGAACGTGGTCACGTACAACGGCAGGAAAGAAGACCTCTCAGCATCTTCGGCAACTCGCGCAGATGCGCTTTCGCTCTCGTCAAACATCTGAAGCTCCTTTTATGGTAAGCACGCGATTACTTTATCATAAACGACGGTGGCCTGTCAATGGCCTTCTGAAAATATTTTTCAGGCGTGTCGCGTGGATTTCAAAAGCGGAATTTTTGTGGAGAGCAAAAGCGGAAAGCTCTGCGCCATTTCTGGATTTGCGAATTTGCAGTTATGAGAGATTGGG
>ONRL01000139.1 GCA_900320225.1 uncultured Lentisphaerota bacterium
CTCCGCGGGCTTGAGCGCGAAAGCGCGGCCTAAGCGTCGTCGGCATCCGGCGAGGCATCGCCTATTCCGAAAATGCGACTGTTGGCGCATTGTATCCAGCGGCCGGCGTTCGGCCGCGCAGTGCGTCGGCATCACAGCGAAAGGAATGGGCACATGAAGAAACCAGCCGAATCCGGGGCGATCAACATCGCCGCCGTCCAATCCCGCATGCTCACGATCCGTAATCAGCAGGTGCTGCTCGACCGAGATGTCGCCGCGCTGTATGGCGTACAGACGAAGGAAATCAACCAGGCGATACGAAACAATCCCGGGAAATTCCCCGAAGGATTCGTGTTCCAGTTGAATGAAGACGAGTTTGAAAATTGGAAGTCAAAAATTTTGACCTCCAATTTGTCAGCTAGGGAGATTGCAGTCATCAAGATGGGGATCCGCAGAGCCCCGTATGCTTTGACGGAGCGTGGCCTTTACATGCTGGCAACGATTTTGAAGGGCGAAGTGGCCACGCGCGCAACACTTGCCATCGTGAACACCTACGCCCAGGTGCGTTCGATGGTTCGCGACATGGAGGCGATCCAAACGGAGGAGGTGGGGTCGCCGGAACAGGCGAATCTGCTCACGCGGGCCGGCCACAAGCTTGCTGGGCTCATCGGCGACAATCTCTCCACGGTATCGCGGAAGACCACGATCGAGCTGAATCTCGCGCTGCTCAAGATCACACACGAAGTCACGAAGGGAAAGGTGTGAGCTATGATATGGTTTGGCGAAGAGGCTGAGGCCTTGCTTAAGCAGCTTGAGAAACTGTTCAAGCGGATAGTGGTTCGCATTGTTGCCTTCCAGAATGACTGGGACCGTTGCGATCCAATCTGGCGCTTCTGTTGGCAGAACCGGCGGGGAAAATGGTACGAGACTCAGATATCCTATTACAACGGCGTGTTCTACGTCGTGAACTGGGGTGAGAGCCGATATCGAGATTTCTGGATATGGGAGATCAAGCCCGGTGAGTTCTGCCGAGAGCATGACAATGGATCGCATGACCATCATCCATGGCCTCAGGTTGAACACCTGGAGGATATGCTTGCCTGGCTGGATTTCGTCGAAAAGGATTGGCTGCGCGCTTATCGGAAAGTTGAAAAGGAGTGGCCGAACAACAGACGGAACGGATTTGTGCCGCGCGCCGTTGTTCATCGTTATGTGCCGGATTTCCCGCGGCAAGATAAGCTGGCCGGTGAAAAGACAGTGCGAAAATTCTGCGAGCTGGTCGAGGGCAAGTATTATTCACCGAACTGCGAGAAGGAAGGCCGTTTTTTCCGCAAGGACATGACGGCCGACGATTATCTTGAGCTGGTTCGGATCGGTCTTGAGGCAACTGTCGATGCGGAACGGCTTGCGGATCGTCCGATGACAGGCGAGGACTATTACAAGATGAATGGATACAACGGTTCGTCGGGGAGCATCTTTGACGTTCCCCGCGATTCGCCAGAAGAGTTCCGCAAGTGGATTGAGGAGGAACAGCCCTATGGCTGGCATGACGGCGGGCATCAGTTCTGGATCGGCCCCGGACGGATTCACCTAGGCGTCCATCTTGAGAAGCCGCATGGAAAAGACAAAGAACAGTACAAGGTCACGCTCTCGGCGTGGTTTGCATGGACGGCCTACAACTTGGCCCGAATGGCGGTTGCGTTCTATGACCGTGGGATAGATGTCTATCTTCACGACTACGAGAACATACGGAAAGCCCTCTTGGCTGAGGACGATCTTGCGATTGTCGAGCATGGCGGCGACACCCGCTATGCCGGTCACAACGGAGCGTTTGAGTCAATCTGGCTTTCCGAAATCGGCAGCCGCTATGCGACATTGAAGGAATTCGTAAGGTGGAAGCCTCTGCCGATGCTGCGCCCGCGGGAGCATAGGTATAATCCGATCATCAAGGAAAGGCTCTGATATGCTGAACAAGAAACCGATAATCCGAACCAACCAGTTGCATCCGGGATGTGTTATCCCCGTCGGATGGGTGCTTGAAAGCATTCTATTGATTCTGCTTGTTTGCGCTGTCCGCGATATTTCCTCGAACGTGGCGCGAATTGCGAAGGCGATGGAGCAGTTGGTGAAAAGAGAGGCCACCAATCAGTAAGGAGATGGGGATGAAGTATGAACTCCAAGTTCGCATGCAACAGCGGCATTTGAAGGCTATTGTTGGATCGGCAGCGCAAGCGCTACCTTGGGGCGCGGGATCGGCAGCGCAAGCGCTGCCTTCAGGACACGGGGGCGGACTGCTGGCGGAAGGGCAAGCGCTGCCTTCAGGACACGGACGCGGGCTGGGGGGTAAGCGCTGCCTTCAGGACACGGGAGCGGACTGCTGGCGGAAGGGCTAGCGCTGCAAGAAGGATGCCGAAGTGGGCTTTAGGGCGAATTGGAGGTGAAAGATGGTGATGGGGAAGAAGGAAATTCGCCGGTATCGGCGGTTTTGCGGGTATGACTACTCGCGGGGTGCGGCGCTTTTCATCACAGTCGTGACCAATCCGCGCCGGCGGCTATTCGGGAAGATCGTGGGTGCCAAGCTCCAGAAGACGCCGCTCGGGCTTGCCGTGGAGCGGCGGTTCGCCGAGATGGCGCAGATGCCGGGCATCCGACTTTTTAACTTCGTCGTGATGCCGGATCATGTGCACTTCCAGCTTCATCTTCGCGCGGGGCTGGCAAAGCCGCTTGTTGCGCTCGGGCGGGCGATCGGCGCGTTCAAGAGCCTCTGCGCGAAAGACTTTCACGAGCTCACGGGCGAGTCGGGGTCGCTTTGGCAGCAGGGCTACCACGATTGGATTTGCATGTCGGAGGAAATGCTCGCCGCCGTCAACCGCTACATCGATTATAACCCGCTGAAGTTCGAGCTGCGCTACAACCAGCCCGAGTTCCTTGCCATCCACGAGCCGCTCGCGGCGTGGCGGCTTTCAACAGAGGAATTCTGGCGCGGCATCGGCGCCGTCGATTTGCTTGACTGCGGCACGCCATTCATTGCGCTTCGTATCAGCCGCAGGCTCTCGCCGCGGCAGGTAAATGAGGTGGTTGCGCGCATTCGCCGCCGAGTGGGTGATTATATTTTTGTGAGTGGCTGGATCAGCCCTGGCGAGAAGGCGGTGCGTGATATGCTGCTCGCCGAGCCGAAGGGGCGCATTGTGCAGATATTGCCATCGGCGATGCCGCACGATTTCAAAGTGGGCAGTATGTGGCTCGGGGCGATTCGCGATCGCCGCGCGGCGATCATCGCGCGCGGCAACAGCGAGATCGAATTCTCGCGGGCGGCGTGCCTTGAGGTGAATGCGGCGGCGGTGGGATTGGCAGCGCAAGCGCTGCCATCTGGACAGGGACAGGGGAGCGCCTCTGTGCAAGCACTGCCATCTGGGCAGGGGGTGGAACTGGCATCGGGGCAAGAGCGGGCTTATCCTCGGGGGAAGGCGGTTTACTGGCTGCCGGAAGGGCCGAAGCTCATTTCCTGAAAGCACCGCTTGCGGTGGTGATGGCGTGAAAACCGCATTCCGGGGAGGAGGCTACGGCTTCGCAACCTACGGTAGCCCATTTGACGGCTGGTTGCTGGTGGCGCGCAAATGGGCGAGACTGATGGAAGCAAGGCGGAAGCTGTGGTATAATGTGCGCGCTCCGGCCCCGTCAAAGGGGGCTGAAAGAAAGGATTGACAGATGAAGTTCTCTAGACGCACATTCCTCGGCATGACCGCCGCAACCGCGGCCACGCGCCTCCACGCCGCATCCGATCCCGCTTGGACGGTCGACGGCATCCCGCTTCCCGAATGGGCGGTGGCGGCGATCCAGGACGGGACCGCCCGGTACAGGGCGTGGAAGGGCGCCGACGAGACGGTGGCGTTCCCGCTCATCACGGACATCCACTCGCACGCCCCCGGCTTCAACGCCAAAACGCCGAACTGGAACGACTCCAAGAGCCACGTCATCTTCCAGCGGGCGATCGCGCACGCCACGGACTCCGACTTCCTCGCCAACCTCGGCGACATGGACTTCGACGTGAACATCCTCGGCTCCGCACCGGAATGGGACAAGGTGCAGCCGGTCATCGACGGGTTCGTGAAGGTGTACGAGAAGGAGCCGCTTCCGACGCTCTTCAGCATGGGCAATCACGACCACGCGAGGGGCCGCTACACCTCGAAGCAGTTCGGCGACACCTTCAACCGCGGCGTCAACAAGGGCAAGGGACACGACATCGTGCTCTCCGAATGCGGCACGTGGGGCTACTACGACATCCCCGCGAAGAAGTTCCGCATGGTGTTCCTCAACACGTCGGACGAAGGGTACGGCGGCATGTCGCGCGGACAGCTCCAGTTTCTCGCGGACACCTTCCTCGCGGCGCCGGAGGGGTGGCACGTGGCCGTGATGCAGCACATCCAGGCCCCGCACATCCTCGGCTGCTGGCGCCGCTTCCTGGAGCCGTCGTCGATGAAGCGCGAGATGATCTTCATGCAGATCGTGGACGACTTCGCGCACCACCGCGGCGATCTCGTGCAGGGATTCCACAACCCGCCGATCACGGGCGAGTACGACAAGATCAAGTGGGACTTCTCCAACGCCAAGGCGTCGTTCGTGGGCGCGTTCTTCGGGCACACGCACCTGGAACGGCACATGAACATCGACGGCGTGAACTGGACCACGCGCCCAGGCTACGGCACCACGCCGCGCGACTGCATCGTGATGGGGGCGCGCTGCCCGAAGATCGAGCTCAAGTTCAATCGGTCGCGCGACATGATGATCGACCTCGTGGCGGTGAAGCCCGCGAAGCGCGCCGTACACGTCTTCCGGTTCGGCTGCGGCGGCCCGAAGAGTGAGCTCGCCTTCACCTACTGACAAAGGGAATGTCATGAGCATGAGCCTTCGTGATACATTCCGCGACATGACGCCCGACGAGATGCGTGCGGCATCCCGTGAGGCGGAGCTCGCGGAATGGCAGCGGACGAACCGCCGTTGCGGATGCTGCGGCGCGGAGATGGCGCCCCACGCCGATCCCGGCGAGCGCGCACTGGTCTGCCCGGCGTGCGGCTACACGGTCTATCCGCGGATCGCCCCCGCCGTGATCGCGCTCGTCACGAAAGGCGACAAGGTTCTCCTCCAGCGCAACACACACTACAAGGGCGTGGTGTGGTCGCTCGTGGCCGGCTTCGTGGACGCGGGCGAGAACCTCGAGGACGCCGTGCGCCGCGAGATACGCGAGGAGGCGTCCATTGAGGTGAAGAACCTCCGCTACTTCGGTTCGCAGACGTGGCCTTTTCCCTCGAACATCATGATCGGATTCCGCGCGGAATACGCCGGGGGTGAACTGAAGCCGGACGGCGAAGAGGTCATTGAATCGGGGTGGTTCGACCGCGCGCACCTTCCGGAGATTCCGCGCCCCGGCTCCATCGCACGCGCCATGCTCGATGCGTGGATACATCGACTGGATCCGCGTCTACGAGTAGCCGTTCACAAGCGGTAGCCTTGAATGGTCACATTTTGACCATCTGCTAAATTCTTGAAAGGCAAAAGGCCGGGGTTTGTGCGATCTCCGGCCTATTCTTTTGCCTTTTCTGTGTTGGCACGGAGATTGCTATGTTTTTGGGAGAGGTGAAAATAATGAATGATCTGATACTTGCTAAAATGCGCGAGGGCGACTGGGGAGAGGTTGTCCGCCTCATGCGCGCCGAATATGGCGGTTCGCCGGACCCTGCGCCGGCGGCGCCAAAGGACGCGCCCCGGGAGATGCCGTTTCGCGAGCGGTTCGAGACCGTACGGGTTACCCCGCGGACGGTGGCGGATTCCGTCGTGGAGGAAAACGGGCGATTCTCCGGAATCACGTTCGATGGCGAACGCTACAAGCCGTCGCGGCGCTTTCTCAAGGGGCTGGCGCAGCGGATGAAGGTGTCGCTCAGCGTGTTCGACCTGTTCTCGCCGTTGGAGGTCGTGCATCGTGCGGCGGAGCGCGCGCCGGACCTGCCGCTCAGGCTGACCCATGACCGTCAGGACCACAAGGCACTCGGCCTGATTGAGGACAAGGGCGTGCCCATCCCGGCGGGCAACATCGAGATCGTGATGAAGAACGACCAACGCTTGAAGAAGTTCGACTACCATGACGGAATGATCACCGGGCAGTTCGACCTCGGCGAGGCTTGGGATGTCCCGAACGACAGCAAGTACGGCGTGCATGTGCATACGGAGGTTCCCGTGGACGGCATGGGCACGCCGGAGGCGACGCTTGCCACGTGGCGGCAGATCTGCTCCAACGGCGCGGTGGCGGAGGCGCCGCTCTTCCGCACCAAGATGGAGGTGAAGGATTCGAGCGGCGAGCATTTCCGTCGTCTGCTGACGTCGTTCAGCAATCCGCGCGGCGTGGAGATGCTGCATACCCATCTCATCATCGCGAACGAGACGAAGGCGTCCGTGGACGAGGTCCACCAGGTTGAGACCCTGATCCGTCGCCAGGTGCGCGACGCCCGCCACCAGATGCTCCTGTGCGAACGGCTGCAGGAGGTGGCGGACAACCCGTGCGTCCGGTACGGCGTCACGGACCTCGGCGCAATCGGCGAGCGCCGGCGCGCGTTGCTGCCGACGGGCGCATCGGTGGCGGATGTAATGAATTTCATTTCGGAACTGAATACGCATCACGGAGAACTTCTGAAGAACAGAAATGCGGCGGACGGACTCCTGGGGGAATACTACGCGCGAAGCTACGATCTGGAGGAGATGTATCCGCATGCGCACCCGGCGAGCCAATACTATCTGCGAGGCATCGATTTCGGCGAGAAGGCGCGGGGATGAACTGGGAAGTCAGGCAGTACCAGCAGGAGGCGGTTGCGGCATGCCTCGCGGGGTTCGCGGGACGCGGGTGCGCGTCCGTGATGCTCGAGTCCCCTGTCGGCTCCGGCAAGACTTACATGGCGCTTGAGACGATCCATGCGCTGCAAGAACTCATGGGGCGCAGGCTCAAGGTCGATTGGGTCGCGCCGCGCCGTCATCTGCTCCGTCAGGTGATGGAGGCCAACAGGGAGCTCCATCAGGACAACATCCGCCCGGTGTCGCTTTTCGAGAAGACGCCGCCGGAAGCCGATTTCATCGTTCTTGACGAGGCGCACCACGAGGCCACGCAGTCGTGCGTGCTTTTGTACGAGAAGATGAAATGCGAGCGCGTGCTCGGTCTTTCGGCTACGCCGCTCAGGACGGACAGGATGAAGCTGTCCTTTCAAGAAACCGTAACGACATGCTCCATAGACCGCCTGATCCGCGAAGGTTATCTGAGTCCGTTCCACTCCTATCTGCTGCCGCATTATGGTCCGCAGATCGTCGGGAGTGCTACATGAACGCACCGGAGAAGTGGGGCAAGTCGCTTGCGTTCTTTCCCACGGTGATGGAATGCTGCCAATTCCAGAAAGTGCTGGCTGGATTCGGGGTGCCCTGCGAGGTGGTGACGGCGGAAAGCGACAAGGACCGCCAATTGGAAGATTTCATCGCGGGGAAGGTGAAGGTTATCGCCAACGTCTCCATGCTGACGGAGGGGTTCGACCAACCGGACGTGCAGACGATCTTTGCGCGGGACGCGAGTCGCCTGCCGACGATTCAGATGTGCGGGCGCGGTCTCCGTCAGGCGGAGGGCAAGACGCACTGCAACGTTGTGCAAAGCGCGAAGACGTCGTACTTGTTTGAGCGCGTGACACCGGCGCAGAAGCGGTTCCGTCTGATGAACGGACCGTGGATGGCGCTTCAAGACGGCACAGAGATGATCGAGAAGACACTGAAACTAAGCCTTGCGCTGCTTGAAAGACGTGAGCGGATGCGAGCCGAGCGCACGGGGCGTCAACGCGGTGGACGCCGTCCAAGAGCCGCGGCCGCGCCTCCACGGAGCAGCGAGGCGATGTCGTTTGGAGGACGATTCGATCTACCGCCTTTCTATCGTGCATTCGAGGATGTTTATCGCCAGCTCTACGAAATCTACGGGATTTGCAACTACCACGGCTGGGGAGGGACACTTCCGCCTGTGGCGCTTATCCTGAACCGCAGCACGCGGCCTACGCATGTGGCGGGTTTCGCCCAGATGCACGCAACATCCGTGAACGGGCAAGTGTTCAATGCAATCTCAATTACGCTCAACATCTGCGCCCGTGCACAAACAGCCTCTTTCATGCCGATTCTCCTCCACGAAATGACGCACATCTGGCAGTATGCGCAAGGCCGTCGCGGCGGACACGGCAAGGATTTCAGGAATGAGATGCTGCGGCTCGGATAGACGAGGCGGGGCAGCGCGAGCGTGTCGGTTCGCCGTTTGAGCGCATCTCCCGCGAAGTGCAAATGCGTTATCCCGGCCTAGCCGCGAGGTTGCGCGAATGCTTGACAAGTCCGCATCATTCGTCAAAGGAAATGGACTTCGCCTTCTTCCGAATGATGATTGAGGCCAGCCGATGAGGTTGATTTGTAGAAGTTCAAGAGGATTGCCCCACGGCCGGTGGATTTTTTGGTATAATATGCGCCATTCAGGTAAATAGGTGAATTTCATGCCAGAAGTACGAGGACAAACAAAGCGCAATCTTGCGCAAACCGATGGAGCTTGCAATCGTTACCCGCGATAGGATAATCCCGCCTACCATCATCTCAACTTCGCGTGGAACGGGCGGTTCAAGACGATGCGGGAAGCGGATGCGCATTTTGCCCGGAACGAAAAGTTCCCGCGTCCGCGTGATAGGTGTGGTTGGTTCGCGAAGTTCTGGCCGAAGTCGTTGTTGCGAGGCGGCAAGTAATGGTAAATGACTTTGCCGAGATTTCGTATAGACGGCGGGGGCCGGTTTGTGGTATCATAGTGGCGCTCTCCGGGATTGAACTCCGTGGCAACGGAGGTACGAACGGGAGCCGTTGATGAGCCGTTGGGTTGAAACCGAAGGAGTCCTGCTGTGAACGGATCG
>ONRL01000110.1 GCA_900320225.1 uncultured Lentisphaerota bacterium
CCGAAGCGACTCTATCTCGTCAAGCCGAAGGACAATGGGTTCTACCTGCGGCTGAAGGGCGTGTCGGACACGGTGATCGACTTCTCCGGTTCGGAACTGCGCGGCCTGGCGAATACGGGCTTCTTCCATCTGGAGGACTGCACCAACGTGACCATCCGCAACGTGGAGCTGGACTACCGCGACCTGCCGTTCACGCAGGCGCGGATCGTGTCGGCGGACAAGGACGGCACGCAGACGCTGGAGACCATCGACGGCTATCCGCGTCCTTCGGGGAACAATGTGGGCGGATGGCCGTTCCAGGTGTACGACAAGAACTCGCTTGAGCTGAAGAACCCCATGCGCATGGGCGCGGGCTTCAAGCTTGAACGCCTGGCGGACGGGCGCTATCGCGTCTCTGGCGGCGGCAACCGCGCGGGGGCTGTGGGCGACATCGCGGTGTGGAGCATGCCGGCACCGAAGGGCACGATGGAGGGCGATCACGTCTCGGTGCGCGACGTGGTCCACAGCCGAGCCACAGTGCGCTGCGTGTTCGAGAACATCACGGAATACGCGACGCCGGGCGGGCGCGCGTTCGAGGAACACCTCACCGAGGCGAACGTCTACCGCAACTGCCGCATCGTGCGGCGTCCGCCGGAGACGGACTTCGCGAAGCGCGGGCTGAAGCGCCTACGGAGCGGCAACCACGACGCCTTCATGAGCCGCCGCGCGGTAGTGGGTCCGAAAATCCTCGGCTGCACGGCGCTGTACCACTGCGACGACGCGGTGAACATCTCAGGGATGTACGGAGTCGTCTGCGAGGTGAAGGGGAACGAGGTGCGCCTCCTGGAGTACACGCCCACGGTCTTCCACGCGGGCGACACGGCGCAGGCGATGTCCGCAGACGGCAGGACGCTCCCGCAGATGGCGGTGAAGGTCATCGGCGCACGCGAGGCGATGACGGCCGAGGAACGCGCGTACATGACGACGATCGGACTCTGGCGCGGACTCGACAAGCTGTGCCGCACGGCGATCCGCGTGACGGTGGACGACGCCTCCGCGCTCAAGCGGGGCGACGCGGTGATCTCGGACCGCGCGCAGGGCAACGGCTTCGAAATCCGCGGCTGCCACTTCGGACACAACCGGGCGTTCTGCGTGCGGATGCGCGCGTCGAACGGCACGATCGCGGACAACGTGTTCGACCGCCCCGAGAGTTGCGGCATCTACCTGGGGCCAGAGTACGAATGGCTCGAGGGCGGGCTTTCCGAGAACGTGACGATCACGAACAACGTGTTCATTGGCTGCAAGCCCCACATCGGCGGCACGGCGGCGCATCGCAAGCACATCCCCCGCGAGGCCTACAGAAACGTGTCTGTACAAGTTCCAACGGGCGAGACGCCCGTTGTCCCAGTTGCGCGTCTCGACCCGATCGGACACATCCGTGCGGAGATCGCCGCCGGGCGCACGGCAATCACGATCCCGAAGGCGCGCTACTGGCTCACGCCGCCGGCGGGAGCGACGAGCTATCTGGAGCTGACGGGACTCTCCGGCGTCACGATCGACTTCGCGGGCAGCGAGCTGGTGGGAACGGTGAAGACCACGATGCTCGCGCTTCACGCCTGCACGAACGTGACGGTGCGGAACGTGTCGGTGGACTACGCCGACCTGCCGTTCACGCAAGCGGTCATCGAGAAGGTGGACAAGGACGGCGGATGGGACGTGCGCGTGATTCCGGGCTATCCGTGTCCGGCACCGCACGCGCTGTCCGCGGATGACATCTGGCCCGTACAGGCGTACGACGCGAAGACGCTCGAGCTGAAGAACCCGATGCGCTTCCGCGACAACATCGCGATTGCGCGCACGGGCACGGACACCTACCGCATCACGGGCGGACAGAACAGGAAGGGGGACGTGGGCGACATCGCGGTGTGGAGCATCCGGGAGACGATGCGTCCTTCGCGCCGGGGCGCGGTAACGGCGGGAACATGCGCGGGCTGCACGTTCGAGAACGTGACCGTGTATGCCACGCCACACGGCTGCGGCTTCGCGGAGTCGTCGGCCGACGGCAACCGCTACCTTGGGTGTTCGCTCGTACGTCGTCCGCCGGAGACAGACCTCTTCCCGCGCGCGCTGAAGCGTCTGCGGAGCGGCAACCACGACGCGTTCAACTCGCGCTGCTCGTACGTGGGGCCGACGCTCGACCGCTGCACGTTCCAGTACCATTGCGACGACTGCGTGAACATCAGCGGGTTCTACGCGTTCGTCACGGAGCAGAAGGGGCGGACGCTCCGCATCGCGCCCTACGGCGGCACGCTCCGGATCGATCCGGGCGACACGTGCCAGCTCATGACGTTCAAGGGCATCTGCCTGCCGGACGCGCAGATCGTCTCCGTCAAGCCGGCGGGCGCGACGACCGCTGCCGAGCGGAAGATGTTCGAGAGCTACAACCTCTGGCCGGGAATCGCGGCGGGCGTGCAGCGGGCATTCGAGGTGGAGCTGGACGCGGACCGCGTCCTGCCGCCCGGCTCGGTGATCATCTCCAACCGCCGCATGGGCAACGGCTTCCGCATCCGTAACTGCACGATGGGACACAACCGCGCGCGCGGACTGCTCATCAAGGCGTCCGACGGCGTGATCGAGAGCAACCTCATTGAGCGCGTGGAAGGCTGGGCCGTGCAGATCGCGCCGGAGTACGAGTGGATGGAGGGCGGATGCAGCAAGAACATGACGGTGAAGGGCAATTTGTTCCGCGACAACGGCGGCGGCGTGCTCGTGGCGGGCAACAACGGCGCGCGCAAGCCCTTGCCTGCGGACTCCCATCGGAACGTCGCGATCACGGGCAACGCGATCTCCGGCTCCGTGAGGGGAATCGCCGTCACGGGCTGCACGAGGCTTGACGTCCGCGGCAATGCGATCAACTTGCCCGCCCACCCCAAGGCCCGCGCCATCGATCTCGTGAATGTGGCCGATGTTCAGGAGTGAAGTCTTTCGTGTCTCACATGGGGGAATTGACGTAGTCTTCGGCTGAGGAAAAGCGGTCGAAGGCGCAGTCGAGGGCCGCGGCGGAATGGGCGTCCGAGCTGAGGATGAAGCGCACGCCGCGTTCGCGGAGGAGGGCGCGGAAGGCAGGGGAGGGATAGGCGTCGTCGATCCAACCGCGCGCGATGCCGCCCGTGTTGACCTCCACGAGCTTCCCCGAGGCGGCGAACGCGTCGGCCGTGCGGCGCAGTTCCTCGTGGTACCAGTCCGCCGACTCGTCGAAGTAATGTAGCACGCCGTTGAACTTGCGGATGATGTCGGGGTGGCCGATCACGTCGAAATCGCAGGTGGCGGCCATCTCGCGTTCGGCGGCGAAGTAGGCGCGGACAAACGCCTGCGCGTCGCCGCCGAAGGTGTTGGAGATGCCGTCCCGCAGGAGCTCCGGCTTGTGGTCAACGGGTATGCGCACGCCGTCCGCGACCACTTCGTGGATGGATCCGATGAGGTAATCGAGGTTGAGATGGGCGTAGACTGACCGATCGGAACGGACGAGGCCGGTAATGAAGTCGGCCTCGACGCCGCAGAGGACGCGGATGCGGTCCCTGTACTTCTCGGCGAGGGCGCGGATGTCGGCCACGTAGGCCGCCACGGTGTCCGGCTGGAGCGTCCAGGGATCGGCGAGCGGCAGAAGGGCATGCGAGGTGAAACCAAGCGCGGAGAAGCCCTTTTCAAGGGCGGCGCGGACCATGTCCTCGGGCGAATCCTTCCCGTCGCACCAGGTCGAATGCGTATGATAGTTTGCCTTCACGCGGATATTGTAGCACAGTTTCGGCGTCACTTGTGGTATAATATGCGCCGTTTTTGCAAGGAGAAGAGTCAACATGTCAGATAAACGCCGCATTGTCGTCACGAGCGCGCTCCCCTACGCGAACGGGGACATCCACCTCGGCCACCTGGTCGAGTACATCCAGACCGACTTCTGGGTCCGTTTCCAGAAGATGCGCGGCCATGAATGCGTGTACGTGTGCGCGGACGACACGCACGGCACGCCGGTGATGATCCGCGCGCGCGCCGAGGGCATTACGCCGGAGCAGCTCATTGCGCGCAGCCACGAGGCGCACCTGAAGGACTTCACCGACTTCGAGGTCGCGTTCGACAACTACTACACCACCAACTCGCCCGAGAACAAGGAACTGTCGGAACGCATTTTCGCCGCCGCCGAGAAGGGCGGCTGCATCACGGCGAAGAGCTCGCCCCAGCTCTACTGCGCGCACTGCGGCATGTTCCTGCCCGACCGCTACGTGAAGGGCACATGCCCGAAGTGCGGTTCCGAGAACCAGTACGGCGACAGCTGCGACAAGTGCGGCGCCACGTACGGCGCCGAGGAGCTCGGCCATCCTGTGTGCACGACCTGCGGCGCCACGCCCGAGGTACGGGACTCCGAACACCTCTACTTCGAGCTTGAGCCCCAGCACGAGTATCTTGAGAAGTGGATCCCCGCCCACACGACGAGCGACATCTCCAACAAGCTGCTCGAGTGGTTCAAGGAGCCGCTGCGCGGCTGGTGCATCTCGCGCGACGCGCCGTACTTCGGCTTCGAGATCCCCGGCCATCCCGGGAAGTTCTTCTACGTGTGGGTGGACGCGCCGATCGGCTACATCGCCTCGCTCTCCAACTGGTGCGCGGCCCACGGCGAGAAGCTTGAGGACTGGTGGGACAATCCGGACGCCGAGCTCTACCACTTCATCGGCAAGGACATCATCCGCTTCCACTGCCTCTTCTGGCCCGGCATGCTCCATTCCGCCGGGTTCAAGACGCCCACGAAGGTGTTCGTGCACGGCTTCCTCACCGTCAACGGCGAGAAGATGTCCAAGTCGAAGGGCACGTTCGTGAACGCCCGCACCTACCTCGACCACCTGCCGGCGAGCGCGCTCCGCTACTACTACGCGTGCAAGCTCGGCGGCACGACGGACGACATGGACCTCAACCTCCAGGATTTCGTCACGCGCGTCAACTCCGACATGGTGGGCAAGATCACGAACCTCGCCTCCCGCGGCGCGCAGATGCTGAACAAGAGCCTCGGCGGACGCCTCGGCGCGCTTGACGAAGAGGGACGCAAGCTCGTGGAGTTCGCCCAGTCCCGCGCGGACGCGATCGCGGCCCACTACGAGGCGCGCCGCTTCTCGCAGGTGCCCGTGGAGGTGGCGAAGATCGCCGACGCGGCGAACGAGTACTTCGACCGCCGCGAGCCGTGGAAGACCGTCAAGGTCCCCGAGAGCGCGGAGATGACGCGCACGACGCTCACCACCGTGCTCAACGTGTTCCGCATCCTCGCGATCTACCTACGGCCGATCCTGCCGTCCTACGCGGACAAGGCGGCCGCGCTCTTCGGCGAGCAGCCCTACACGTGGGCGGACCTCGCGAAGACGCTCGAGAACGCGCCAATCGGCGCCTACACCTACCTCGCCACGCGCATTGACGCGAAGCAGGTCGAGGCGATGGTCGAGAAGGCCAAGGCGAAGCCCGCCGAGTCCGGCGAGGTGGCGCACGAGAGTCGCGCGTCGAAGAACAAGGGAGCGTCGCGCGCCGGTGCGACCGCCGCCGAGACGGCGGCTCCCCATGCGGACGCGCAGGAGCGCGTCCCTCCCCTCAAATCTGAAATCGCCTTCCCCGACTTTGAGAAGCTGGATCTGCGCGTGGGCACGGTGGTGTCGTGCGAGATCGTGCCGAAATCGTCGAAACTGCTCAAAATCGTGCTCGACGCGGGCGCGCTCGGCACGCGCACGATCTTCAGCGGCATCCGCGGGGCGTATCCCGACCCGGCGGCGCTCGTGGGCAAGGAGGTGGTCTTCGTGGCCAATCTTGCGCCGCGCAAGATGAGCGTGGGCGTGTCGGAGGGGATGATCCTCTTCGCGGGCGAGCCCGGCGTGTCGGGCGGCGTCCTCACCCCGCTTGCAACGGCCGGCGCCGGCACGCCGTGTACCTGATGGGATGCGTAAGCCCGGAGAAAACTTGCTGTCTCGCTAGACGGACGCGCGCGAGTGTGGTATACTTCAAGTCTATTCGTTAAAGTTTTTCAGGAGCAGACATGCAGAGACGAGATTTCATCAAGGCCGGCGCCGCCGTGGCGGCGGTCGCCCCCGCCATCGTTCGCGCCGCCGCGGCGCCCCAGAAGGTGCGCATGGGCTTCATCGGCGTGGGCAACCGCGGCACGCAGGTGCTGCACCTGTTCATGCGGCAGCCCGACGTGGAGGTCACGGCCCTCTGCGACATCTACGACCCGTACCTCAAGCGCGACGAATCCGCGTTCGACCCGAAGTTCCTTGAATGGGGCCTCAAGGGCCGCCTCCCGATCTTCAACGACAAGGACGGCAAGCTGCTCCCGCAGGAACAGACCGTCCTCGACGCCGTGAAGGCGCGCACGTGCAAGCTCTACACGGACTACCGGCGCCTCTTGGAGGACCCGAACGTGGACGCCGTCTACATCGCGACGCCCGACCACTGGCACGCGATCATGACGATCGACGCGATCAAGGCCGGCAAGGACGTCTACTGCGAGAAGCCCCTCACCGCCACGGTCGCCGAGGGCCGCGCGATGGTGAACGCGCAAAAGGCGTCGAAGCAGGTCGTGTGCGTGGGCCTCAACCGTCGCGGCAGCGCCGTGTACCGCAAGCTGAAGGCCGAGATCGACAGCGGCAAGTACGGCACGTTCCGCGTGGGCCGCGCCGCGCGAATCTCCAACCTCTTCCCGAACGGCATCGGCAAGTGCCCTCCGTGCCAGCCCCCGAAGGGATTCGACTGGGACAAGTGGCTCGGGCCGCGCGCGTTCCGCCCCTACAAGTACACGACCGCGCCGTACTACTTCCGCTGGCACGAGGAGTTCTCGAGCCAGATGGGCAACTGGGGCGTGCACTACATGGACGCGATGCGCTGGATGATGGGCGAGGTGGCCCCCTGCGCGATCACCGCCGTGGGCGGACAGTACTTCCTCGACCACGACGCCGACATCCCCGACACGATGGAGGTCACGTACGAGTTCCCGGACAAGAAGATCATCCACTTCATGATCTACGAGGGCGGCACGTCAAAGCCCATCTTCGCGCGCGAGCTCGAGTTGCAGGGCTCCGATGGCGCGATCTACGCGAATGAGCGCGGCTACGACATCTTCCCGCAGAAAGGCCGCGAGTTCAACAACCCCAAGAAGCCGCTCTTCGAGGAGCAGCACTACAACTACAAGGAGGCCATGCTCGACGACGGCAGCTCGGGCAGCAGCACCTCCACCGTGATCCGCGACTTCCTCGACCGCATCAAGGACCGCGGCACGCCGCTCTGCACGCTGGAGGACGGCCATCGCTCCACCTGTTTCGCCCACCTCGCGAACATCGCCCTCCACATGGGCCAGCGACTTGAGTGGGATCCCGCCGCCGAGAAGTTCACGAACTGCCCGAAGGCGAACGAGCTCCTCTCCTACACCTACCGCGACGGCTACAAGCTCGGCTAAGCCACGCGGCGGGGGGGACAACGGACGTAAAACGCCATGCAGTCACGGTACGTTACATATTTCATGGCTGGGTGTGCCGCTCTGTGCGCGTACGCCGATTTGCCGGTCGTGACATGGGTGTCGTACCCCGTCGGCGCGGGCGACCACGTGCTTGTGCACGGCGGCGCCTGGGGAAACCATGCGCGCGTCGTGACGGACGGGGGAAAGACTTGCCCGGCCACGGTGCTCTCCGATACAGGCCTCGTGTTCCCGTTCCCCGCCGACTCCGAGCGGATCGTGGAAGGGCGCGTGGTGAGCGACGCGGGGAAATCCGCGCCGTTCGCGCTCAACGCCCCCACGCCGTGGTGGCTGCAGGGCGACGCGGGCGATTCATCCACGCCCGGCGGCACCCTCCGCATTTTCGGCCGCTCGCTCGCGCCCTACGGCAAGGCGGCGACGGGTACGCCGCGCGTGCTGCTCGGCGACCGTGAGCTCGCGCTTGAAAAGGCCGACGTCTGGAGCCTCGACGCGCGCGTGCCGTCCGACATGCCCCCAGGACGCTACGCCGTGAAGATCCGCAACGGGCTTGCGGGCGGTCGCGGCTGGTACGACGCCGGCACATGGGAGGTGGCCGCGCCGCGCGCCGTGTGGAAGGACGACCGCTTCGACGTGGAGGACTTCGGCGCGGAGTCGAACGACGACGCCTCCGACTCCGACGCGTTCGACGCCGCGATGGCGGCCGCGGCGGCGAACGGCGGCGGCACGGTGTTCGTGCCGGCCGGGCGCTTCGTGCTCACGCGCACGCTCGTGATCCCGCCGCACGTGCTGCTGAAGGGCGAGGACCGCGCCCTCGCGCAGATCTGCTGGCCCGACACGATGGACCCGCCCCCGAACCTCATCGAAGGCACGCACTCGTTCGGCATCCACGACCTGTTCATCTCGTCCGGACAGTACCGCAACGGCATCGTGGCGAACACGGAGATCGGACGCTCCGGGCAGATGAACTCCCAGCGCGGCACGACCACGCACGACGTTTCCCTCAAGCGCCTGCGCGTGAAGCTCGTCTCCGACCAGTGGCGAGACAACAAGCCCGGCGACTTCCTGCCGCGCTACACCATGCGCGGCGACGGCATCATCGTCCGCAACTGCCTGCGCGCGGAGATCGTCGACTGCGACATCTACTGCGACAAGGACGCCCAGCGCACCCTGTTCTTCAACTTCACCGGCGACTGCATCCGCATGGCCGACTGCCGGATCAACGGCACGGGCTGGGCCATCTTCGGCGGCGACCGCTGCATCTTCGAGAACAACACGGCGAACAACTGCACGTACTCCATCTCGTCCGTCTGCCGCCGCATGTTCTGGAGCCGCAACCGCCAGACCGACCTTTACACGAACAACCGCGAGGCCGTGACGCACGACGGCGCGAAGACCGCGTTCTGCGCGAAAAAGCGCGGCGAACAGGGGTGCGCGTCCGGCGGCGTGGACGGGACTCACGTGAAACTCGCCTACCCGCCCGAGCTCTACTGGAAGAGCGGCACGAACTACGCTGAGTGGGTGGGGAGCGAGCTGCAGGTCGTGGACGGACGCGGCGCGGGACAGACGCGCACGGTCACGGCGATGAAAGGCTACGAGGAGCTCGAGATCGACCGTCCGTTCGACGTCGCGCCGGACGCGTCGTCGCTCTTCGTGATCGTCGCGGAGCGTAAGCACCTGATCTACGTGGACAACGACACGGAGGACGCCGCCACGGCCATCCAGCTCTACGGCGGCGCAACGGACTGCGTGCTCGCGCGCAACCGCTGCCGCCGCGCGGGCGGGTTCCAGGGCTCCGGACGCGACTACCACGGCATCATCACCTGCTGGTTCGTGCAGTTCTTCGGCAACGTGGTCGAGGAGGGCAACGGCCACCGCGGCGCGATCGGCACGGGCTGGCGCGGCGCGGGCGGAAGCGTGATCGGCGCGTTCCCGCCGAACGTGAAGTGGCCGCTCTCGCAGTCGTACGTCTGCCGCGACAACGAGATCCGCTCGAACGGGTCGATCTTCGTCTCCGTGAAGAACGCGCTCGTGGAGAAGAACACGGTGCGGCGGTCGGACGTCGGCATCGCGAGCCGGCGCTACCAGGACACCCTGTTCGTCGCGAACAACGTCTTCGACCGCGTGGACGTTCCCTATCATCACCTCGACGGCGCGCGGATCACCCCGCCGTACGTCGACCGCACGCGCGAGACGATGCTCGCCGCCCTGCGCGGCGGCACGTTCAAGGCGAAGAGCCGCACGCAGATGCGCCGCGCCTTCGCGATGTCCGTGAAGCCGCATCCGTGGCACCGCGAGATGCGCGCCGCCGTGGCGGGACAGCGCCGCGCGCCGTTCGACCTGCCCGTGACGGTGACGTTCGACGGGGCGCTCGCGAAGGACGTGCAGTCCGTGTCGCTCGCGGTCCCGGCGTCCGGCGGCTGGGACTTCGGCGGCGCGGTCGCCCTGGAGAAGGGCGCGGACGGCTTCGCGGGCAAGCTGCGCGTCACCCCGCCGAAGGAGGGCGCGGTGGGGCTGTTCGCCTGGCCCGTGGCCGTGACGCTCGCGGGGGAGGGCTGGAAGCTCGCGACGCAGGCGTGGGTCGATCCCGTCTCGCAGTACAGGTTCCTTTCTTGGGAGACGGCGCTCGCCGAACCCGGCAAGCAGCCGACGGCCTGGCGCACCCTGAAGTACCTGGAGGGGATGGACGGACACGAGTCCGTGTTCCCCGAGAAGCTCTACGGCGCGGCGCACGAGGGGCGCGATTTCCATGCGCGCACGCGCATCAATGTGATCAAACCCACGCGCTTCTCGTTCACGCGCGGCAACACGGCGTGCCGCCTCATCCTCGACGGGAAGGAGCTCATCCGCGCCGGCGCGAGCCCCTCGGACGCCGCCGTGGTGATGCTGGAGCCCGGCGAGCACCGGTTTGAAATCGTGCGGCCGGCTTCGGCCGCCGTCCTCCCTGCGGGCACCTACGAAGGCATTTTTCTCCATTGCACGTTCCCGGAAGGGTGCGTCGCCGGCGACTGGGTGCAAATGAAGAATGACGAATGAAAAATGATTTTTAAAAAAGGAGCATGAGATGAAACGACTGATCTGGATTGTTTTTGCCGGGGTGGTGGCCCTTGGCGCATCGGTTTGGGCCGACACGGTGGAGCCCGACCACCGTGTGCAGTGGCTTACGTCCGTGACGGAGGGCTACTACAACGACCCCGCGAACTGGACCGGCGGGCTCGTGCCGTCGAACGGAATCGACGGCCTCTACGGGTACATCAACTTCCAGGCGAACGACGTCACGATCAAGGCGCCGCCCGGCGGCCTCGAAGAGGACTCCGG
>ONRL01000112.1 GCA_900320225.1 uncultured Lentisphaerota bacterium
AGAGGAACTATAATCCTTAATCGTACATTCTCCCTGACATTCCCCCTGCCTGCAAAGGTAAACGCTTTGGACGCTTGCGTTCACTCTTGCAAACGACACGCAGGGCGTGTTTCCGTTTGACAGCGAAGGAGGTAAATGTTATCATCTTCACGTATCCGTTACAAACTGGAGAGAAGCGATGGGAAAAATCACATTCTTTGTTTGCGTTGCGTTGGCCTTCGGGGCGAACGCCGCCACGTATGACGCCTCCACCGGTTACGTGACTTTGTTGGTCGCAGGCGCCAGTTCAGGCGACATGCCAATCACCACCAATGCGGTGACGACCGCAAAGGGGGAGTATTTCTGGAGCGACCATCTCGCCCTCCATGCCGGCACGAACTACTACGCGAACTTGAATTTCCGTTCCTTTGCGCGTGCGTCAACTTATTCGGCGATAACCTATCCGGTTCCCTGCAACCGCTTCGTGCTGCACAACGCCACGATGAACTACAAGTGCGGGTATCCGTCGAAGATGGTGTTTGAGAACGAGGGAATCTTCGTGGTCGGCAAGGCGAGCTTTCTGATCAACGCCGACAACTGCCTGCTTGGAGGCGTGGCGGGCACGATGACGGTTCAGGAAACTTCCGCCAGCACGCCTTTCACCTGGGCGACCTGCACGTCCGGGTATCCGACCCCGGGACATGGCTTCCGGGTGGAGGCGAAGATCGTGGGAGACGAGAACCAGGTCATGCGCATCACGACGCCGGCCGACCATTCTGGGCGCGTGTACTTCATGGGAGACATGTCCGAATACCTTGGCACGATCAACACGATCAGCAACTTGCTCTACGCGGGTTCTTCCCTTTCGACGAAGGCCGTCAACGCCACGAAAGGCGGCGAGGTCCTCACGTACGGCGCGGACGGCGCGGCCATCTCCATCCCGAACGTGACGCTGGACGCCACCTCGGCGATCGGGTGCGCGGCCGCGAACGCGTTCGTGGTGGGCACGCTGTCGCTGGGCGACGGCGCCACCGTGCGCGGATTCGTGTCCGAGACGGGCGCGTCGGGGTGCGTGACGGTGACGGACTCCTTCACGGCGGCCGGAAAGATCCGCATCGCCCTCGACATGTCGATTGACGGGGCGACGGGAGCCGTGACGCGCGTCGCCGTGCTGCGCGTGGCGAAGACGGCGGGCGCGTTCACGCGGGAGCAGCTCGAATTCGGCGAGCGTTCGCGTCTCGCCGGCGTCACGCCGTCCGCGTTGCCGGAGGTCACGGCGCTCGAGGTGGTGGAGGAGGGCGACTGGACGGTGGCATACGCGACCTGGCGGCAGGTCGTCCGCCAGATCGAGGCGGTGACCAGCGCCGCGACGGCGGGCACGTTCAACCTGGCGACGACCTGGTCGAACGGCAAGACGCCCGCTGAGAACGCGGGACTGGACTTCTATTCATCCCTTACCTGCTATCTGCCGAAGACCTTCCCCGGGCGGACGTTCACAACCACGACCACGTTCTTGCTGAAGGACAGCGGAAGCTATGCGTTCTCCAACCTCACCATGAACGCCGGGCAGCTGTTCCGGATGTGGCCCGGCGGGACCATCACGTTCAACGTCCCGATCACGGTGAACGGGACGTCCTCGCAGGCGCTCACATGGACGCTCGGCCAGCGTACGACAATTAAGCACACGCGCCCCATCATGGCCGCCGCCACGCAGATCATCGGCATCCGCGAGCAGAGTTCCTCAAGCGACTGGGGCTGTTGCTCGTGCCGTCTCTCGGCGGACAACACGGATTCTTTCTCGGGGAAGTGGATCGTGCGGTATCTGACGCCCTCGAAGGCCAACCCCACGCAGTACATGGCGTTTGCCGTATGCGAACAGGCCAATCTCGGCAAGCCGTTCCCGTCGTTCACGTTCGACGCGCTGAAGGTGGAGAACTGGCAGTCGCTCGAGCCGGATGCGGCGGACGTGGTGCTGGACGATCCGACGCGCGGCGTGTGGCTGGAAGGCAACGCGCAGCTGATCTCGGCCGCGGGACGCTCCCTCACGCTCGCCTCGCCCGTCACATGGGCGGGCACGGTGCGCAAATCGGGCCCGGGCGCGCTTGTGCTGGCGAGTCCGCTGAAGCCCAGGTACGTGGGGGCCGACCAGGTGGCGGAGCCGGTTGCGGGAACAAACGTGCTGAAGGTCGTGGAAGGGGGGCTGAAGGTCTCCACGACGAATGCGGTCGACGGCCTTGCGCTCGTGTTTGGCGCGGGCGGAAAGCTGTTGCTCGACCTCGAGCCGGAGGACGTGTCGCTGAAGGACTGGGGCGTGTACGACGTCAAGTGGGCGGCGCCGTTCGCGCTGGACGACGGGACGGAGGGGATTCCCGTCGCGTTTGCGGACGCGGACGAGACGCCGCCGGCAACGGTGTTCACGCGCGCAGTGGCCACGGTGCCGTCCGACCAGGCGAACGCGGTAAAGGGGATGCTGAGGATGCCGCGCCCGTGGAAGTCGTACGATTCCACCCTCTCGGTGCGCGACAACGGCAACAACACGTCCACGATTCTCGCCACGTACCGTCCGTCCGGCATGACCGTGATCATCCGCTAGCTTGCCGGCGATGGGCGAGGAAGGCAGATCTGTCGCGCCGGGGTGGGTGCTCGATGGGCAGGGGCGGCTCATGCGCGAGCTCAAGCCGCACATGGGGCGGCGCCTGCCCGATTTCGACTATTCCCAGCGGCGCATCTACGAGATCACGATCGTGCTGGAAGACCGCCGGCCCATTCTGGGGCGGCTGGTCAAGCGGGGCGAAGGCGATTGGGCCGTGGAGCCCTCGGAGATCGGCGGGATCGTGCTTGCCTGCTGGCGCGAGATCACGGTGCGCTGGCCGCAGGTGGAACTGATCGAGGATCAGCTCATGCCCGAGCATTTCCACGGCGTGCTCTTTGTGAAGGAGCAGCTGCCCAAGGGCAAATCGCTCGGCAATATCATCGGCTCGTTCAAATCGCGATCCACGAGCGAGGTGGGGAATTACCTCGCCGCACGCGGCGAGGAGCCGGGAAACCCCGCCGCACGCGGCGGGGAGCCGAACGGGGGGCCCGGTTCGGCTCGCGGGCGCGTGCGCCCGCGTTTCTGGGCCGAGGGCTATGTGGATACCATCCTTTTCGGCAAGGGGCAGCTCGCCCGGATGATCCACTACCTGCGCGACAATCCGCGGCGGCTCGGCGTGAAGCGCGAGCATCCCGAGCTCTTCAAAGTTACCCGCGAGCTGAAAATCGAGGGCATCGGGCGCTTCTCCGCCATCGGCAACCACTTCCTCCTCATGCGCTCGGCCTTTCACCAGATACAGGTTTCGCGGCGGTATTTCGCCTACGCCCGCGATGCGCGCGGGAATCTGCTGAAAGATGCGCCGCCGGCCGTCGCCACGCGCGAGTTCGAGGAAAAGCTCGCGGCGGCGCTGGCGGCCGGGAAAGGCGGCGCGGTGCTTGTTTCGCCGTGTATCAGCCAGGGCGAACGCGAGATCGCGCGCCGGGCCTTTGCGGCGGGCTACCGCGTGATCACGCTCGCCAACAAGGGCTTTTCGCCGCTCTACAAGCCGGGCGGCAAGCTTTTCGAATCCTGCGCGGCCGGCAACCTGCTGATGCTCGCGCCCGTTGGCTGGCCCTATCAGCCGGCCGAGAAGCCGATGGCACGGATAGATGCGCTGGTCTTGAATCGAATCGCCCAGCTGATCGCTGGCGAGGGCGCGTGCGAGATCGACTACAAGGGCGCGACGCTCGCGAATGTCGACGCCGAGGTCTGTAAAGTGGTATAGCCCGCCGGGGGCACGGAAAACAACATCCAGTACCAGGGGCGGCATCGTCTGTACGAGTTCCGCGTGTACCGTCAGGGCACGCTTGTGCGGCGCTGGGTGCCGGTGCGCACGTCGGGCGGCGTGGCGACGGTGTGCGACCTGATGACGGGCACTACGATCACGCCGAGCGGGGACGGGGCGTTCATCGCGGGGCCGGACTTCGCGGACTTCGACGTCTACGTGGTCGACCAGGCGTGGGACGGCGAGCCGCGGCACGCGCCCAAGCCGTTCGTGGCGGCGACGAACCGCACGACGGGCGTGGCGCTCGAACCGGGAAGGGACTACACGGTGACGTACACGAACAACGCCGCCGAAGGCTGGGCGCGCGCCATCGTCTCGGGCGCGGCCGGATCGGCGTATGCGGGGCAGGGGACGTCGGCGGACTTCCGCGTGATCCGCGCGCTTCCCGAGGGCTACGAGCGCCTCGAGTACGTGGAGGGCGACGGGGCTTCGGCCTTGAAGACGGACTACGTGCCGACGCCGGCGGCGGACACGCTGACGCTCGACTTCAAGATGCGCGACGTGCAAGGCGCACTCGGTGTTTTCTGCGCGCGGCGTGCGCCGGTGAATAATTCTTGGAGCCTGTGTTGGGACGGAGGAGGGGCGCGATTCCGCTTTGACAGCAACAATTGCCAGAGCAACTGGACGTTCGGCACGGTCTTCAATGGGGACATGCGCCACAGGGTCAAGCTGGTGAACAAGACCGCCACGGTGGACTGCGCAAGCCACATGACGGCGGACACGGCACCCGCGACGGCAGGCGGCGCGCTGATGTTCCTGGCCTATTACAGCGATCCGACGACCCGTGTCCCCACCTCCTGCTCCGCAGTGCGCATCTACGGCTGCCAGGTGGTCCGCTCGGGCGCGCTGCTGCACGACTGGGTGCCGGTGCGCACGCCGGAGGGCGTGGTGACGCTGTACGACCGCGTGGACGGCACGACGCCCGAACATGCCGGAACGGGCCACCTCGTCGCCGGCCCGTCCTGGGCGCACGAAGGCCCCATCGTAATCCCGCCCGGCACGATGATCATCTTCCGCTAGATGGCGGTCGCGCGGGAGCGCGACCCTCCCGTATGGAGAGCCGCCATCTTGGCGGCGGTCGCAACAAGTTGCGACCCTCCCCTGCCCGGTCGCGCAGGAGCGCGACCCTCCCTGAATGTGGTATAATAAGCGCATGGAAAAAATTGCCATGGCTCTTTTCACGTTTTTCGCGGTCGTGGCGCCGACGGCAGGTCAGGCCGACGGCGTGTTCATCTCGCCCCGCCATTCGCAGGTGGAGATGAAGGGGGACTGGTACCCCGAGATCCAGCGCGCGGGAAAGGAGACCCGCTGTCACTGGATGTCGGGCGCCGTCGGCGAATCCGCGACGCTGAAGTTCGAGGGAACTTCGGTGGCGGTGTCCACGCGCACGGGGGCGCGCGTCACGTGGAAGAACGTGACGCACACCAACTCGCTCGCGCGGCTCGGGCGCTTCGCCGTGCGGCTGGACGGACGCCCGGCCGGGTCCGAGGCCGACGCCGCTGCACGTCCCGAACGCTCGCAGGCGGCGGTGATTCCTGTGGCGAAGAATCTCCCCGACGGGCAGCACGTACTGGAACTCGTCAACGACGGCGGCGGGGAGGTTACGCTCGCCGGCTTCGTCCTGGACAAGCCGCAGAAGGGCGCGGAGCCCGACTACTCCCGCGAATCGCCGGAACTTGCCGCCGAAACGCGCAGGCTGCCGCCGATCCTGTTTGTGGAGGGGGCGCCGGTGCGGACGTTTTCCGGTCCGTCGAAGATCGGGTTCTCCTCGTGGCCGGACGGCTACGTGTGGGGCGCGGCGATCAAGGTGTTCGACCCGGCGCATCCCGAAAAGCCGCCGCGCGTCCTCTTTTCCGAAGACGATTCCTACATCCTTGATCTGGCTCTCTCGTACGACGCGAAGACGATCTGGTTCTCCATGCGCCGGCACAAGTCGCCGTGCTGGCACATCTACCGGATGAACGCGGACGGCACGGGACTTGTGGCGCTGACGAGCGGCTTCTCCCACAACACGTCCCCGGCGCCGCTCCCTGACGGACGCCTCGCGTTCATCTCCTCGCGCGAGCCGCTCACGCATCTCGTCTGCGCGGAGGGCCCCTCCACGCGCGTGCACGTGATGGAGGCCGACGGCTCGGGCGTGAAGATGATCTCGTCCAACACGCTCGCCGACTTCTGCGTGACCGTGCGCCGCGACGGTCGGCTGCTCTACTCGCGCTGGGAGTACGTGGACTGGAACATCATGTCGCGCCAGTCGCTCTGGACGCAGTACCCCGACGGACGCCACCTGGAGCTGTTCTTCGGCAACCTGCTCGACGACCCGCCCACGCTCATCCAGGCGCGCGAGCTGCCGGACGATCCGGCGTCCGTCGTCTGCACGTTCGCGCCGCACCACGGATCGCCCTACGGCGCGATCGGCGTGGTGTCGGCGGAGAACGGCCCCGAGGGGCGGCGGGGCGCGGAAGTGCGCTGGCTCACGCCGGAGTTCCCTTCCATCATGGACCTCAACCACCTCTGGTCCTACTGCTGCCCGTACCCGCTCGGCGGCGGACGCTACCTCTGCTCGTACGGCGGCGGCGGGACGCGCCGCTACCGTCTCTCGCTCATCGACGAGAAGGGGAACCGGGCCACGGTGTACGACCCGAAGACGACGAGCGCGTTCTGCGCGACGCCGTTCGTCGCACGGCCGGTGCCGAAGACGATCGCGTCGTTCAGTCCCGAGGAGGTGAAAAGCGTGAAGATCCCGGCCGCGCCGCCGGGGCAGCCGTCCGCGGAGGAGGTGAAGGTGGGGTTCCTCTACGTGACGGACGTGACGCGCGGCTACGCCGAGGGCGTGGCGCGTTCGGACGTGAAGGCCGTGCGCATCATGGAGCAGCTGCCGAAGACCGTGGACCTCGGCGGGCTGCGCGCCTACGACCAGAGTCCGGTGATGGGCGTGGGCACCTACTACGCCAAGCGCGTGTGGGGGTACGCGCCCGTGGAGGCGGACGGCAGCGCGTACTTCGAGGTGCCGGCGATGAAGGAGATCTACCTCCAGCTGGTGGACGGCGACGGACGCGAGCTGCTCCGCATGACGAGCGCCCTCAACGTGATGCCCGGCGAGAGCCGCAGCTGCGCCGGCTGCCACGAGAGCCGCATGACGGTGAGCGGCTCGTTCACGGGACGGGCCTCGCGCCGTCCGCCCACGCCGCTCGCGCCGCCGGACGGACTGCGGGCCGGGATCATCGACTACATGCGCGATGTGCAGCCCATCTGGAACGGACACTGCGTGCGCTGCCACGGCGGCGCCGACCCGGAGGCCGGGCTCTCCCTCGAGGACGGGCGCACGCGCTTCTTCTGCCGGAGCTACGACGGCCTGAACGAGCGCGCGCAGAGCGACCGCACGAGCTACCTCTCGTACGGCGGCGCCCCCGGCGCGGGAAAGAAAAAGCCGCTGATCCACTCCATTCTCCTCAACTACGGCTTCGCCGACGTCCTGCAGCCGCGCCAGACCGGATCGTGCGCGAGCCGTCTGCCGGACTACCTCGCGCGCGCGCACTGCGGCTCCGACGTGACGCCGGAGGAGCGTCGGCGCGTGTACGAGTGGATCGACGCGATGGTGCCGTACTACACCACCACCGACTGCGCCCACCTCTACGCGCGCGGCAAGCGCGACCGCTGGGGCGAGCCGGACTCCACCAACCTCGCCCCGTGGGCGGTGAAGTACACGGGCACGTTCGCGCGCTCGTGCGCGTCGTGCCACGGCACGTTCACGCCGGACCGCGTGGGCATCCCCGGCGACAGGCGCTGGGAGTGGGTGGACCTCACGCGGCCCGACGCGAGTCCCGCGCTCGTCGCGCACCTCCCGAAATCCGCTGGGGGGCGTGGTCTTTCCGCCAACGGCAAGTTCTCCTTCTCGGGACGCGACGATCCGCTGTGGAAGGAACTGCGGGGGCTGTTTTGCGCCGGCGCGGCGTTTGCCGCGCAGACGCCGGAGCCGGACGAGGCGGGATTCGTCCCACGATCCCGCGGCCGTCTTGAATACGAGACGCTTCTCAAGGCCCGTCGGCGTTAATACAGATTCGACTACCATTTCATCTACACGACGGACAAGATCTCGGTCTAATGTGCTTGTGCGAGAAGGCGGGAATGTGGTATGATTACCGCATGTGAAACTTGGAGAATGAAAGGAGCGCAAACGATGAGAAAACTGTTTTGGATGGCATGTTTGACAGCGGCGGCGGTCGCGATGGCCGCAGGTTGCGCGACGGAGGGCGTGACGCCGTCTAAGAAATCGCTCACGATGATGAGCTTCAACATCCGCATGGGATGCGGGCTCAAGGATCCGTTCAAGCTCCCGGAAGGGGGACTGGGGCATCTGCCGCAGTGCGCGGAGGTGATCCGCCGGGTCGATCCCGACTGGGTGGCCATCCAGGAAATCGACCGGGGCACGCTACGGGCCGGGCACGTCGACCAGACCGCCGAGCTGGCGCGCCTGTGCGGACTGCACGGGACGTTCGTCAAGAAGGTGCCCCGTCCGGACGGCGACTACGGCCTCGCGGTCCTCTCGAAGGAGAAGCCGATCGGCGTCTCGAAGATTCTCATGCCGGGCTCGTCGCACACGCGCTGCGTGGAGATCGTGGAGTTCAAGGACTACATCGTGGCCTGCACGCATTTCCCGCTGAAGGAGGCGTTCCGCGTCCGTGCCGCCGAGATCGTGCGCCTGAACCTGACGGACCGGGAGAAGCCCGTGCTCCTCGCGGGCGACCTCAACGCCCTGCCGGAGTCGCCTGAGATCGCCGAGCTGAAGAAGGGCTTCACGATCCTCAGCGACACGTCGAAGCCCACGTTCCGCGCCGACAATCCGTCGAAGTGCATCGACTACATCCTCGTCGACACGGCGCACGCGGAAACGGTCAAGGTGCAGTCGTACGAGACGATCGCGGACACAAACGCGACGGACCACTGCGGTCTCGTCCTCAAGGCGGATTTCAACGGAAAGGCCAAATGATGAACAGGCAGACTCGACGGACATTTCTCGGCACGGCGGCCGCGGGGGCGTTCTTCATCCCCGCGCGCACGCTCTACGGGCAGGAGCTGCCCCGCAGGCAGCTGCGTCTCGCGATGGTCGGCGCGGGCGGCATCGGCGCGCCCACGTGCGACCTGCTCTGCCAGGCGGGCGCGACGGTGGCGGCGCTCTGCGACGTGAACGCGGACGCGCTCGCCGCGCAGGCGAAAAAGCATCCCGGCATCCCCACGTACATGGACTGGCGCGAGCTCTTCAAGCACCACAAGGACTTCGACGCGGTGGCGGTGTGCACGCCCGACCACACGCACGCGATCGTGGGCCTGCACGCGATGCGCCTCGGCAAGCACGTCTACATCCAGAAGCCGCTCGCGCATTCCTACGAGGAGTGCCGCATGCTGATGGCCGAGCAGGCGCGCACGGGCGTGGTGGCGCAGATGGGCAACCAGCACCATCCGCGCGGCAAGGCATACCGCATCCTCGCGGAGACGGGCATCATCGGCGAGGTGACGGAGGTGGTGTGCTGGACGGACCGTCCGGGCCGCTTCTGGCGGCCTGCCCCGAAGGAGTATCCGAAGACGGGCACGTTCGACCGCGGCTTCACGGCCGAGTCGTGGGACGTGTGGCTGGGTCCGGGCCCCGAGCATCCCTGCTCGCCGCTCATCGCGCCGCGCGTGTGGCGCGGCTGGTGGGACTACGGCACGGGTGCGATCGGCGACATGGCGATACACAACGCCGACCCGGCGTTCGAGGCGTTCGGCTGGGGCGCGCCCGTGTCGGTGAAGGGCATCTGCGACGAGCCGGTGGTGGCGGCGTTCCCGGGCCGCGCGAAGATCGAGATGACGTTCGCGCCCACGCCCAAGTGTCCGCGCGCCGTGAAGTTCACGTGGATGAACGACAGCCAGACGCCGCCGCTCCCGAAGGGCGTTCACCCCAAGTACACGTTCGGCGACAACGGCCTCATGTTCATCGGCACGAAGGGCGTCTTCAACGGCGTGGTGTGGGGCGGCGGCAACCCGCTCGTGATCGCCGCCGCAGACCATGCGTGGAACGCGGAGACGAAGGAGATGCAGCGCGCGGGGGCGGCGGCGCTGAAGGGACTCACGTTCCACAGCCACTTCAAGGAGTTCGTCGACGCCGCGAAGGCGGGCGACCCGCAGGCGTGCGCCAGCAAGATGGCCTACGCGGCACCGTTCACGCAGGCGCTCCTCGTGGGCGCGATCGGCCTGCGCTTCCCCAACCGCGAGCTGCGCTTCGATCCGGCGGCGGGGCGCTTCACCAACTGCCCCGAGGCAAACGCGTTCCTTGCGGCGCCTTCGCGCGGCGCGTTCTCGATGAAGGACTTCGCGTAGGAGGAAATCAAATGAAAAGCAGGATTCACGTGTTGGCGGCCGTTTGGATGGCGGCGGTTCTGGCGGGAGCCCAAGCATTCGCGGCGGCTGAAGAGTTCCCCCCGCCCTGCGACCCGGTGCCCGTGAAAAAGCCCGTGACGATGGTGCGCCGCGAGATCACGGTGTCCATCATCGGCGTGGCGCGTCCGCCGATGCCCGCGAACAGGCGGCCGTCCCTCGATTCCTGCGTGGCGTACTGGACGCGGGCCATGGACCGCGAGATCGCGAACGCCCCCGACCTCGTCGTGCTGCCGGAGGGCGTCGACTCCTGGGCCGGCGCGACGCCCGCAGAGAAGTTCGACTGGGTCCGCCGCCGCGGTGACCGCCTCCTCAAGGCGTTCCAGGCGTATGCCCGCGACCACCGCTGCTACCTCGTGTTCAACTCCTACCGGCAGAGGAAGGACGGCCGTTTCGCGAACTGCACCTACGCCCTCGACCGCGACGGGGACGTGGTGGCCGTCTACGACAAGGTGTACCCGACGCCGGACGAAATCGAATGGAAGGAACTCCCCATCGTGCCGGGCGAGGGACCGGTGGCCGTGGAGACCGATTTCGGACGGCTCTCGTTCGCCACGTGCTTCGACCTCAACTTCCGCGATCTCCTCATGGCCACGGCCGCGCTGAAACCCGACATGATCGCCTTCTGCAGCGCCTACAACGGCGACTTCTGGCAGCGGACGTGGAGCTACACGTGCCGGAGCTATCTCGTGGGCTGCACGGTCGGGACGCTCGCGAAAGACGTCTCCGGACCTTCGGGCGAGGTGATCTTCCATTCGCATAACTACTTCCAGACGGCGACCGTGAAGATCAACACGAACTACCGGGTGTGCCACCTCGACCACAACTGGGCCGGCCTGCAGAAGGCGGTGGACAAGTACGGTCCGCAGGTGACGGTGCGCAACCCGGGTGCCGTGGGGTGCGTGACGCTGCTGTCCAACGACCCGGAACTCAGGGCCGGGGACGTGGTGAAGGAATTCGGCTTGGAGGAGTGGGACGACTACTACGCGCGCAGCGTCCGCACGCGCGGGGGACCACTCGTCCCACGAAGCGCAAGGTGATCGCCGCGCCCGAGGCGACCGACCACTACGCCCTCGTGGTCATGGCCAAGCTCGCGAAATAGCCGTCACCAGCCGCAGTTCGCGGGGGGCGAGGCGGAACGACATCTCCGGTTCCTTCGGCCAGGCGCAACGGACATCTTGTTCCTGGGCGGTGGCGTTTGCCAGCACGAACGCGCGGCGGCCGTCCAGCGATTCGTAGGCGCCGACGAACACGGCCGGCACGGCGCGGCCGCCGTCGTCGACGGACGCGCAGGTGAGGCGCGGCGGCTTGATGCGCCGCCCGTGCGCGAGCCACGGACGTCCCTCGCCCCGATGAAGCGCCACCCAGCGCCGCATGTACTCGTCGTGCCAGAGGCTGCCTTTCACACGCGCCGGCTCCACGGAGCCGTCCGGCTTGACGACCTCCAGCTTCATCTCCCCCACCTCGCCCCTCGCCTCGGGGCCCGCGTTGAGCATCACGCGCAACATCTTCGCGGGGCCTTCCGGCATGGTGAATTCGCTCGTCAGCACTTGCGGGCCGTCCGCATCGGACTGGGGGAAGTCCATGTGTCCCCGCGCGAGCGCCTTGAGGTCCGAGGTGTAGACGCCGTAGTGCATGTGCAGGACGCCGCCTTTCTTCCGCGCACGCGTACGGCAGGTCGCGCTGATGCGGAAGCGCGTGCCCGGCGTGAAGAGAAGGTCGTCCACCTGGATGTTCTTGCCGACGTGGAACTTGTTCGTGCCGTCGGCGCCGAACGGTCCCGCGAGGAAGTCCGCCGGCATCGCCAGGCCGTTCCGCTCGTAGTCGGATGTCGTCGGGACGAAGCGCGGCATGTGTCCCTCGGCGACGGAGTACGCCATCCACCGCAGGTCGCCGCGCGGCGGATACGGCTGGAACATGGGCACGTACTCGTGGTAGAGGTAGCCGTACAGGCTGGCCCATTCCATCTTCGGACGCGAATCGCGCAGGAGCTGGATGCCCACGAGGTCGTTGAACTGCTCGTTCGGCTCCTCGTAGGTGGCGGCGCCCTCGCCGTGCACCTTGCGGATCGCCGTGATCATGCCCTCCATCTGACGCCGGGCGGCGACGGTCTTCCAGCGTCCCTGTCCCGGCGGATGGGGGTGCTGGCGGCTCCAGCACGGCGGGAACGCGCCGCCGTTGTTCTGGTCGGCCTGGACGATGCGGCAGCCGCGCGTGGCGAGTCCGCGCGTCACCTCGTCGTTCCACCACCGGTGCGTCCACTCCTCGCCGCCGCACATCGCCGCCATCGAGCCGCCTTTCAGCCAATTGAGGCTCGGCACGCGTTCCCACAGCGTGCCTTCGCGGTTGACGCAGGCGTGCGCCGACGCCTCGCGCGCGAAGTCCGCGCGCCAGTCGTTGTCGAACGTTCCGTCCGCCCGCTTCCCGTAGGTGAGGGTCCAGTGGTAGCCGCTCGGCCAGGGGAAGATGTAGACGTTCTCGGTGGCGAGGTCGTTGACGAGCGAGGTGAACGCCGCGTCCGACGGATGGCAGGGGAAGTAGGGATGGACCCAGGTGTAGAAGTGCTCCCAGCCCCACGACGCCGCCACGAGCGGCGCGCCCGGCGCGAGGCGTCCCCAGCAGTCCTTCACCCACCGGCGGATGGAGTCCGGTTTGTCGAACCACTCCCGCGTGAAGAGCGTGAGCGCGGGCGCGTCGGTCATCCACTTCGGCAGGTCCTTCCGCTGCGCCGTGGGCACCTTGCAGAAGTGCGTGTGGCGCGCCCAGTCGCGGTAGAGCTCCGCGCCGTCGTGCCAGGTGACGGGGTCCGCGTCCGTGCCGCACGCCGTCGCGACCGTGAAGTCGTAGTCCAGGCGCAGGGGGCGGACGTCATAGTCGAACCGCTGCCAGCGGAACAGGATGCCGTCGCCTTTCTCGCGCGTGACGCTGAGGGTCTTCACGTCGCCCTTGTCGTCCTCGGCGGCGAAGTAGAACAGCGCGTGCGGATCCCACCAGAGCGCCGCCTGGACGGTGAGGTTCCCGGGCTGGGTGCGGAACTCGATCGTGCGCGGCTTCTTGTCCGCGCCGGGCGCGTGGTGGATGCCGCCCCACGCGGCGCCCGTGAGCAGACGGTCGTCCGCCGTCGTCGTCCCGATCCGGTCCGCGAGGCGCAGGCGCGGGTACTCCGTGGAAATGACGGCCCAGCCGTTCGTCGGCACGAACGAAATCCCGAAGCGCACCTTCGCGTCTCCCGGCGCCGCCCGCACCGTGCATTCGACGCGCGCGACCTTTCCGCCCAGGTCCTCCCATACGAGGCGCACGCCGTCCGCAAGCGGCTCGTGGCGGAAGCGCGCCGCCTGCACGGGGGTGACATTCGCCGCGACACAGAAATCATCCGGACGCGTCAAGCTCAGGGCGAACAGGTCGGCGCCGCCGTCCGGCGCGGCGAACTCCACGCCGTTCGCCGCGCGCAATCCCGTCACGCGCCCGTTCGCGGCGTCGATCTCGACCGACACTGACGAACTGCGGACGGCGACGGTGCCGCCGTCGAGGCAAAGGCCCCACGCGGCCATCAAGAGGAAGGCTGTTTTTCTCATGCCCCCATTCTACCAAAATGCCACTTCGCGGGCAACCCACCGAAAAGACATCTCTGAACAATGCAAAAAATTGACAGGCCAAGTTTGACGAGGAACGCCAATTTGCTATAATACCACCACCATGATAACAGAAACAGTCAAGAACTACGAAACCATGAGCTCCGTCGGCGCGTCGATCATCTACGACGCCGTGATGCGGAAGCTCGCGAAGGGCGAGCGCTTCAACCTCGGCCTCGCCACCGGCAACACGATGATCACGCTCTACGACGAGCTGGCGGACAAATTCAACCGCGCGCGCGCCGACCTCTCGCTCCTCTCCACCTGGAACCTGGACGAGTACGCGTCGGACGCGCACACGGCCGTGCCGCACGACCATCCGCTCTCGTACTGGAAGTACATGCACGAGATGCTGTTCGCGAAGTTCGACCCCGCGCTCGGCTTCCGCGAGGAGAACGCGCACTTCCCGGAACCCGCCTCGCCCGAGACGTACGATCCCGCGATCGCCGCCGCGGGCGGACTCGACCTCCAGCTTCTCGGCATCGGCTTCAACGGACACATCGCGTTCAACGAGCCGATGCGCGAGGACGAGATCTCCGTCGAGGCGTTCGGCGCGCTCCCCACGCGCGTGCTGCCGCTCTCGAAGGAGACGATTGAACAGAACACCGCGGTCACGGCCGGTGGTGACTCGTCGCTCGTGCCGCGCTACGCCGCCACGATGGGCATGGCGCCGATCCTCGCCGCGAAGAAGTGCCTCCTCCTCGCCTGCTTTGCGGAGCAGACCGCGCCGCTCACGGCCATCTTCGCGCGCGGCGGCGAACCGACGCCGTTCCTGCCCGCCTCCTACCTCTGGCACCATCCCGACTACCGTCTCATCTACACCACCGACAAGATTGCGATAGAAAGCGAGTAAGGCGGTGGACGAGAGACATGAGACGAGAGACGAGCCGAGACGTGAGACGATTAGACATTGGCGAAGCCGCATTGCCTTATCGTCTCATGTCTGATTGTCTCCGTTCACGTCTCTCGTCTCTCGTCTCTCGTCAACCCCTGCGCCCCTCGCGTAATTTCCAAAAATAAAGCTTGCCGATTTTCGTCGATTTTAAGTACCGAGCGGTAGTATCTGGCATTGACTTGGGGTTGGAGCCCGTGATATAATACCGTTCGGTAATTGAAATCATGAACAAACTCAGAGACATATCGGCAATCGGTGCCAAGATTCGCTCAATCCGTAAGGCACAAGGCGTTTCGCAGGAAACGCTTGCGGGACTTGCCGGGACAGGGCAGCGCTACATCTCAGAACTTGAGCGCGGCAAAGAGACGGCTCGCATACGCGAGATGCTGAAAGTCCTCGATGCCCTTGGTGCGGGTCTTTACATAGCCGACCAGAAGGAGGCGGTTGAATGGAATCCCTTGACGTCTACCTGAACGCGCAGGGTCAGGCGGGAGGCGCCTCTCGTGGCGCGGCGTTGTCAGCGCAAATGGCCATCCTCGGCGTATTCGGCGATTGAATCCGGCATTGCCAGTCGTCTTGGTCAGCTGTCCGAGGAGGGGCAGTAGAGATGTCCACCGGCTGAAATTCCTGACCTATCAGGCGAGACGGCCACGGCAAAATGTAGTATCATATTGGTGCAACCAAACAAGGAGACAAAACAGATGAAGACAGTAGAGGTGATGGCGCTCGCGGGAATGCTCGCCGCGGCGGGCGCGTGGGCGCTGCCGGCGGACGGCCTGCAGGGGAAGCACCAGGGCGCGGCAACGTATTTTCGCAACATCCGCGTACAGGACGGAGACTGGAAATGAAATCATCAAGAAGGCAGTTCATCGGTGGCGCGGCCGCGGTCGGCGCCCTCATCGGCTTTCCGGCGCTCGTGCGCGGGCAGAACCTCAACTCGCGCCTCGCGCACGCCTGCATCGGCACGGGCGGCAAGGGCGACAGCGACTGGCGGAACTTCATCAAGCACCCG
>ONRL01000228.1 GCA_900320225.1 uncultured Lentisphaerota bacterium
GAACTCACGCCGCACGCGCCCGACGAACGCGCCGGCTGCCATCGGCACGAGGTGCTGCACGTACTCGTCGCCGCTCGCGCAGTCGACGAGCAGGGTTTTGACCGTTCCTCGTTCGTCCACCACGACGGAAAGCATGAACTGTCCGTCCAGCAGCGGCGTCTCATAGCGAAACGACTTGCCCTCAACCCGAAAACCGAACGGCTCCAACCGACCGAACACGACGCGCCGTTGGCGGAAGATCACCTCCGGCGGACGAAACTCCCACATCGGCTCCTCCATGGCCGCCCTCACCTCATCTGCCGTGGACTGCATCGCGCCCTCATGGTCGCGCCGTTTGCAGACGGTCGGATAGCGGCTATTGATAAACGCAAACCGCGGACAGTCCTCGCTATGGTCGTTCACGAGTCCGCATGTCTGCAGATAAAGGTACATCGTCGTCGGTCCCACGTACTTCATGCCGAGTCGGCGAAGGTCGCGCGCGACACGGGCCGAGAGGCCGTTCCCGGCGGGGATATCCCCTTTCGCATGGCCGTCGTAGACAATCGTCCGCTCGCCGGTGTAGCTCCAGAGGAACGCGCTGAAGCTGCCGTGCTCCGCGCGCAGGCGGCGGACCACCTGCGCATTGCCGATGATGGCCTTCACCTTTGAGAGCGAATGGATCATGCCGGGCGTCGCAAGGACGCGGGAGATGTCGTCGTCCGTGTAGGCGGCGATGCGGTCGAAGTCGAATCCGTCAAAGGCCAGGCGGAACACCTCGCGCTTGCGCAGGATCATTTCCCACGTGAATCCGCACTGCATCGCCGCCAGCACGAGAAACTCGAACAGCCTGCGGTCGTCATGGACGGGCACGCCCCACTCCTCGTCGTGGAACTTCCGCCCGACCTCGCTCAGATTGAAGTTGCAATAGCCCATACGGAATATCAGAAAAACGCCTAAGGTTGTCGCCGCGCCGTCCCGTAGATTGAAGTTGCAATAGCCCATACGGAATATCAGAAACACGCCTAAGGTTGTCGCCGCGCCGTCACGGCAGCGCCACCGACGGCTCCTGAGCCAGCGGACGCACCAGGATCGACTTGAAGTCCGTCGGCGCGCTTTCCGACTGGATCGAGATCGTTCCGCCGCGCAGGATCAAATCGCCGCCCGCCGCCTCGATGAGCTTCTTCGCCGAGCCGTCGCGCGGATCGTACTGCGGCTTCTCGTATTCAAGGACGATCCGGCCGTCGAGACGGTGGATGATCCGCTCGCCGCCGCGCACCTCGGCCTCCACCGTGGTCCACGCGTCCGGTTCGCACGTCCGCGACGTCGAGTTGAGGACATGCGGCGTGTAGAGTTTTCCGTCCCTCTCTACGTTCGTGCCCGGCGTGCAGAGGTTCGCCGTAGACCGCGCCTGCCCCTTCCGCGCGCGAGAAAGCAGCTGGTATTCGATCGAGACAGGAAACGGCTGGTCGATGCCCATGGACTCCGGTGTCTGCCCGTGCAGCATGATGCCGTTGTTGTAGTTGGCCCATCCTTCGCCGCCCTTCACCTGCGGCAGAGGCATGCGGTAGGTGGCGCGCAGCACGTAGTTGGAGAACGGACGGTTGTAGAAGAGATGCCCGTAACGCTGTTTGAAGCCGTCTGCGTACATCGGGTCGTCATAGCGGTTGCAGAGGCAGCCGTCCACCACCCGAAAGGTGTTTCCTGGATTCTCGCCCGCCTTGTAGCCGCGGATCTTGGGCGTCCAGCCGGAAAGGTCCTTGCCGTTGAACAGGTTGAGCCAGCGCGACGGACGGTCGCGCAGCGCGAGGGCGGACGGCGGCGTCACGTCGCGCAGGACCTCGCCGTCCCATGCAAAGGTCTGCAGATACGCCGAATATCCGGGAACGGCGAGTCCCTGTGCGTCCTTGCGCGTGAAGGACCGCAGGACGCCGAAGAGCGTCGGGGCGCCCGGACGCTGGAAGCGGCCGGGCAGGCGGTCGAAGCCGTTCGAGAACGTCTCCGGCAACGTCTTGACGAGCCGGAGATCCTTCGTATAGACGGCGACGCCCACCGGTCCCTTCACGGGGTAGAACGAGAGGAACAGATGACGCCCGTCGGTCGCGATGTCCTGCACGGCGAAACGGAATTCGAAGCCGGGCTCGATCTCCACTTCATCGATGAACTCCAGCGTCTCCTCCTTCACGCGCACGATGCGGCACGTGCGGCCGATTTCGTCTCTGATCGCGCCGCGGCCCAAGTAGAGGACGCCGTCCAGCGCGGCGATGCCGTCGAATCCCATTGGAAACTCCCGCGTGCGGATCAGGTTGAGGTCCTCGTCATACACCTGAATGGCGCCGCGCACCTCGGAAGGGTTCTTCCGCGCCGCCTCGAAGTTCGACAGCACCGACGCGTAGAGGCGGCCGTTGTGCCAGCACACGTCGCCGGTGTGGTACGGTGCGGAGACGCCCTTGATGCACTTCCCGGTGGCGAGGTCGAACTTGACGATGTTCTTGAGAAGGCCGCAGTAGACCGCGTCGTCCGAGATCGCGATGCCCTGCACATGCCAGAACGCGCCGTCGCATTTTTCCTCGAACGCGTCCTCCTGCGTGACAAACGCCAGCGGCGGCACCTGCGCACCCGCTAACGGGAGCTTCTTCCCGCCTTCCAGGGGCGGCGTGATGTCGCGCTCAAGTCCGACGGCATGGACACAAAAGCCGTTCACGGCACACAACACGCATGCCAGAACAGACCACACACGCACCGCGCTTTTTGGCCGCGGCAACACCAAGCGAGTATTTCTCATGCGGACAGTATACCAAAAATCGACGTGCGCCTCGAAGACCTCACTACCTGCAACTGGTAGCGCGTTGCGCGGCGCGAAGGTCAGCGGAAGATGAGCATCGTGCCGTTCAGGTAGCCGACGTGCATCTTGGAACCGGACACTGTCGCGTACCACGGCGGGTCGAGGTTGTCGATCGCCAGCATCGCCGGGCCTGATATCGCCGTGGCGGTGAACGGCGTGTACGTGCGCCAGGTGGCCTTGTTGAGCAGAAGGCCGTCGGGGTCGTCGACGTGTATCGTCGTCCCCGGGGCGATCGTCACCGTCCCGTTGACGCCGAGCGTCTCGCCGGTGACCAGCTTGGCGGCGTCAATCTTCCACGTCCCCGCCACGGTCAGGCTGCCGCTCACCGTCCCCGCGCCGGCAAGGCCGCTCACCGTGAGCACCTTGCCGTTGAGATCGGCCGTCGCGTCGCGTTCAACGCGCAGCGCAGACGCGGCGGCGATCGCGTTGTCCACGTTGAACCTGAGCGTGCCGGCCTCCACCACCGTGGGTCCGAGATAGGTGTTGACGGCGTCCAGGCGTAACGTGCCCGAACCTTTCTTCACGAGTCCGCCGGACGTGTCGTTGTCCGCCAGGCTGCTGTCGAGGTTCAGCGACACCGTGTTCGTCCATCCGCCGTAGGAGATTTGCGCGGTCGCCGTGGTGTAGCCGTTGCCCGGACTCGTGACCATGACGTTCGTGATCGTTCCCGTCACGGGGTCGAACTCGGCGTACGCCGACGCGCCCGCGCCGTCGCCCGTGATCCTGATGAAGGGCGAGCCGGAGTAGCGCCAGGCCTCGGAACACGCGAAGGGCACGGACGCCACGCCCTTGCCGCTTGGGGCCTGAAGCGAGACGGGCAACGTCATCGAACGGCCGTTTGTGTCGAAGACCGCACCGCCCGGGCCGACGGTCACGCGCGTCATCTGCGGCCAGATGAACGTGTTGTTCACGTCGTTCGCCTTGAGTGTGCCGCCGTTCATGTAGATGTACCGCTGCGCGGTGGCCAGATCGTATTCGCACGGCCAGTTCGAGGCTGCGCCGCCGAGCGAAAGCGTGTTGTTCGTGATGGCCTGCACGTACCGGCACTGGAGCGTGCCACCGTTCAGGTTCAGCATCGAGACGGAGTTCGACACGCCGCCGAGCTGGACGATTCCGGCGATGTCCACGGTGCCGGTTCCGGCCACCGTGAGGCGTCCCTCGCCGCCAGATGCCGTCCGCGAACCCCAGAGCGTGCGCGAGATCGCCAGGCCTCCGCTGCTGTACGTGTTTCTGAGCGTGCCGCCGCGAACGAGCGCGGAAGCGTTGCCGCCCAGGTACTTGATGCCAATGCAGCGCGACATGGCATATTCGCCCCCGTTCAGCTCGAACACCCCGTAACCGTTCGCGCTGCCTCCGATGTCGGCCCAGACGCCGGCATATTCGATTTTCCCCGAATCAATGCGGAGATACCCCTGTTGTCCATTGCCCACCGCGATGCTGCTGACGCCGTTTTGCAAGAACGGGAATAACAGCGAACCTCCCTGAATCAGGAGCGTGCCCATGCCTTTTGCGCCTGAGCCGCCGATGTAGACCTGCCCGGTCACGCAGGCGCCTTCGCCGATCACGAGCATGCCGCGCTGCTGCGTCGCCGTACCGTCGCCGCCGATGACGGTTCTCTGCATTGGAGAGTTGTCCGCCGGATTCGCTCTCATGTCGACGACGGTGTTTGTGATGTGCAGGCACGCGATGTCAGGGTACGACGCGCCGATGTAGTTGGTGGAAAGCACGAGGTCCACGTACCCCGCGGAATGGAAGTTCACCGTGCCGCCGCGCACGTACATGTTGTGGAAATCATGTTCCTTGTTCGCCGCGAGCGACAGCGTGCCGCCGTCATTCACCAGGTCGACGACGTTGCCGGTGACGTCCCCGCCGACGGTGAACGCGCCCGTGCCGCCGTGCGTCAGCGCGGCGGGGGACGACATGTCCGCGCCGTACGAATAGCCGAAGTCCATGTTCAGTTTCAGTTTCTTTGAGAGGAAGATCGACCGGTGTGTCTCGTAGCAGGCCGAGAGGTTGGCGTCGGTCAGCTGCGTCTCGCCTTGGACGGCGGTGACGTCCACCCAATTGTTGCTGACAGCAATGGCCGCGCCGTCGTACAGCGCCGGCAGTGCGCCGAACCGCGTCGCGATCAGAAACGACTGGTCTCCGGTCTGCATCACGGGGCCGGTGAATGTGTTGTTGGCATTGCTCAGCTTCAGGTATCCTCGCGAAACCTTGAGTCCGCCGTTGCCGGATATCTGACCGGCAATGTAGAACGTGTTCGTGCTAGTGCTGTTCTTCGTGTCGTTCACGTCCACCGTGAGCGTGGCATTGTCGTCGAGCTGAATCGGGCCGTCCCAGCCACATCCGAAATTGGGGTAGTTCTGGCTGGCCATTGTCGTAACCGGCCATCCGCTGGTGCCGATGTAACACGTTCCCTTCACGCGCATCGTCCAAGTGGGGTGGTTGTTGGCGAACCGCACGCGACAGCCGTTGTTCACGGTCAAGGTATTTGCCGACGAGCCTTGGAGGTTGATCTGCTCGAACAGCAGGGTACCCGAACCCGTCACCTCGAAATCGCCCGGGTTTGACATGGTCCCCATCAAGCAGAAAGCTCCCGGACCCTCGACTGTGACTTTCTTGCCCCCCATGTCGAATAGCGTACCATAACGGAATTGAAAGCTCCTGGGATAGGGGATTGCGATGAGCGCGTCGTCCGTCACAGTAGCCTTCGGATTGTCGTTGTTCACCCTGTCGAGCATGGTCACATTGTTATTGACGCCCAGTCGAATGGCGCCTTGGGTGCCGCCGACGCCAAAACCTCCGAACTTCAAGGTGCGGCATGTCATGTAGGCGGTTGCGGCATATTCGCGCCCGCCTCCACGCGCACCGCGCCTTTCCAGCTCTGGGCGGAGAGGTCGGTCGAGACGATCAGCCGGCCATCTCCTTTCTTGACGAGGTTCACGGTCGTGCCGAGCGCGGTCGCGTCGTCCGCGTTCAGCGTCACGTCAGGGTCGCCGGCGGCCACCGTGATCACGTATTCGCCGTTCACGATCGCGCCCTGTTGCGCGGCAAAGCACGTGCCGACCGCGCACAGGACGGCAATTCCGAATGCAAACAAGTTTTTCATCGGAGTATCCTTTCTAAGAGTCAATTGTGCCATTTTCAACCTTGTTTTCCCTTACGTTCCCGTGTGCACGCAAGTTTACCATAAT
>ONRL01000008.1 GCA_900320225.1 uncultured Lentisphaerota bacterium
GCGCTGAAGTTCATGGAGGACACGGGCCTCAAGGTGGCGCTCGACTGGTACTGGTGGCACGGCGTCCCCTACGACACCTACTATCCCAACTTCTGGCCGCCGCGCGAGCCGATCTCCTCGTTCACGAACGGCATCGCCCGCATCCACGCCGCGGGCGGCTACGTGCAGCCGTACACGAACGGCATGCTCTGGGACTGCGACGACGCGCAATGGGCCGAGGGCGGCGACGACTGCGCCATCGTGCTGCGCGGCGGCAAGGTGAAAAGCACGATGTTCAACCCCTACACGAAGCAACGCCAGGCGTGGAGCTGCGGCGAGGCGCCGAAGTTCCAGGAACGCATCCGCATGATTGAGCGCACGATCCGCGCGGCGGGCATGGACGGCGTGTACATGGACATGATCGGGCACGCCGCGCACGGCTGCTGCTACAACCCCCGCCACCGCCACCCCAAGGGCGGCGGACGGCACATGGTGGACGGCTACCGCGCGTACGTGGAGAAGGTACGCGCCGACAACCCCGGCTTCTACCTTTCCACCGAGGAGCAGGGCGAGGCGTATCTGGAGCTCTTCGAGTCGTTCATCTTCGTGCATTCCAGCGCCGAGCGTTTCGGCACGGGGATCCTGCCGAAGTACGAGCTCGTGCCGGCGTTCCAGGCCGTCTACCACGGCGCGGTGGTCGTGTTCGGCTCGTTCGCGACGATCGACGACCAGCCGCCGTGGGACGAACGGTGGGGCGAGAACCCCTACGGCGTGGAGACGACGGAATGGGAGAAGAAGTACCCCGACCAGTTCGCGGTCGAGGTCGCGCGCGGCGTCGCGTGGGGACAGCAGCCGACCGTCCACAAGTTCCTGCTCGAACACGCCACGTCGCCGCGATTCGCCGCCGACTACGCATTCATGAAGGACACGGCCCGCTTCTACCACGACAACCGCGACCTGCTCTTCGACGGCGAGATGCGCGCGCCGGGGCGTCTGGAATGTCCCACGCAGCGCGTCGTGTTCCTGCGGCGCAGTTCCTACACGAAGCCGCAGGACGTGAAGGAGGCCGTGCAGAACGCCCTGCCGACCGTGTTCCATTCCGTGTGGCGGTCGAAGGTCGGCCGCACGGCTGCGGTGCTCGTGAACTGGTCCCGCGCGGAACAGACGTTCGCGCTTGAAACGCCCGACGTCTCCGCGCGCGGCACGATCCCGCCGCGCAGCTGGAAACTCGTCGCTCCGTCTCGTTGACAGGGACGAGCCGTCGGTGTTATACTACCTCGTGAAAGCAAAGAAAAATGAGGGTGATTGACATGAAGAGTGCAAAGTTCGTTTTGCTTGCCGTTGCCGCCGCATCTTGCGCGGGGGCCGGAGCCGTCGAGTTGACGCACCGCTGGAGCTTCAACGCCGCAGACGACTACACGGATTCGGTCGGGGGTGTGGTCGCCGCGAAGATGGGCACCGCGCTCCACATCGCCGACGGGAAGGTGGTGTTGAACGACACCGGCGCGAGCGTCTCCGGCGCGAAGGAGGGTTCGCTCAACCTCGGCACCAACCTGCTGGACGCCGACGGCGCGACCATCGAGATCTGGGCCACAGAGAACGCGGTGCGGAATTCGGCGCGGATCTTTGACTACGGCACCGACAGTACGCACTACTTCATGCTGGAATGGTCGCATGGCACGGACGCCTACCAGTCCTGGGCGATGGCATGCACGCCCGGCGCGGTGACGAACGTCTACACGCCCACAGGCGCCTTCATCCTGGGTACGCCGTACCACCTGGCCGTGACGTTCAAGAAGAACTCCAGCGGCAAGACGGACATCCGCTGGACCAAGCGCCTTGCGCAGACCGGCGGCCTGCCCATCGCGCACGAGCTCACCACGAAGGAGGCGCTGTCGACGTTCTCGAATCCGCGTCTCTACCTGGGCGCGTCGCAGTCCGACAACGTGGACGCGAGCGCGAGCTACGACGAGGTCCGCATCTGGAAGGGCGTGCTCAGCGAGGAGCAGCTGGCCGCGAACGCCATCGCCGGGCCGAACGCGGTGGCCACGAACGGCGTGCCCGCCGCCGGCACGGCAGGCTTCTGCATCGCGCCGAACACGCGGTTCGTGATCGGCTCGTCCGCGCAGGGCTCTTTCCTCCGCAGCGACCTCACCGGACGGTTCCTCACCAAGGGCACCGTGAAGATCGGCTCGGGCGCGAAGATCGTGTTCGACACCTCGGAGCACCGCGTCCCCACGCTCAGCTTCAGTGCCGCGGGCTTCACGCTCCCGAGCGACGCCCCGGCGGGCGCGACGGTCCTCGACTACGTGGAGGTGACGGACACCGTGAACTACGGCTCTCCGACGCTCTCCGGCAACACGATCACCGTCTCGCTCGTCTCCGGCATGCCCGCCACGGCGTACTGGACCGGCGGGCGGCCGGCGTCCGGCGACGACTTCGCCAACGCCGCGAACTGGAAGTGCTACGACGCCGCCGGCAACCTGATGAGCGGCGTCGTGCCGGGGGCGGCGACGACGGTGGTGATCACCAACGCCACGACGGCGTTCACGGTCCCCAGCGGCGTGACGCCGGCCTGGAAGCGCATCCGGGTCGGTGCGGAGCGGACCGTCTCCCAGTGGGGTAAGAAAAACTACGGCGTGAACCGCTACACGAACTACGGCATGTACGGCACGGAATGGATGCTGCCGCTGAGCGACTACACGTGCCGTGGCACGCTCAGCGACCCCAACACGCCGATTCCCGCAAAGGAAGTGGAGAAGTCGCAGCTGCGCATGGACGGCTGGTTCTACGTGCCCGCGGCGAACGCCGGCGACTGGAAGTTCTACCAGAGCTCGTCTTCGTTTGACGACTACTTCGCCTTCGCCATCGACGGAGATTGGGTGTTCCACAACACCGGCTACCGCTTCAGGCTGTCGTCCTACTGCAACGTGGCGGAAGGCTGGCACCGCTACACCGTGATCTGCGGCGACACGTTCGGCGGCTATACCTCTACCGATCTCCGGCTGTGGATGACGCGTCCCAAGTCGGGCGGCGGCACCGAAAGCGTGCAGTTCAAGGCGTCCAGCAGCTTCACGCTCGGCAGTGCGGCGAGCTCCAAGATTAAGCTGACGGACGACTGCAACTGGGGCGCGTTCGGCGTGGTGACGCTCTCGAACGGCACGGTGCTCGACCTGAACGGACACAGCCTCGTCGTGGCGGACGTCGACTCCGACTATGTCGGCACGACGATCACGAACACCGCCACGTCGCTGGCCACGCTCTACACCGACTTCGAGCCGACGCAGTCGGGCGTGTCGAACCTCTGCGTCGCCGCGAAGGTCACGGTGGCCCGGAGCTCCGCGTACATCTGGACGGGCGAGGGCGGCGACGCCAAGTTCTCCACGCTGGGGAACTGGCGGCTGCTCAGCGGCGCCACGCCGTCCGTAGCCCCCGCCGCCGGCAATCCGCTCATCTTTGCCACCGCAGGCGGCGGGGTGGTGTCCAACGACCTTGTGAACCTCGGAGGCGCCCTCGTCAGCTTCCAGTCCGGCGCGGGCGCGTTCACGATCTGCGGCAATCCGTTCACGGGAGTGCCGTCCGTGATCAACGATTCGTCCAGCATCCAGACCTTCTCCAACGCCGTGACGTTCGCGGGCACCTACCTTGCCATCCCGTCCGCGGCCGCCGTCCGCTTCGACGGCGGCGCCACGGCGACGTATCCCGATCCTTCGCTGCGCAGCGACTTTTCCGACGCGCGGTACCGCACGCTCTACGGCAATTTCACATTCACCGAGAACTGGTCCGTGCCGAACATGTCGACTGAACGTGCGTGGGTCATCCCGTCCGGGACATCGGTGACAGGGAAGAAGTTCACCGGCACGCAGGGATCGTTCAGGTGCATCCTGCAGATCAGCGCCGGTGGCAGCGCGCACTTCACGGAGATGGAGATGGGCTGGAACCGCGGCGACTTCGAGTGCAAGGGCACGCTCGTGATCGACGGCCTGTACGTGCATCTCGTCAGCTCCTCCGAGACCAACACCGGGATATCCCACATTGGCCGTCCCGGCAGCACGGGAACGCTGTACGCCAACAAGATCGAGAAACGCTACTACAGCTATCTCTGCAACTACATCACCACCCTTGTCGTCGGGTCGGGCGGCATTCGCCTTACCGAGAGCTCCTATCACCCGATGACGTTCTACGCCAACACAACCATCCGCGCCGCAGACGATTTCGGCATTCTCTCCGACTTCGCAGGCGACGGGACGGACTTCCATGGCTTGAGTCTGAGCAACCGTACGATCACCGTCAACACCGAGGACGAGTCCGGCATCGGCCACACGGTCACGTTCGGCACGTCCGTGAGCGCGGATGGCGGCGTGCTGCGCAAGATCGGCGCGGGCACGCTCGTGATGCAGGACGGCGACCTCGCCTCCAAGACGAATTTCGTGAAGCGATACACCGGCGGCACGGTGGTGGAGGCGGGCACGCTGCTTGTGAAGAGCTCCAACCAGCTGGGCAGCGGCAACGTGACGCTGCATCCCGGCGCGACGGTGGAGTTCGCAGACGGCGTGACGTGCGCGAACAGCGTCGTCGCCTCCGCGCAGGGCGGCGGCACGCTTCGCGTGAGCGGGGCCGTGACCCTTGCCGACGGTGCGAGCTGGCATGCGGGCAGCTACGATTTCGCGGAGGGGGCGCTCGTGACGGTGGAGCCCCGCACCGCGGACGCGCGGGTGATCGCGAGCGGTCTCACTTCTGCTGAAACCAACCACTTCACCACGACGTCCGGCCGCCTGTTTCTTTCCGACAACGGCGAACTCACGTACGCCGACAGTTTCGTGTGGATCGGTCCTGACGGCGGCAGTTGGTCGGACGCCGCGAACTGGTCGCACAACGGAGTGGCGGGCGATGCGGCGCCGATTTCGGTGCCCTCCGCGTTCGTGGAGTTCGCGAACGCCGCCTCCCTCACCGTGGTGCTGGATACGCCGGTCGAGTGCAGCCGTCTCGTGTTCGGCGGTGCGGGCGCGGTGACCGTGGCGAACCCGGACGCGGCGACCACGAACGCGCTCACGGTCTACCGGGTGACGGGCACGGGCGCGGCGGCGAACCGGTTCGAATGCCGGGTGAATTTCTCCGAGGCCTACAACGTGAACTTGGACGGCGTGCTGGACTTCGCCGGCGGCGCGACCGCCACGACGCCCGGCAGCGACACGTTCGCGAGCGTCCACAACCGCACGCTCACCGGAAACGTCGCGTTCACGAACAGCTGGAAGTTCCCGTGGCAGTCGGGCAGCAGCAGCAGTCCGATCGTTGTCACCTCCGGCAGCACGTTGACGGGCACGTCGTACTACGGCGCCCAGACGGGCTGGCTCCTCATTCTCGACATCCAGGCCGACGCGCTGGCGCGTTTCAATTCGTTCGAGTGCGGATGGGACCGCGGTTTTGTCAGGGTAGACGGCGTGCTGGACGTGGCAGGCGACTGCACGATCGTGGCGAGCTGGTCTCCGACAGGTGCCTCGAACCATCTGGGATGGTATTCGGACGGAGGGCTGGTACGTGTAGGGGGACTCGTCAAGACGGGCATGGCCAGGTCAATGCTCTTTACGCCTCGTTACGAAATTGGCACAGGCGGCGTGCGCAGCCCGATCAGCGAATGCTTTGTCGTGACGAACGGCCACCCCGTGACCGTGACCGCTACGGCGGACATGGGTTTCTCCAAGGGCACGAACCATTCTGCGCAAGTCGTGAACGTGTACAATGGCGTGGCCATGACGTTGGATCTGGACGGCCACACCGTGACGAACGTCAATCTCGTCGGAGGTGGCGGCACGCTTGCGGTCACAGGGGCCGGCACGGCTCGGTACGATGCCGTCGGCGGTCCGGCCACAATCTCGGTCGGCAGCGGCGCCACGCTCCAGATCGGCGCGAACGTGGTCGCCACCAACGCGATGGCGTTGGCGGACGGCGCGACGCTCGTGCTGGGGAGCGGCGCGCAGGCCGGCATCGTCTCGACGCCGGCCACGGGTGCCGCCATCGTGCGCACGGCGGGTGCCTATTCCACTCCCCAGTCCGTGCCGTTGGGCAAGCTCGCCGCCAACGCCAACGTGAAGCGGCTCGCGCTCGATCCTGCGGGCATCACGCTTCCGCAAGGATACCGTGCGTTCCTGAAGCGTTCCGGCGACAACCTCTTCCTGCGCATCGACAAGCTGGGCGCCGCCCTCATCATCCGCTAGTTTTGGTATACTTTCCGCATGAAAGCAAGATCGTTTAAAGCCGCCATCTCGCTGACGGCAGCAGTGGCGTGCAGTCTCGCCGCATCGGCGGTCAACGTGGATGTGGCGGTATCGAAGCCGGGGCATGAGGTGCCGGCGTCGCTGTGGGGCATCTTCCTGGAGGACATCGCGTTCTCCGTGGACGGGTGCCTCTATCCCGAGCTCGTGTGGAATCGGGGCTTCGAGTTCCGTCCCGCGCCGAGCGACGACGGGTTCGAAAAGCGACTGAAGGGTCCGACCGATTTGGGCATCCCCGGCTGGACGGCGGACTGCCGCCGCACGGGAATGGGGCGCTTCACGCTCCAGTACGCGAAGCCGCTGCGGGCGGACACGCCTGCCTATCTGCGCATCGAGGCGTTCGCGTCGTTCGCGGGCGTGCGCAACACGGGGCCGATGGGCGAGATGGACGTGAAGGGCGGCGAGCCGCTCAACCTCTCGCTCTACGCGCGCGGCGACGCGCCGCTCATCGTGCGCGTGGAGTCGGCCGAGAACAAGATCCTCTGCGAAAAGCACTTCCACCCGAAGGCGACGTGGAAGAAGTTCGCAGCCACCGTCACGCCGAAGGCGTCCGCGAAGAAGGCGCACCTCCTCATCCTCGCGGCGAAGGCGGGCACGGCGGAGATCGACTACGTGAGCCTCATGCCGGCGAAGACGTTCAAGGGGCACGGCCTCCGGGAGGACATCGCGCAGCTGATCGCCGACCTCAAGCCCGCCAACTTCCGCTTCCCCGGCGGCTGCATGCTGGAGAGCTGCGACTACGCGGGGTGGTTCGACTGGAAGCGCACCGTGGGCGCGCCCGAGACGCGCCAGCCGCTCTGGAACATCTGGGGCTACTACCAGAACGTGGGCCTCGGGTTCCACGTGCCAGTTCCGCAACTCGAAACTCTTCCCGAAGGAGAACCTCGGCTGGCTCGTCACGAACATGCTCGACGCGGTGGAGTTCATCCGCGGCCCCACGAACACGACGTGGGGCGCGCTCCGCGCGAAGATGGGGCACCCCGCGCCGTTCCCGCTCAAGACGATCGGCATCGGCAACGAGAACTGGGGCAAAGAGTACTACTCGCGCTTCTACCCGCTCGCGGCGGGCGTGAAGGCCGTGCATCCCGATCTCAAGGTGATTGCCGCCATCGACCCGCACGTGATCCGCGACCCGCCGCGCGGCAAGGAGAGCTGGGCCGAGATCCGGAAGGGCGAGGTGGACTTCGCGGACGAGCACATGTACGCCTCGCCGAGCTACTGGCTCAACCATACGGACCGCTACGACTCCTATCCGCGTGACCACGTGCCGGTGTACATCGGCGAGTGGGGCACGCGCGACATCCGTCCCGACTGGATTGACGGACTCTACGTATCGCTCGCCGAGGCGGCGTTCCGCATCGGCATCGAGAAGAACAGCGACGTGGTCAAGATGGTGGCCTACGCGCCGCTCGCGCGCCGGCGGGGCGCGCCGCGCGACGGGTTCTCGCTCCTCGACGTGACGACGGACGCGGTCTGCGGCAACCCCACGTACTATGCGGAGAAGATGTTCACGCACAACCGCCCCGACCGCGTCGTGCCCGTTTTCTACCCGAAGGTGACGACGCGCCAGCCGGCCGGCTGGGACCGCGAGAAGGGTCCGTTCAACCCGAAGGCGGAGGCGATCGACGTGGTGGCGTTCCACGCGGGCGCGGGGCTTGCGGGCGACGAGCTCGTGGTGAAGCTCGTGAACGCCGCGTCTGCGGCGTGTCCCGTAACGCTCGCGTTCGACGCGCAGCTGCCTGCCGGGAAGGTGTCGCGTGAGACGCTGAGCGGCGAGCCGGGCGCGAAGAACACGCCCGAGGAGCCGACGCGCGTGGTGCCGCGGAAAGACGCCTTCGATTTCGCGGGCGGGAAAACGCTGGACGTGCAGCTGCCGCCTTATTCCTTCGTCGTCTTGCGGCTCCGCCGTTGAGGTGCGCTGGATGTGATATACTATCTTCATGCAAACGGAAGCAATAGGACAAAAAGCGGTCAAGTTGCTCGAACCGGGTGATATGTTCGGCGACTATACCGTGGAGAAACTGCTCGGGAAGGGCGGCATGGGCGCGGTGTACCTCGTTCGCGCGCCGGGCGGCGAGCGGTATGCGGTGAAGGTGATGTTCCCGGAGATCGCCGACAAGAATCAGGACTACCGCACGCGCTTCGCGCGCGAGGCCGAGTTCGCGATGACGCTTCGCCACAAGAACCTCATACAGGTCTACGACGCGGGGGAGGATCCCGATACGGGACTGTGCTACATCATCATGGACTACGTGCCGGGCGGCAGCGTGAAGGACCGTCTACGCGAGCACGGGCGCATTCCCGTCGCCGAGGCCGTCTCGATTACCGCCCAGATCGCGATCGCCCTTGAACTGGCGCATCGCCACGGGGTGATCCACCGCGACATCAAGCCGGACAACATCATGTTTGACGCGGACGGGACGCCGAAGCTGGCCGACCTGGGCGTCGCGAAGTTCACGGACGAGGCGCACAAGACGACGGTGACGACGACGGGCATGATCATCGGCACGCCCGCCTACATGGCGCCGGAGCAGATGATGGACTCGCACCATATCGACGCGCGGGCAGACATCTACGCGTTGGGCGTCGTCCTCTACGAGATGCTGACGGGGAAGCGTCCGACCGAGGGCAGCACGGCGGTGGAGCTGCTCGCGAAGGCGCTGAAGGGCGAGCCGCTGCCGGACGTGCGGACGATGTGTCCCGAGATTTCGGCGGCGATCGCGCACGTTATCTCGCTCATGTGCGCGCCCAAGCCCGAGGATCGTCCGACCACGACGCTCGCGGTCGCGCAGTTGCTTCAGCAGGCCGCCATGGGCCAGTTGAAGTTGCCCAAGAAAAAGCCGCGCGCGGCGGACGCGCGGAGGACGAAACGCCCGTTCCCCGTTGCCGCATGCGTCATGGGTGCGCTCGTCCTCGGCGCGGCGGTGTTCGGCTGGCGCGCGTGGTCGTCGCGGCAGAAAACCGCCACTGGGGCAACTGGCGTCCCGCCCGTTGCCGCCACGACAAGCACGGCTCTCCCGACTGGGACGGGCGGCTCGCCCGTTGGCGGCGACGTTCTGGGAAGCGGCGCTCGTGCCATTTCGTCGGCCTCGGACGAGAAACTTCCCAAGGAAACTTCGCCCAAGCCCAAGGACCTTTCCCTCGACCTCGGCGGCGGCGTGAAGATGGAGATGGTGGGGTGTCCGGCCGCTAGATTCCAGAGGCGGGTGCTGTACGTGAAGAACCGGCAGACGCTCGAGATCACCCGTCCGTTCTGGATAGGGAAGTTTCCAGTGACTGTTGAGCAATGGGAACGCCTCATGCCCAGGACCGAACCGCCGCAGGGCGCGACGAGAGACGCCGAGTATCCACGCGTGCCTGTCATGTGCGGTAAGTTGCTGCCGAAAACCAGCTTGTCACGGCGATCGGCCGAGGAGTTCATGGACAAGTTGACGAGCATGAACAAAGACAAGATTCCCGTCGGCTACAAGTTCAGGTTCCCGACGATGGCAGAATGGGCACATGCGTTCATGGCGATGTCCAGCGATCCGTCAGACCCCTATGCCGACAACAACCAGGCGACAAGGGCCGACTGCGACGCCAGTTTCGTGACGCGCGAAGACAGTCTCTCCTACTGGGGGAAGCGTGCCGTCGACATGAGCCGTTTCAGGGAGGGATGCTGGGTTCCATACATCCCCGTTGGGCAGCGTCGTCCGAACAAATGGGGAATATGCGACATGGGTGGCGTGACGGTCGAACCACTGCTGGATTCGGGTGTGTACGATTCCGATGACGGCAGCGTAGACGCCCGGTTCGGGAGGTTCTTGCATCGATATGCCGGGACAGCGTTTGCAGATGGCGCACGGGATCCGTTGATCTTCGAGGCATACAATCCGGGTGACGTGCGACGCAACTTGGCGCTTGTGAACCAAGGTGGAGGCCCTAACGATTGTTATGGACAACACCGCTACGCAAGTATCGGCCCCGTCCCGTACGGGTTCTGCTACAGAACACCGGGAACAGAGCATTTCGTCATGAAGCTTCGTCTCTGCATCGGCCCCGACCTGCTGAAGGAACGCGGCATCGCGCCGCCCAAGCCTGAAGGCAGTTCGTCCGTCGCATCGGCATCGTCCGCGCTGGGAAGCGGCACTCCCGCCCCTGCGCCTGTAACGGGCGAAAAGCGCCCCAAAGAGACCTCGCCCCGTCCCAAGCCTCTCTCGTTCGACCTTGGCGGCGGCGTGACGATGGAGATGGTGGGGTGTCCTGCCGGTACTTTCATGATGGGCTACGGCAAAGAGGCCAGCGGAGATCACAAACCATTTAACAAGCCGCACAAGGTTGCCATCACTCGGCCATTCTGGATTGCGAAATACCCGTTAACGCCTCACATGATCGAGGCATTGGGCATCTGTCCAGAAGTCAGTGAACATGTCAAGCAAGAGCAGAAGCGCATATGGGATGGAATTGGATTGCGAGTGCCCTATAACCCTCTTGCCAGGGCACCGATGCCTGCATTCGTGCAAGCGAGGATATTTCGCCACCTGAACGAAAAAATCAAAAACAGGCCGCAGGGGTACATTTTCCGTTGCCCGACTTCTGCCGAATGGGAATATGCGGTCAAGGCCGATGAATCGGATCCGACATTTGTTGACGCCAATCTGTCGATGACATCGGTTATTCATGCTATTTGGGGCGAGACGGTTCAGGCAAAACGATTTCTTGATGAATACACTCACTTTCGCGATCATCCTCAAGACAACAGGATTACTTGGATGATGCCGCTGGAGTATACGAAACCAAATCCATGGGGGCTTCAGGCCCTTTTGGTTGGTCGTACGTTCATGCTGGACAGCGTGGATCCAGACAAAATCGTGAAGGCGGGTAGAGGGTCGCTAATTCATGCGATAAAAGACAATGCGCGTCTTTCATCTCCTGAAAGAGACCCCGTGTATGTCGCTGCGCTGACATCACCAGACGAGTGTCGGCTGGCGAGAGGGTCGATGGCCTTGTCCAATTGGGATTTCCCAGAGCGAGGATCGTGTTCCGTCCTCGTGACGCTCGGTCCCGACCTGCTGAAGGAGCGCGGCATTACGCCTCCGAAGCCGGATGCGAACGGGCGAGATGCTCGTTCTCCCAGAAATGCCAGTTCTGCCGACGATGACCGTTCTCCCAATGTTGAGCCATACAAGTTGCTGTCGGAACGGCCCAAGCCGCTGACGATCAAGCTCGGCAAGGGTGAGCAGCTGGAGCTGATGGGGTGTCCGGCGGGGACGTTCACGATGGGGTATGAGGGAGGGGCGCCGGCTCACGTGCCTCACACTGTGACGATCAGCCGTCCGTTCTGGATTGGAAAGATCCCGGTGACGCGGGCGCAATGGGAGTGCATCAGCCCAGCTCTTCGTTGCGAACCGGCCATGCAGGCGCAAATTGACGCCTTGGGAGGGGCTCAGACGCCGCAGACGTGCTGTTCGCGTCGGCAAATCGACGAGTTCATCGAAAAGTTGAACAGGCGTCACGCGAAGGCTCTCCCCGTCGGGTTCGTGTTCAGGTTGCCGACGCTTGCCGAATGGGAGTATGCGTGCCGGGCGAACGGCGATCCGGAAAGGGAGGTGTACGCGCGACCGAAGATGTGGGGAGCCGGACTGAATGAACGCGCTCAGATAGGCGTGTTGCCGAGCGAAAAAAGGGAGATGCTTGAGCGAAAGGGCGTTCCAATCGATGCGCAGCGTTGGAAGGGGGCATATTGGCAGGTCGCAGCGTCCGTTGCGACCAAGAAACCAAATGCCTGGGGCCTGTACGACATGCTGGGCAATCAAGCGGAGATCGTGCTTGACACGTTTTCATCGCAGGTTATGCGGGACATAGAACAAGGTTTCTGCGTTGTCAAGTCCCCTGACGATTTGCCATGGATCGACAAGGATGTAGATCCTCTTTTCTGGAATGATGGTGACGATGCGGCGTTCCTGCGCATAGACTCCCTTAACGTGCACGGATGGGGGGAAAACGCAATCTGGTTCATGAAGCAAAATGCGAGATTGGGCTATTGCGATGGTTTCCGTCTCGTGGTCGGCCCCGATCTCGTGAAGGAAAGGCGGTCTGGGAAGTCGGGGGGAACTGTTGTTGGAGGAATGCGGTCAGTTTCCATCTTCCCTCGCGCCGACACGAAGGACAACAAGTGGAAGAAGCGCGCGCCGTGGCGGTACACGATGAAAGTGCCCCCGGCAAACTGGATGGAGCCGGATTTCCGTGACGGCACGTGGAAGCGGACGAACAAGCCGGTCGGATACGGCAAGGAGGCTACGCTCATGCGCATGTCCGAGCGATGGCCGACGAGCGACATCTGGCTGCGGCGGCACTTCACCTGGAAGACGGCGAAGGTGACGCGCGTGACGTTCGACATGTTCCACGACGAGAACGTGGAAATCTACCTGAACGGGACGCGCATCCTGGAGGCGCAGGGATGGAACGACGGGTGGGGGCCGTTCGAGGTTGCCGCCGACACGTTCCTCTCCGCCGTCAGGGAGGGCGACAACGTCTTGGCCGTGAAGGTGCACGACAGCGGCGCGCCGCGCTTTTTCGACTGCGGCTTGCGCGTGGAGGTTGAAGGGGCGAAATGAAACGCGATTTGCCCCGCTTGCGCGGGCGGCGTCAGCGGGGGGCGGCGCAGCTCGGGCAATAGGGGCTGATCGGGCAGTCCGCGCAGTTGGGGTTGCGCGGGAAGCAGCGCGTCTGCCCGAACGAGACGAGGTGCGAGTTCCAGGTCTTCCAGTAGCGGACCGGCAGGATCTTGCGCAGCGCCATCTCCGTCTCAAGCGGCGTCTTCGTCTTGATGAGGTGCCACCTGTTCGTGATGCGGTGCACGTGCACGTCCACGCAGATGGCCGGCAGGTCGAAGCCCACGGCCACCGTGAGGTTGGCGGTCTTGCGTCCCACGCCCGGCAGTTCGCACAGCTCCTCCACCGTGTGCGGCAGCACGCCACCGAACTTCTCGCGCAGCACCTTGGGCAGGTCATGCAGGTGGCGGGCCTTGTCGTGGTAGAAGCCGACGGGGAAGATGAGTTTTTCGAGCTCGGGCACGGGGATTGCCTCAAGGGCGTCAGGCGTGGCGGTTCCGCCCATGCGGGCGAAGAGGCGCTTCACGGCGCCGGCCGTGCACTGGTCCTTCGTGCGGGCCGAGAGAATCGTGCCCACGAGCACGCAGAAGGGGTCGTGGGTTTGCGCCTCGATCAGTTCGATGATCGGGGCGGCGTGCGCCTTGAACTCCTTCTTGAGCAGGCGGTTCACCTCTGGAACGTCTTCAAGCGTCATACTGCATTCTCCTTCGCGGCGGTTTGATGCGTCCATTATACCACATTTATGGTATACTAACCGCATCCAGAAAGAGGTGACTATGAAACTTGACCCGACGAAGATGAAGGACTGGGAGATTGCCGAGGCGGCGGAAGCGACGCTGCGCCCGGCGGCGGACCTCGCGGCCGAGCTCGGCCTTGAGTCCGGCGAATGGACGCCCTACGGCGACGTGCTCGCCAAGGTGGACGTCACGAAGGTGCTGAAGCGCCTCGGCGAAAAGAAGCGCGCGAAGTACATCGACGTGACCGCGATCACGCCCACCGCGCTCGGCGAGGGCAAGACCACTACCACGCTCGGCCTCGTGGAGGGCCTCGGGCGCCTCGGCAAGAAGGTGGTCGGCTGCGTGCGCCAGCCCTCGGGCGGCCCCACGTTCAACATCAAGGGCAGCGCCGCGGGCGGCGGCCTCGCGCAGGTCGTGCCGCTCACGAACCTCTCGCTCGGCCTTACCGGCGACATCGACGCGATCACGAACGCGAACAATCTCGCGATGGTGGCGCTCAACAGCCGCATGCAGCACGAGCGCAACCATGACGACGCCTGGCTCGCCGCGCGCGGCCTGAAGCGCCTCGACATCGACCCCGAGCGCGTCCAGCTGCGCTGGGCGATCGACTTCTGCGCGCAGGGCCTGCGCAACGTGGAGATCGGCCTCGGCGGCGGCGCGCTCGACGGCTTCCAGATGAAGAGCGGCTTCTACATCACCGTCGCGAGCGAGGTGATGGCGATCCTCGCCATGTCCGCCGACCTCGCCGACCTCCGCAAGCGCCTCTCGAAGATCGTGGTGGCCTACGCGAAGGACGGCCGCCCCGTCACGACTGCCGACCTCGAGGTGGACGGCGCGATGTGCGCGCTCCTCGTCAACGCGATCAAGCCCACGCTCATGCAGTCCATCGAGGGACAGCCCGTGTTCGTGCACGCGGGCCCGTTCGCGAACATCGCGATCGGCCAGAACAGCGTGGTCGCGGACCGGCTCGCCTGCGCGCTCGGCGACTACGTCGTGACGGAGAGCGGATTCGCCAGCGACATGGGCTACGAGAAGTTCTGGAACATCAAATGCCGCTGCTCCGGCCTGAAGCCCGACGCCGTGGTGCTCGTCGCGACCGTCCGCGCCCTCAAGGCCCACGGCGGCGCGCCCGCCGTGAAGGCGGGGCTTCCGCTCGACCCCGTCTACACGCACGAGGACCTCGGCCTGCTCGAGAAGGGCTGCGACAACCTGCTCGCGCACATCGACATCATCCGCCGCAGCGGCGTGCAGCCGGTCGTGTGCCTCAACGCGTTCTACACCGACACGCCCGCCGAGCGCGACCTCGTGCGCCGCATGGCAGAAGGCGCCGGCGCGCGCTTCGCCGTGAGCGACCACTGGTTGAAGGGCGGCGAAGGCGCGCTCGACCTCGCGAACGCCGTGATCGCCGCCTGCGACGAGCCGAACGAATTCGCCTTCCTCTGCGACCTCGACGAGCCGCTTGCCGACCGCATCGAGAAGCAGGTGAAGGAGGTCTACGGCGGCGACGGCGTGGACTACACGCCCGAGGCCGCCGAGAAGCTCGCCGCCTACCAGGCCGACCCCGAGACGGCGCGCCTCCCGGTGTGCATCGCGAAGACGCAATACTCGCTTTCGCACGACCCGAAGCTGCTCGGCCGCCCGAAGGGGTGGCGCCTGCCGGTGAAGGACGTGCTCATCTACCGCGGCGCCGGGCTGCTCGTGCCCGTCGCCGGTGAAATCAAGCTCATGCCGGGCACCTCCGCCTCGCCGGCCTACCGCCGGATCGACGTGGACGTGGAGACCGGCCACGTGAAAGGACTCTTCTAATGAATATGCGCGAACTCGGCCACAGCGGCATCAAGGTTTCCCCTATTGCGCTCGGCACGTGGGCGGTCGGCGGCGGCCCCTGGTGGGGCGCGACGGACGACGACGCGTCCGTCGCCGCGATCCACGCGGCGCTCGACAACGGCGTGAACCTCGTCGACACGGCGCCCACGTACTACTTCGGCCACTCCGAGGAGGTCGTGGGCCGCGCGCTCGAGGGACGGCGCGACAAGGCCGTGCTCGCGACGAAGTGTGGCCTTCCCTGGGACGGCGACCGCGGTCCCGTGTGGTACGAGCAGGACGGGAAGACCGTCCGCTCGTGCGTGGAGCCCGCCTCCATCCGCCGCGAGCTCGAACAGAGCCTGCGCCGCCTGCGCACCGACTACATTGACCTCTACCAGATTCATCTCCCCGCGCAGCCGCCGCTTCTCACGCCCGTCGTGGACACGATGGGCGAGCTGATGAAGATGAAGGCGGAAGGCAAGATCCGCGCGATCGGCGTGAGCAACGAAACGGCCGCGGGCCTCGCGGAGTGGTCGGCGGCCGGCGCGCTTGACTCGTGCCAGAACAAGTACTCCATGCTCGTGCGCGACGCCGAGAAGGAGGTCCTTCCCGCCTGCGCCGCGAACGGCATCGCCTTCCTCGGCTACCAGCCGTTCGAGCAGGGCCTCTTGACCGGAAAGATCCGCATGGACACGCCCCTCGACCCCTCGCATTTTCGCAGCACGATTCCGTGGTACAAGCCGGAGAACCGCGCGCGCGTGATCGCGATGCTCGACGGCTGGGCGGACCTCACAGAGAAGTACCGCTGCACCACGGCGCAGCTGGTGGCGGCCTGGACCGCCGCGCAGCCCGGCGTGACGGCCGTGCTCTGCGGCGCGCGCCGCGTGAAGAACGCCCTGGAGAACGCCGGTGCGGCCGCGCTCGCGCTCGACGCGGCCGACATCGCCCGCATCCGCGCCGACATAGAAAGCATGTCATGATCATCCATCCGCTCGACAACGTCGAAATCCGCGACGATGGCCACAAGTACGCCCTGCGCGCCATCCGCGCCGGCGAGAACGTGATCAAGTACGGCATGCCGATCGGGCACGCCACGTGCGACATCGCGCCCGGTGAGCACGTGCACGTGCACAACGTGGCCACGAACCTCGGCGACAACCTCACTTACATCTACGAGCCTGATTCTGTCGTGTTGGAGCCGCCGCCGCGTGCGGCGGAAATCCCCACATTCAAGGGCTACCGCCATCCCGACGGACGCGTGGGCGTGCGCAACGACATCTGGGTGGTGCCCACGGTGGGGTGTGTCAATAACCTCTGCGAACGCCTTGCCGCCAGTTGCGGCGGCATCGCCCTCACGCACCCCTACGGCTGCTCGCAGCTCGGGGCGGACCACGAGATGACGGCGAACCTGCTCGCCGCGCTCTGCCGCCACCCAAACGCGGGCGGCGTGCTCGTGGTGGCGCTCGGCTGCGAAAACAACACGCTCGACTCCTTCAAGGAACGCCTCGGCGACATTTCCACGCTCAACATCCGCTTCCTGCGCGCGCAGGATCCCGGCGACGAATACGCGCGCGGGCTGGAGCTGATCAAGGAACTTGAGTCGAACCGTCCGGCAACGCGCGTGGACGTGCCCGTGTCGGAGCTCGTGGTGGGCCTCAAGTGCGGCGGGAGTGACGGCTTCTCGGGCCTCACGGCGAATCCGCTCGTGGGGCGCTTCAGCGACTGGCTCGTTGCGCGCGGCGGTTCCACGCTCCTCACAGAGGTGCCCGAGATGTTCGGCGCGGAGACGCTCCTCATGCGGCGCTGCCGCGACCGCGCCGTGTTTGAGAAGTGCGTGAAGATGGTCAACGACTTCAAGGATTATTACACGCGCCACGGCCAGCCGTGTTACGAGAACCCGTCGCCCGGCAACAAGGCGGGCGGCATCACCACGCTTGAGGACAAGTCGCTCGGCTGCGTGCAGAAGGGCGGCAGTTCCCGCGTGGAGGACGTGCTGGACTACGGCGAGCACGTGAAGGCGCACGGCCTCTCGCTTGCTGTTCACGACCGGACGCGGCACGCCGTTCGGCACGGTGGTACCCACGATGAAGATCTCCACGAACACGGCGCTCGCGCAGGCGAAGCCGCACTGGATCGACTGGGACGCGATGGCGAACCCGGATGTGGAGGCGTTCGCCGCGAAGGTGCTGGAGGTGGCCTCCGGCGCGCCGGCGCGCAACGAGGTGGAGAATGCCCGCGGCATCGCGATCTTCAAGGACGGCGTCACGCTCTGATTCCGTTTCAGGTTTTGCATCTCGTGCATCGTGGTAGTTGAAAGCGGTCAACCGATTTGGTAGAATAACGCCGTACAAAAAAAGACGGGAGACTATGGACGGTCGAGAATTACCTGCTCACGCGGATTGCGTGGAACTGAACCGACGTTATGGCGCGCCGGAGCGGATCGTGTTCCGTCCGTCGCGCCACGGTGTGCCGATCGTTGTGCTCGCGAATAGGTACGGATCGGCGGAGGTGGCGCTCTTCGGGGCGCAGACCCTCTCGTACCGTCCCACGGGGAACCCGCCGGTCCTCTACATGCCGCATCCCTACGACGAGACGCCGGCGGGGCAGGAGATCCATGGCGGCATTCCCGTATGCTGGCCGTGGTTTGCGCGCTGCGGCGGCGAGGGCGCGAAGCCGCACGGCCTCGCGCGTTACTCCACGTGGCAGGTGCGCGGCACGGAATATTCCGAGGACCTCACGGAGATCCGCCTTGGATTGACGTCGTCCGACGAGACGCGCGCCGTGTGGCCGCACGACTTCGATCTGGAGCTGTCGGTGTCCGTGTCGATGAAGCTGACCCTCTGCCTCACGGCGAAGAACACGGGCGACGCGCCGTTCAAGGTGACGGAGGGGTTCCACCCCTACCTTCTCGTCAAGGGGCGGGAAGGCGTGTCCGTGCGCGGCGTGGACGGCTGTGCGTTCTTTGACACGCGTGCGCCGGAGAAGGGCGGCGAGCGCGTCTGGACGGGCGACTACGCGCCGATCGCGGACGGAAGCAAGGTGTTCACCGTCGAGAAGCACGAGCACGTGCTTCTCGACCCCGGCCTGCATCGCGCGATCGCGCTCGTCTCGCGCGGCAACAAGAAGCTTGTCGTGTGGAACCCGGGTCCGGAGAGCGCGGGCCGCGTGGCGGAGCTCGGCGAACGCGGCTGGGACCGCTTCGTGTGCGTGGAGCCGGCGACGATCTACGAGGACGCGGCGCTGGAGCTCGCGCCCGGCGAGGAGCACAAGCTCGTGATGGCCATTCAATCGGTGCCCGAAGGGGCCAACTACCAGGAGACAAAAACATGAAGATGACGACAATGCTGCTCGCCGCGTGCGCGGCGGCGGTTACGGCGTACGGCGCGGGAACGTGCTGCAACGCCCCCTACCCAGAAACAATCGACGAAGGATTCGTCCCGCTCTTCAACGGGAGGGACCTTTCGGGCTGGTGCGGGGCCACGGAAATGTACGGGGTCGAGACGATCACGGAGACGATGCGCGGCACGAAGCAGGAGAAGACCTCCACGGTTCTCGCCTGCTTCCCCGAGCGGCACGTGAAGGGATCGAGCGGCAACCTCTGCACAGAGAAGGAATACCGCAACTTCATCCTCCGCTTCGAGTTCAAGATGCCCGAGAACGGCAACAACGGCCTCGGCATCCGCATGGTCGACGTGAACAAGGACGCCGCCTACTTCGGAATGTGCGAGCTGCAGCTCCTCGACGACGGCGGCAGCCAGTACTACGACGGCGAGGCGAAGAAGGACAAGCTCAAGCCCTACCAGTACACGGGCTCCGTGTACGGCATCGTGCCCGCGCTGCGCGACAACGTGGGCAAGCAGATCTGGGGCAAGGAGAAGAACTTCGCCGCCGGCGGCAGCTACCTGCGCAGGGCCGGTCTGTGGAACTTCGAGGAGGTCAAGGTAATCGGCAGCGAGATCGAGGTGTACCTCAACGGAAGCCTCATCACGAAGGCAGACGTGTCGAAGTGGAAGGGTGACGGCGACACGCCGGACGGCAAGAAGCATCCCGGCCTGCACACGCCGAAGGGCCGCATCGGCTGGCTCGGCCACGGCCACCACGTGATGTGGCGCAACATCCGCATCAAGGAGCTGCCCGACGACGCGAAGATGGGCGTTGTCTGCCCGTGCCAGACGGCGAAGTGCCCGGCGGGCTTCACCACCTACTTCGCGGGCAAGGCGTGCGACCTCGCGAACTGGAAGGGCGTGACCACCACTGAGAAGTTCGACAATCCGAAGGTACGCCAGGCGGCGACGCCCGAGAAGCGCGCCGAGATGCAGAAGGTGGCCGACAAAGGCATGGCCGAGCACTGGTCCGTGCGCAACGGCAACCTCTTCTTCGACGGCTTCAAGGGCGGCTACTCGCTCGCCACGAAGAAGGACTACAAGGACTTCGAGATGTGGGTCGACTGGCGCATCATGTCCGTGCAGGGCGACAGCGGCCTCTATCTCCGCGGCGCGCCGCAAGTGCAGATCTGGGATGCCAACAACGACTGGGGCATTGGCTCGGGCGGCCTCTACAACAACAAGAAGAACCCCGACAAGGCGCTCTGCATCGCAGACCGGCAGGTGGGCGACTGGAACCGCTTCTACATCAAGATGGTGGGCGAGAAGGTGACGGTGCGCCTCAACGGCGCAGTCGTGGTGGACAACGTCACGCTCGAGAACTACTGGGACCGCACGCAGCCGATCTTCCCGTGCGAGCAGATCGAGCTCCAGTGCCACGGCGACCCGATCGAGTTCCGCAACATCTTCATCAGGGATCTGTGACCGGAACGCTCATCCTGCGGCTCGCCCTTGCGGCGGGGCTCGGCATGCTCATCGGCATGGAGCGCGCGTACCGCGCCAAGACGGCCGGTACGCGCACCCACTGCCTGGTGGCGCTCGGCAGCGCGCTGTTCATGATCGTGTCGCAGTACGGGTTCCTCGATTCGCCCGACGGCGCTGGCGTGCATGCGGCCGACCCGGCGCGCGTGGCCGCGCAGATCGTGAGCGGCATCGGCTTTCTCGGCGCCGGCACGATCATCATGCAGAAGCACGTGATCCACGGCCTCACGACGGCCGCTGGCATGTGGGTGGCCGCCGGCATCGGCATGGCGTCGGCCGCAGGGCTCTACTGGGTGGCCGTGGCCGCGACGGCGCTCTGCCTTGTGGGACTTGAGCTGTTCGGGCGTCTCAACCGGGCCATCCGCAGCCACGGCGAGAAGGAACCCGAAAACGCCGGTTAGGCGGAAAGCATTTTCTTTTTCTTTTTCCGCTTGCCTTTTCGCCGCGTTTTCTGTATCATACACGCCGCTTTCACAACCAAAAGAATTTTATCTCATAAGGAGTCAAAAAAATGAAGAGTTCGACGATGATGGCGATTGCGCTCTGCGGTGTTCTCGCGTGCGCGGTCACAGGTTGCAAGTACGACGACGAGTCGGTTGACGGCGATTCGATCGCCCAGGCGACGGACGTCGGCACGGACGACGGCATGACGGAGGGCAAGGACATTGCCTCCGAAGGCACCGACGGCGCCGGGCTCGCGAACGCGGGTGCCGACCTGGGCGCGATCAACGACGAAGACGGCAAGCCCGCGACGGGCGTTCCGTTCGACCAGGATCCCAATTACGTGCGTTGCACGGACGTCGACTTCGCGCCCGTCTACTTCGGTTTCGACGCGGCGAACCTCCAGCAGAGCGAAATGGCGAAGATTGAGGCCGTGGCCGCGCACCTCAAGCAGACAGGCCGCGTGGTGATGGTGGAGGGCAACTGCGACGAGCGTGGCTCGAACGAATACAACCTCTCCCTCGGCCAGAATCGCGCGATTTCGATTCGCGACTATCTCGTGCAGCTCGGCGTCGACGTGAAGAGCGTGCAGGACAAGAGCTACGGCGAGGAGAAGCCGGCCGTCATTGGCCACGACGAGAGCGCGTGGAGCAAGAACCGCCGCGGCGAATTCGCCGTGTATGCGCACAAGTAAGGGCGTTGACTGACGGTTCCTGATGGGCTTTGCGTTCATCTTTGAATCCGTAGGAGGCACCGAGTGGTTCGTTCTGCTCGGTGTCGTTCTTATCGTCGTCGGTCCCCGGAACCTGCCGTCCGCCGCGCGCAAGCTGGGGCAGATGATGACCAACCTCCGGCGCGCCGCGGACGAATTCAAGCGCCAGCTGATGTCGATGGACCAGGAAGTCCGCAAGGAGGTCGACAACGCGATCGCGGACAATTCCTCCTCGACGTCCTCCGCGGCCGAAGCAACGTCCGATTCAACGGCGACCGACGAGGGCGGCAATCCCTATCCGGAGGGCAGCCCCTATCCGGGGCATGAGGATTTCTACGACGAGACCTCGTACGACGACTATGGTTACGGAGATTCGCCGGATGGAGATGATTCCTCGACAACCGGTGAAGATTCCTCGACTGGGGGCGACGAGGTGTCGCCCGAGCCTCCGGCGGAGCCTGCGCAACCGCCTCCCCCGACCGAGGAGGAATTGCGGCGGGTGACGATCACGGTGTCGGCCGCGCCGGGGAAGGGCAAGTGAAGATGGGCGAGCTCATCAAAAACCCTGACGAGTACAACGATCCGCCGCGTCCGTTCTTCGAGCACATCGTCGCGCTGCGTTCCTGCTTGATCAACGCCGTGATCGCGTGGGTGACGTGCTGCATCGTCGTGGGCGTGTTCTCTCCCACCGTGCTGGCGTGGCTCAAGGCGCCCGCCGCGGCCCTTGAGGCGGCGGGGAAGATCCGGATCGTCAGCCTGAACCTCACGGGCGGCTTCAGCCAGATCATGTCCATCGCCATGTGGGGCGGAACCGTGCTGGGCTTCCCGTTCGTGATGTACTTCATCCTGCGTTTCGTGTTCCCCGCGCTCACGAAACGCGAGAAGGTCGCGATTCTCTTCTTCCTGCTTTCCGGCACGGCCTTTTTCGGCGTGGGCGTGACGTTCGCCTACGGTCAGCTCGCGCCGAACGTCGTGCGTTTCTTCGACGTGGTGAACGAATGGATCGGCCTGAGCGTCACCGAGGTGCAGATCGAGAACTTCGTGCCGCTCATCCTCAAGCTTGTGCTGGCGTTCGGGCTCGTCTTCCAAGTGCCCCTGCTTCTCTTCGTACTGGGCTGGCTGGGCGTCATCTCGTCCGACTCGTTGCGCCGCTGGCGCCGTTTCGCGATCGTGCTGGCGTTTTTCCTCGGCATGGTGCTCACGCCGCCAGATCCCATGAGCCAGCTGCTCATGGCCCTGCCGCTCATCCTGCTCTACGAGGTGAGCATCTGGGGCGTCTACTTCAAGGAGGTCTGCTCCGGCGACCGTCCCTCCGCGAAGAAGAAGGCGCAGGAGAAGGAGACGCCATGAAGTGCAAGTGGCTGATCGTGTTCGGATTCCTGGGCGCGATCCTGCTGGGCGCGGTTCTTTTCATGCTGCCGATCTCCTCGCCGACCCACACGTGGATGCGGCCGGGGGACGCCTTGTTCACGGCCTGCTCCGCCGTCTGCATCACGGGACTCACCGTGGTCGACGTGGGGCGCGACCTCTCTTGCTTCGGACAGGCCGTTCTGCTGTGTCTCGTGCAGCTTGGCTGCGCGGGCATTATGACATGCGCCACATTCTTCCTCGTCGTCGTGGGACGCCGGATCTCGCTCGCGAGCGAGTTCACGCTCATGAACGCGTACGGCGTCTCGGGCGTGCGCGGTTTCCGTTCGCTTGTCGTGTGGGTCGTGGCCGCGATGTTCGTGATCGAGGTGCTTGGCACGCTTCTCCTCTGGTTCCAGTTCACCCTCGACCAGCCGATTCAGGCGGCGTTGCTGAACGGACGGGCGTGGTACCGCGCGTATTTTTTCGCCGTGATGGCGTTCTGCAACGCCGGCTTCTCCCTTGATCCGGGCAGCATCGCCGGTTTCCAGAACCAGCCCTTCGTCATCGTCACGATGGGCGTCCTGGTGATTCTCGGCGGCGTGGGCTTCCTCGTGATCTACAACCTGTGCACCGTCAAGTTCTGGCGCCGCAACCTCATGAAGCGCGGGCGCCTCACGCTTCACGCGCGCGTGGTGCTGCAGTGGACGTTCCTCTTTTCGCTTCTGATGTTCGTGCTCTTCTACCTGCTCGAGTGGAAGGGCGCGCTGACCGACTACGCCCCCTCGTCGCGTCCGGCCATCGCCTTCTTCCAGGCTTTGACGCCGCGCACGTGCGGATTCACCGTGGTGCCGGTCGAGGACCTCCATCCCGCCATGCGTTTCCTCTCCGAGGTGATGATGTTCATCGGCGCGGCCCCCGGCGGTGCCGGCGGCGGCATCAAGATCACGACCTTCGCCGTGTTCCTCACGACGCTTCTGGCCATCTGCCGCGGGAACCGCGACACCGTGATGTTCAGGCGCGCCGTTCCCGAAGCCGTCGTGCGCGAGGCGATCGTCATCGTCATCGTCTTCGGGGCCCTTGTCACCTGCGCGATGACCGTGTTGCTCGTCAGCGAAGAGGGACTGTCGTTCGAGTACCTTCTCTTCGAGACCGTCAGCGCCGTCTCCACGACCGGACTCAGCTGCGCCGACACGACCGTCTCCCTTTCCGCTGTCGGACGCGCCGTCATCATGGTGTGCATGTTCTGCGGCCGCCTTGGCGCCATCGCCATCGTGATGCTCATCGGCGGGCAGGACGAGCGGATCACCATCCGCTACGCCAAGGAGGAACTGGTCGTTGGATAATCTTCTTTGCGGCTGAATTAACAACTCAACTGAGGAAACGAGGGTAAAAGGAGGAAGGCAATGTTCAAGATCGGATGCCATTTGTCGTCGGCGGGAGGCTATCTCGCCATGGGCCAGACCGCGCGTTCCATCGGCGCGAACGTGTTCCAGTTCTTCACGCGCAATCCGCGCGGCGGCGCGGCGAAGCCGATCGATCCCGCCGACGTGCGCGCGTTCCTCGATTACGCGGCGAAGGAGGGCATCGGGCCCATCCTCGCCCATGCTCCCTACACGCTCAACGCGGCCGGCGCAGAGGCGCGCGTGCGCGAGTTCGCGGAGTCAACGATGGCGGATGACCTCAAACGCCTCGAGCTCACGCCCGGCGCGCTCTACAACTTCCACCCCGGCAGCCACGTGGGCCAGGGCGCCGAGAAGGGCGTGTATCTCATCTCATCCCTGCTTGTGCGTATCCTCTCGCGCCTCCCGAAACCGCCCGCCACCACGATTCTCCTCGAGACGATGGCCGGCAAGGGATCCGAGGTCGGCGGCACGTTCGAGGAACTCCGCGCGATCATCGACGCCGTGGAGGGAAAGCTTCCCTACGCCTACCGCCTCGGCGTGTGCCTCGACACCTGCCACGTGTGGGACGGCGGCTTCGACATCGTCAACGACCTCGACGGCGTGCTGAAGAAGTTCGATTCCGTCATCGGCCTTGACCGCCTCCATGCGATCCACCTCAATGACTCGCTCAACGCGCGCGCCTCCCACAAGGACCGCCACGCCTGCATCGGCAAGGGCAAGATTGGCCTCGATGCCCTCATACGCGTAATCAACCATCCTCTCCTGCGCGACCTGCCGTTCTACCTCGAGACGCCCAACGACCTCGACGGTTACCGCGACGAGATCGCGCTTCTCTCCTCGCATCGCGCCACCTGACGTGCGCCCGTTGCGGCTCACGCCTTGACTGCGCCGTGTCCGGGACTCATCTGCTCGCCGAGCAGGTTCGACTCGCCCGAGGATTCAAATCCCTGCACCCAGCCGCGCGTGAAGCCGAAATCCGACGCTGCCTCCGCGGCAAGGTCGTATTCCTCCTCCGTGACGGGGCGGTCGAAGGGCGGCGTCTCACGCGCCTTGTAGACGGGCGTATACTGGCTCATCACGGCCACGTGGAGATCGGTGAATCCCTCGCCCGCGAGCCAGGCAAGGTTCTCGGCCGCTTCCTCGGCATGGCCCGGCAGCACGAGAATGCGCACGATCACGCCGCGCGTTGCGGCGCCGGGGGCATCGGAGTCGAGCGGTCCGAGCGTATCGTGCAGGTAGCGGATCGCCGCGCGGTTCGCCGTCACGTAGCCCGGCGCGGCGGAGGCCGCGCGCGCCGTCTCGTCGTTCGCGTAGCGCATGTCGATGAGCGCGATGTCGCAGAGGTCACGGTATTCGGCCAGCGTCTCGACCGTCTCATAGCCGGATGAGTTCCATACGAAAGGAAGGCGGATGCCCTCTGCGAGCAAGGGCGCGACGGCTTCGCGGATGAAGGGGAGATAGGGCGTGGGCGAAACCAAGTTCCAGTTCGAGCAGTTGTCTTTTACGGCGAGGTCGCGCAGGATCTCCGTGAGGCGCGCCACGGGGATGTCCTTGCCCTCGCCGTTCCAACTCCACGGGGAGTTCTGGCAGTAGAGGCACTTCATCGTGCAGCGCGAGAAGAACACGCAGCCCGAGCCGCGCGGTCCTACAAGCGGCGGTTCCTCGCCGAAGTGCGGGCCCCAGCGGAACACGCGCGGCTGCGCGCCGGCGCGGCAGAATCCAACCGCGCCGGACGCGCGGTCGGCGCGGCAGCGGCGCGGACAAAGTTCGCAGGGCATGGAAGGCTCCACGAAGTTGTTAGGCGGAGACGGACGGCGCGGAAGGCTCGGCCGTTTCGGACACGGGATGGTCGCGGAAGTATTTCGCGCGGACCTTCAGGAAGATCAGTCCGACGAACGGCACCGTGAGGATGTAACCCGCGCCGACGACGCCGAGCGTGAGCCAGAAGTTCGTGGCAAGGAAAGCGATCAGCAGGAGACACGCCGCCGTGGTCGGCAGGAGATAGGCGCGCGAGATGTGGACGGACTTCAGGGAGATCGTCGGCAGACGGCTCGCCATCAGGATGCCGATGAAGAGCAGCATGGACATGCCGAACCAGGGATTCTGGAAGGCGCTGCTCATCAGCGGCGCGGTTTCCTTGACCGTGAAGGACAAGGCGAGAATCGCAGGCGTCAGCACCATCCAGCAACCACCGGGCGCGGGTACGCCCAGGAAGAAGTTCTTCCAGTACGGGATGGTCGGCTGTTCGAGCATCGTGTTGAAGCGCGCGAGGCGGAAGGCGTCGCAGAGCGCATAGAAAAGCGCCGAGCCGAGCAGGAGGTTCTTGACGTGGTGGGGCATGTCGGGCTGACCCGACAGACACCAGAAGTACATATACATCGCCGGCGCCACGCCGAAGTTCACGAAGTCGGCGAGGGAGTCGAGCTCTGCGCCGAGCTTCGAACTCGCGTTGAGGAGACGCGCCACGCGACCGTCCATCGCGTCGCAGATGCAGGCGACGAGCAGGGCGAGAAGCCCCATAAACCAATCGCGCGGCGAGGCGGGCGTGCCGCCCAGCGTCTTCGCGAAGTTCGTCGCGCTGATGACGATGCTGGTAATGCCCGCGCAGGCGGCGATGGAGGTGATGAGGTTGGGCGCGATGGACCGCAGCGGAACCCGGTCGCGCAACGCGGGACGGTTCTTGCGTTTACGACCTCTTAGACGGAATTTGCTCATTTGATGTGTCCCAGTATGGTTTCGCCGGCCACCATGACCTGGCCGACGCGCACAACCGGCTCCGCGCCGGCGGGCAGGTAGACGTCAAGGCGCGACCCGAAGCGGATGAGGCCGAAGCGTTCGGCCGCCGCAAGGGAGGCGCCTTCCTTCACAAAGGGGACGATGCGTTTGGCCACGAGGCCCGCAATCTGCACAACGCCGTACTTCACGCCGGACGGCGTCTCCATCAGGTAACAGCAGCGCTCGTTGTCCGTGGACGCCTTGTCAAGCGAAGCGTTGAGAAACTTACCGGACACATGCGCCATCTTGAGGATCTTCGCGGCCGTGGGCATGCGGTTCACGTGCACGTTCATCACGCTCATGAACACGCTCACGCGCCAGTATTCCGCGGCGGGGTCGAGTCCGACGGCGGCGGCGTCCAACTCCGCGGGGAGCGGATACTTCCCGATGAGGCAGATGCGCCCGTCAGCCGGCGACAGCACGGCGGAGGGGTCGTCCGGCGGGTAGCGTTCGGGGTCGCGGAAGAAAAGGAACACGCCGTAGCTCAGCAGGAACAGCGGCAGCGAGAACAGTCCGAGGATGAAGGCCGTGAGCGGGTGGAAGAACCAGAGGGCGATAACGCCTCCGGCGAAGAAAAAGGCAAGCACGAGCGCCGCTGTTCCGAAGCGCATCCCCTCGCGGTTGATGTGCGGGAACAGGTGGGCCGACGTCGAAAAATCTGGTTTGGCTTCATTCATGGGTAGAATTATCCCATTTTCTCGGGCGCTATGCAATAGGAAAATCTTGGAAGGGGGAATGGGCCATTTTTGGTATACTATCCGCAACCCCACGAAAGGAGTTGCCGTGAAACGCAGATCTGCCATCAGCCCTTTGCTCTGTGCCGCCGCGCTTGTGGCGTGCGGTGCCTGCACGTCCACGCCCCCCGCGAAGCTGGAGGATGTCCGCGCCGCCGGACGGCGCATCCGCGAGCGCGAGCCCGGAAAGCCCGTGGGCGGACAGGGCACGCTCGCCGAGGCGAAGTCGTTCGCCGCCTCGGGGGAGAGCGAGGAAATCGACTTCTGGCGCCTGACGTCCGTTCCCTCGTCCGCCGAGCTCGCGGAGCTGCGCGCCGCGTTCGACGGCGCGGGTGGACGCGCCGTGCAGATCCTCCGTCCCGGCGAGGAGTTCCGTCCCGTTTCGCCCACGCACGCCCTCAAGGTGTCCGGTGACCTGCCGGGCGACGTCCTCCTCACGGGCACGGACCGTGTGCTGCGCGTGGGGCCGGGCGGACACGTCGCGTGGGAGAAGCGCGGCTGCGGCAACGTCCATTGCGCCTGTGTCCACGGCAACTTCGTCTACTATTCGAACGGTGCCGTCTACCGCGTCCCCCGCACGGGTACGGCGTGGAGCAACCCCGAGCGCGTGTGGATGCCCGCGAACGTCGTGGGGGGTGGCGTGCTTTGCTTCGACATGACGCCCGAGGGATCGCTCGTGATGGCCGTCAACTCCACCTGCGAGGTCGTGGAGCTCGACCTCCGCTCGCGCATCGAGCTCGCGCGCTTTGCCGTGGACGCGCGGAACACCGAGGGCAAGTTGCCACCGCCGCACGGACGCATTCGCTGCGCGCACAAGACCGCGTCTGGCACCTACCTCGTCGCCTGCGCCGGCGCCGAGACGGTGCGCGAGTTCGACCGCGCCGGACAGGTCGTGTGGTCCGTGAAGGCGCCCGCGTTCGTGTTCGACGCCGTGCGGCGCCCGAACGGCAACACAGTGGTTTCGCACGTCACGGGCCTCACCGAGTACACGCCCGATGGCACGGCCTGCTGGACGCTGAAGCCGGAGGACGTGCCGGACCTCAAGGCCGCGAACTTCACCGCGCTCCAGCTGCGTCCGAACGGAAACCTCGTGGTCGGCACCTGGGCGAACGGTGCGGCCGACGCCTCGCACGCCGGTGCGTTCGAAGTGACGCCCGAGAAGAAGGTCGTCTGGTCGCTCGCCTCCTCGACGGACGTCAACATGATGAGCGCGCGGAGGCTCGATTGATCCGAGATTCTTTGCCGCAAAGAACGCAAAGTGCGCAAAGCAATGTTATGATCTTTGCGTTCTCTGCGTTCTTTGCGGCGAAACAAATAATGGCAGTATTCTGAAGGAAAGTTATGATGAAAAAGGTGATGATGTTGATTGTGGCCGTACTCACCGGCAGCGTGTTCGCGGGGCCGGACGTGATGGCGATGTGGGGCGCGGACGACGCGCGCGCGAAGAAGGTGCTGGCGGCGCTCGCCGACGAAGGCGAGTGCTACGTGATCGCGTCGGCGACGAATGCGGCGTCGTGCCGCGCGACGCTCGCGCGCTTGAAAAGCCGCTGCGTGGTCGTGTGCGCGGACGGCGGCGCGATGCTGCGCGAGATCCTCGCCACGCCCGAGGGCGCGAAGCTCGTCGCGAAGAAGGTGAGCAAGGTCGTCAGCACGACGATGCTCCCCGAGCTGCGCGTGCCGGTGGAGGTGGTGGAGGGCGGCCCCGCGTTTGCCGCTTTCGCGGCGGTGCGCCCGCGGCGCGTGGGACGCTTCCCCGCCTCGGTGATCGATTCGGTGCTTGACGAGCTCGCGGCGCGCACGCCGCGGCGTCTGCGTCCCGACGTGATCGAGAACGCGCGTACGCGTTGCGAGAAGACCGCGACGGGCGTGCGCCTCGCGCGCGACGGGAAGACGATCTGGAACTTCGAGATCGACAATCCGGAGGGGCGTCCGTTCATCCACCCGATGTACCTGCCGTCCGGCGCGCCGCTGACGGACATCCGCCCGAAAGACCACGTGTGGCACCTCGGCTGCTGGTTCTCGTGGAAGTTCATCAACGGCGTCAACTACTGGGAGCCGGCGGATGCGAAGCGCACGGGATGCGAGCCGGAAGGGCGCACGCGCGTGGTGAAGAAGTCCGTCGCCTGCGACGGCGCGGCCTGCACGGTGGAACTTACGCTCGACTACGGTCCGCGCGCTGGGAAAGAAGCGGTGCTGGACGAGATGCGCACGGTCGTGTTCGATCCGCCCGACCCGAAGGGCGGCTACACCGTGACGTTCCGCCACACGTTCACCGCGCGCACGGACGTGACGCTCGACCGCACGCCGCCGCACGGCTCCACCGAGAAGGGCAAGTGGGGCGGCGGCTACGCGGGCTTCACGATGCGCCTCGATCCCGCTGCCGCGAAGGCATTCGGCGTGCGCGGATTTGCGGGCGGCACCACGCCCGCCGCCGTGACCGGCGTGGAGCGCACGTGGCTCGACTTCGTGAATCCCGCGAACGGCGAAGGCGTCACGCTCACACAGCTCGCCGCGCCCGACACTGCGCGCTTCTACTCGTGGCCCGACCAGCGGATGATCAATCCCTCGCCCGTCTACGCCGGCCCGATTACCCTCAAGAAGGGCGAGACGCTTACGCTCGCCTATCGCCTCGCCGTGCATGCGAACCGCGCGGTCGTGAAAAACGGCTTCGCGGCGCGTCCCGTGGAGCCGATGAACCGCGGGCTCGTCGCGACCGTGGGCGAGAAGGGCACGTACGTCTCGTGGCGTCTCCTCGACACGGACGCCCCCGACGCCGCGTTCAACCTCTGGCGCAAGGTCGGCGACAAGGTGGAGAAAGTGAACACCGCGCCGATCCGCCAGACGACCGATTTCCTCGTCGAGGGCTGCGCGGACGCGGCCGCCTGCTATTCGCTTGACCGCGCGGCCTGGACGCCCGTGCGCATCCCGCACCGTCCGGGCCAGGCCCCGTACATCTCGATCCCGCTCGCGCAGACGAACGAGACCGTGGCAGCGGTGGGCGTGGGCGACCTCGACGGCGACGGCGCGTACGACTACGTGATCAAGACGCCGCGCGGCGGCACCGACCCGTGGGACCTTGTGTGGAGGCCCGCGCCGGACACCTACAAGATGGAGGCCTATTCCTCCACGGGCAAGTTCCTCTGGCGCAAGGACCAGGGCTGGAACATCGAGATGGGCATCTGGTACTCGCCGTTCCTCGTGGCGGACCTCGACGGTGACGGAAAGGCGGAGGTGATCACGAAGACCGCGCCGCTTTCGCCCGACTACCGCGACGCGACCGGGCGCGTGCAGAGCGGCCCCGAATACCTCTCCGTGATCGACGGCCTCACGGGCGAGGAGCGCGCGAAGACGGACTGGATCCCGCGCGACCCGCCCGATCCCGTGGGGGCCTACAACCACTACAACTCGCGCAACCAGCTCGCGCTCGCCTACCTCGACGGACGCACCCCGTGCATCATCGTGGAGCGCGGCACGTACAACCACATGGTGGTGGAGGCCTACCGCTTCGTGCAGAACCGCCTCGAGCGCCTCTGGCGCTTCGACAACACGTTCATGCCGCGCCGCTTCAGGGGACAGGGCGACCACGCCTGCCTCTGCGAGGACGTGGATGGCGACGGCTGCGACGAGGTGCTGATCGGCTCGCTCACGCTCGACCAGGACGGCACGGTTCTCTGGTGCAACGGGCGCGGACACTCCGACGCGCACTACTACGGCGACATCGACCCCAACCGCCCCGGCATGGAGCTCGCGTTCGTGTACGAAACCCCGCAGCGCAACGGCGGCGGACTGTTCATGGCCGATCCCGTCACCGGCGAGGAAATCTGGAAACTCCCCGTGCCGACACACCACGTGCATGGTTGCGGCATCTGTGCGGACATCGCCCCCGAGTATCCCGGTCTTGAGATCTATGGTGAGCAGGTCGGACGCGCCGCCGGACGCGACAGCAAGAACACGCACCCGCACAGCGACGACCGCTGGTTCTACACGGCGGCGGGCGAGCTGCTCTGCGCCTACACGAACTGCACGTTCAACTACGGCTACGGCGTGCGCAACGCGTTCTGGGACGCCGACCTCCAGCGCGAGGTGTTCCGGGGCGCGCTGCGCGACCACGAGGGCGCGTCCGTCTCGCCGCGCGTGCCGTCGCCGATGATCGTGGCGGACCTCTTCGGCGACTGGCGCGAGGAGTTCATCGCCGCCGTGCCGGGCGAGCTGCGTGTCTATACGACGGACGTTCCCGCGATGGACCGGCGCGTCACACTCATGCGCGACCGCCCCTACCGCTCGCGCATCCTCATGACGCCGAGCGGCTACGAGCAGCAGCCGATCCTCACCTACGTGCCAAGCGCACGCGACCCGAACCTCTCGCTCCGCCTCGCGCCGAACGCGCGCACAATCCGCCTCGACGTCACCGCGCCGCAGGACCGTCCGCTCAAGGGACGCCTTTCGGTGTCGTTCACCAACGGCTGGCGCATCGACCTCGGCGACGGTGCTGTGGACCTGCCACCGGGCGGCATCCTCAGCCGTACGTTCAAGGTGAAGCGTCCGCCGAACCCGCGCGGCCGCTACGACGCCACGCTCACACTCGAGCGCCCGGACGCCCCGCCGCTCGTCCTCCACCAGCCGTACTTCCTCTGATGCGGAGATTTCCGTATCGGAACTCGGGCGAATTATGGTAAACTAACAGTATCGATTTCAACCACAAAAAAGGAATGACAATGAACAGAAGAGATTTCTTCAAGTCCGCCGCCGCGTTCGCGGCCGCCGCCGGCGTGGTCGGCACGGCGAAAAAGGCCGAGGCGCATGCCGCGAAGCCGAAGGCCGGCAACAACCCGATCTGGCTGATGACGTCGGCCTTTCCCGCCGACGACTTCGACGGCGTCGTGAAGCGCGCGCTCGCCGTCGGCGCGCAGGGCCTTGAGCTCTGCGTGTTCCGCCGCGACTCCGACCGCACGGACCACGTGGCCACGCACCTCGACTACAAGAACTTCACGCCCGCAAAGGCGAAGTACGTGATCGACACGTGCAACGCGAAGGGCCTGCGCGTTTCGGTGGGCGCCTACGACAACCTCATCGGCGGCGACTTCCAGGAGACCAACCAGAACCACATCCTGAACCTCATCCGCATCGCGGCGATGCTCGGCGGCGACGCGAACGATGTCGTCTGCGGCACGTTCGTAGGCTATGACCAGAAGCTCGGCGCCGAGGACGGCGGCTTCGAGAAGAACCTCGAGAAGTTCAAGAAGGTGTTCACGCCCATCCTCAAATACGCGAAGGACCTCGGCGTGACGGTGTGCGTCGAGAACTGTCCGATGGAAGGGTGGGTGCCGGCCTCGTCGCCCGTGTGCTACTGCAATCTCCCCGGCTGCCTCGCCGCGCGCAAGCTCATGTACGCGATCCTCGACGACAGCTCGAACCTCCAGGAGACGTACGACCCCTCGCACGACATCTGGCAGCACATCGACCCGTCGGACGTGATCAACGCCATGGACTTCAAGAAGCTCCGCCGCATCCACATCAAGGGCACGCGCAACTTCCCGAACGACGCAGAGGCCGTCAACTGGGGCCGCCTCTTCCCGCGCCAGCGCGTGAGCGACGCCCTCGCCGCGAAGGCCGGTCTCCCCGCGCTCCCGCCCGATTCGCAGGGTGGCAACTGGGACCGCATGAACTACGAGCCGCGCCTCCCCGGCTTCGGCGGCAGCGACTCGTGCGACTGGACGAAGTTCCTCGAGACCCTCATGGCGAAGGGCTACAAGTATCCGTTCGTGATCGAGAACGAGGGCTGCAACTCGTCCCACACGGGCAACATGGGCGCGACGATGCAGGGTTTCCGCGCGACGATCCTCAACACGGCGCCGGTCGTGTGGCCGCTCGGCGAGAACGGCTACGCCTTCGACGCGTCCGCGCTCAAGCCGATGACCGCGTCGCGCGTGGCGGACCTGCCCGTCGTGACGATGAAGGACCTGGGTGCCTGACGCGGTGCGCGTGGCGATGAACGACAAGACGCTTCAAGACCACTATCTCCGCCGCATCCTCAACTCGAAGGTGTACGATGTGGCGATCGAATCGCCGCTTGAAAAGGCGGCGACGCTCTCGAAGAAACTTGGCAACACCTTTCTCCTCAAACGCGAGGATCTCCAGAGCGTCCATTCCTTCAAGCTCCGCGGCGCGTACAACACGATGTCGCAGCTGCCGCGCGCGGCGCTTGAGAAGGGCGTGTTGGCTGCGTCGGCGGGCAACCACGCACAAGGCGTGGCGCTCAGCGCAAAGCGTCTCGGCTGCAAGGCGACGATCGTGATGCCCGTCACGACGCCGGAGATCAAAATTGCGTCCGTGAAGGGCTTGGGCGCGTCCATCGTGCTCGCGGGCGACTCGTATTCCGACGCGGCTGCCGCCGCGGCGCATCTCGTGAAGGAGAAGAACTACACGTTCATCCCGCCATACGACGACCCAGACGTGATCGCCGGACAAGGCACCGTGGCGATGGAGATTCTCCGCCAGCGTCCCAGCGCGCTCGACGCCGTGTTCGTGCCGATCGGTGGCGGCGGTTTCGCCGCCGGCGTCGCGGTCTATATCAAGGCCGTCCGCCCTGCCGTGAAGGTGTACGGCGTGGAGCCGGTCGACTCCGACTGCATGGACCGTTCCATCAAGGCGGGCCGTCGCGTGGAACTTTCCGAGGTCGGACTCTTCGCCGACGGCGTGGCCGTGAAGAAGCCTGGGAAGATCACATTCGACCTCTGCCGGCGTTTCCTTGACGGCATCGTGCGCGTGTCGACGGACGAGACGTGCGCGGCCATCAAGGACATCTTCGAGGCGACGCGCGCGATCTGCGAACCGGCGGGCGCGCTCGCGCTCGCCGGCGCGAAACAATACGCCGCGCGGAAGGGGACCACAGGAGGGACCTACGCCTGCATCATCTCCGGCGCGAACATGAACTTCGACCGCATCCGCTTCGTCTCTGAGCAGACCGAGATCGGCGAGAAGCGCGAAGCCATCCTCGAGTGCCGCATACCCGAAGTGCGCGGCGCATTCAAGGACTTCATCCGCAAGATCGGCAAACGCGCCGTGACCGAGTTCAACTACCGTTATTTCGATCCCGACCGGGCGTACGTGTTCGTGGGCATTGCCGTGTCCAGCCGCGAGGAGACGCACCAAATCGTCGAGCAGCTCACGGCGGCGCGTATCGGGACGATCGACCTCTCGGACGACGAACTCGCGAAGGAGCACATCCGCCACATGGTGGGCGGCCACACGCGCGGCATCCACGACGAAGTCGTCTGCGCGTTCGAGTTCCCCGAGCGCCCCGGCGCGTTGCTTGACTTCCTCGAGGCGATCTCGGACCGCTGGAACATTACGCTCTTCCACTACCGCAACCACGGTGCGGACCACGGCAAGGTACTTGTCGGGATGCAGGTTCCGTCCGCCGAACGCGCCGCGTTCCGTCGGGCGCTGAAACGCCTGGGCTACGCCTGGAAAGACGTCACGAGCAATTCGGCGTATCGTCTGTTCCTCGGCAACCGCGACTGATCAGTTGTTGCGGTACTTGCCGCGGCAGGTCGAGCAGAAGAACTCCGGACCGGCCCAGGTCGTCTCCTCCTCGCGTCCGCACTGCTTGCACACGCGCTTGACGTTCTCGCGCACGAGCCGAACCTCTTCGGCGTGATCGTCGATGTAGAGGGGCGGGAAGTCGCTGACGCGGGATTTCCAGATCAGGGATGTGCCGACGGCGGGCTGGACGCCGCCGGAGGCATGTGCGGTTACGAGCTGGATGCGCCGGCCGAAGAGGCGCGTCCGCCGTAGTACCGGCGCGTAGTCGAGGTCATCCCCGATGAGAATGGCCACGTCGAACGATCCCGGCATCGCGGCGTTGAACATGAGCGAGGCGCCGAGCGCCATCTTGATCCACATGTCGTCGTGTCCGCCGTCGCCGCCCACGTCCACCTCGTGGATTTCCATCTCGTAGCCGCACGAACGTTCAAGGAACTCGTAGAACGCGCGCTGCTTCGACGAACTGAAACTGGAACGCGCTGACGGTAGCGTGCCGAAATAGTTCGTGCGCACGAGGCCGACGTCTTCGTCCAGGTAATTTGCCACGTCTTCGCAGAAGACACGCGGCAATTTGGCGTAGTCGATCTCGCAGCCGTTTGCCTCGCCGAGCTTCGCGAATATCGACGTCCGGTTTCGATAGAGCCACGCACCATCGATGAATGCCATTGCTTTCAGTGACATGTTTTCCCCCTTTAGGTTTGTTCCTGGCGTTTTAATTTTGCGGCAGTTCAATCAACCAGGGGATTGGACCGCCCTCCGCACCGCCAATTGCGAGTGTTTCGGTTTTCGTCTCGGGCTGCGTCGGTTTCTGCACGGGCTTCAGTGCAGGTTTCACCTCGGGTTGCCGAGTGGGTTTGGCAGAAGATTGGGCAGGAGCCGTCGCCGTGAGAGGTTGCTGCGTTGGTTTTGCGACTGGCTGCGGTGCAGGCTTGGCTACTGGTTTCGGCGCAGGCTTGGTGACAGGCAGCGGCGCAGGCTTGGTGACAGGCAGCGGCGCAGGCTTGACGACTGGCTGCGTGGGCTTGGCGACAGGTTGTGGCGCGGGCTTGGCAACAGGCTGAGGCGCAGTTTTGGGCTTCAGCAGTTCCTTCAGTTCTGGATCTTCATCAGGCGCGGAGGCGTTGAAATAGCTGACGGGTTTCATTTCCCTTAATCTCTGGGACCGTTCCGTATTTTGCAGAGACGGTTGAGAAGGGGGGACGACAGGAGATTTCGCCGCAGGTGCAGGTGAAGGTCTTTCGGGCGGCGGCGCAACGCGCACGGGTGCGGCTTCGGCGGCCTTCAAGGCTTCTTGTTGCGCATAATATTCAGGGTAAAGTCTGCGACGATGGGCTTCGATGTCCGCTTGGCGCTTTTCTTCCTTTGCGCGGGCCTGCTCGGCCTTGCGTTCCTCTTTCTCGCGACGCAGCTCCTCCCGCAGGCGGGCCAGTTCGGCAGATTCGGCCGCAGTCTGGACGACAGGCGCAGGCGACGTGGTGACGACGACCGGCGTGGGCGTGACAGGTTGCTGCTGGGCCTTGGCAAGCGCAGCCGTGAGCGATTCGATTTTTTCCCTGTCACGCTTGGCCTGTTCCGCCTGATGCTCTTCTTTCTGGCGTTGGAGTTCCTCGCGGAGCCGAACCAGTTCGGCGGATTCGACAGAGGGCTGCATGACGGGCATCGGCGCGGGGGACTGGACGTTGACGACGGGCTGGGCGGGAACCTTCTCGCGCAAGGCGATGTCGAGAAGACGATCGGACAGCGCCTGGTTCCTGCTGATGACTGTCGTGATGACGAGCGTGAACGTGACGACAACCACAATGAGCAAAACGATGAAGAAAATGCTCAAGCCCAGCATGCGCTTGCGCGCCTTGGCCTGTTCTGCGTCGATGTATTCCTGAAATGCTTTCAAGACGGGAAAATCGTTCGCACCGCCTGCCTGGCCATAGAGGCTGACGGCGTTCGCCGTTGGCGTGGCTTCCTCTGGTTCGGGTATTTCTGGATTCATCGTCTTTCCTTGGTTGCGCGTATTTTATCAATTTCTTGCTTATTCTGCAAGTACTAAGAGAATATTGCGCCTAATGTCAGTTATGTAAACTAGGGTGTTATCAAAAATAGGACTACCTCTGAGGGTGCGTCCTAACATGATATGACGAAAGCCCTTCCCAAAATATCAGACCGCCTTCTCGATGACGGAGAGAACGTTCATGGATTCGTCGCGTGCCTCAAGCAAATAGATGCGGTAGGCGTTGCCGCCGGGCAGCACCTTGACAACCACATGCGCAGTGTGCGGTACGAGGATGTTCTTCATGTAAGCCTCGTTGATTTCCCTGGCCTTGCGCCTGGCCGGCATGAGATTCGGCAGAATAGCAGGATCGCTGTGCGCTATAATCGTCTTGAGCGTCTTCGGGGCCAGCTGGCCCGGACACCACATGCACGCCACATACGCCTGGGCGCGAACCTGCTTGACGAACGCCTCGTCCATCGAGTCGCTGCAGCCGTGGTGGTTCATCTTGCAGACGGTCACCGGGCCGACACGCTCGCCGACGAGTCCCTCGTAGTTGACCTCGCCGCCGCCCTTGACCTTGAACCGCCGCCCGACGTCGCCGCCCGTGTAGTAGCGGAACTTGCCGTATTGGATCACGAACGCCATTGAGAGTTCGTTTTGCGGAATCCTGTCCTTCTTCGTAACGGCCACGTGTTCCGCTGCGTAATCATGCGTTCCCTCCTTCCCGTCCCACAGCACGCCGTTCGCGCAGATGTTGCGGATGGAGAACACGTCCTTATAGCGAGCAGGATCGCGCTGCAGCGCAATCTGGTTGAGGGCACCAACCTTGAACGGCTCGACGATGAGCCCCTTCCCCTTCTGTTCCTCGACCCACGGCGCGAGAAGCTTCATTGAAGAGTCCTGCGAGTTGTACGTGCCGCGCGCGGGATACTGATGGTCGAAATAACGCTTGAAGGAGAAGTCCTCGGCCACGCACAGGAAACCGTTCACCTTGCGCCCGTCGGCTGTCGTGCGGTAACGGTAGTTCGCCCCCGGAGTCTCCTTGCGGTCGTACGTGGCATGGCCGATGTGGTCGCTGTGCCAGTGCGAGAACAAGGCGTAGTCGATTGTCTTTTCCGAGTAGACGCGGTGAATGTAACGCGTCATCCAATCGCCGCCAAGGCGGTCCGGAGACGGAAGCAGCGGCACCTGGTCGAGGTCGCGCGGACGGTAGAACTCGCCTGTGTCGTTCAGGATGGCCGTGCCGTCCGGGAGACGGTAGAACATGTTCTCGCCGCAACCCGTATACACAAAGTGCAAATCCATCTCGCCGGGTTCCCATCCGGGATAGGGCTTGCCGACTTCAGGGGACTCGCCCTTCGCAATTCCCGTGGCGGCCAGCGCGCCAAACGCCGTGGCATGCTTGAGAAAATCGCGCCTATTCAGAATTAGCATCATTATTCCTTTTCATTTCATCTGGTTATGAATTAGCCACAAAAGAAACTCGAAGTATTTCAATTTTAAAGTCTCTGTGTTCTTTGTGTTCTTTGTGGCAAAAAACATCAAATCGGATAATGGTAGAGGTCGTGGCCGTCCCAGTAGCCGAACGTGCGCCCCTGACCGCCCTTCGGCAACGAGATGGAACCTGGATTGAAGATGGTAATGCCACACGGCAGCTTCTTCTTATCGGCGATGTGCGTGTGGCCGTGTGCGAGAACCGTGCCCATGCCGACGGGCGGGAGCGCGTATTCGTTCCAGCGGTGTCCGTGCGTGAGGAAGAAACGCTCGCCGTCGGCATCAAGCTCGGCGTAGTCGGACATCATCGGAAACTCGAGCAGAAGCTGGTCGACTTCCGAATCGCAGTTGCCGCGAACGGCGAGAATCTTGTCTTTGTGCGCGTTGAGGATGTCGGCCACCTTCGCCGTGTCGTAGAAATCGGGCACGCCGTTGCGCGGACCGTGGTACAGCAAGTCGCCGAGCAGCACGAGGCGGTCGTAGCCCAGACGCTCGCCCTGCTCAAGGGCGGCGGATAAGGTGGACGGCACGCCGTGAATATCGCTGATGAAGAGAATGCGCATGGCGCCCTTCCGCATTGGTTCCGTTTAAACTTGTTGCTGGCGTTCGCGCAGGATCGCCTCGATGCGTACGGCGTCTTCGGGCGTGTCCACGCCCACGCCTTCGTCGTCCGTGCGGATGACGGCGATTTTCGCGCCCATCCAGAGCGCGCGGAGCTGTTCGAGCTTTTCGGTTTTCTCCAGATCGCACGGCGGCTCGGAAATGTACTTCTTCAGGAACGCGCCGCGGTAGGCGTAGATGCCGAGATGACGCACCCAGAGTCCGCTTGCGATGTCCGGCACATGGTCGCGATCGCACGGGATCGGCGCGCGGGAGAAGTAGAGCGCGCCGTCGTCGCGGTCGAGCACGACCTTCACCACGGTCTTTGCGTTGAGGTCGTCGAGGGACTTGATCGGCGTCACGGCCGTCGCCATGTCCCACTTCGATCCCTCCTTCATGCGTCCGACGAGCGCGTCGATGAGATCGGGAGAGATGAGCGGCTCGTCGCCCTGGATGTTCACGAGGATGTCGTCGTCTGCAAAGTCGCCGGCTGCGCAGGCGATGCGGTCCGTGCCGCTCGGCAGCTCGCTCGGCGTCATCACCGCCCTTCCACCATGCGCCTCCACGGCCGCGACGATGCGGTCGTCGTCCGTGGCCACGATCACGTCGTCGAGGGTCTTCGCCTTCTTGACGGCCTCAACGACCCACGCGACGAGCGGCTTGCCGCAGAGGAGATGGAGCGGCTTGCCGGGAAAGCGGCTGGAGCCGTAGCGGGAGGGAATGATGCCAAGCGTTTTCATTTGGGAAGTCCGGGATAGTCGAGAGTTGCGAAATAGTCGGCGAGCGTCTCCGCGCGGCGGATCTGCACGACGGAGCCGTCGGGCTTGAGGAGAAGTTCCGCGCTGCGGAGCTTGCCGTTGTACTGGAAGCCCATTGCATGGCCGTGCGCGCCGGCGTCGTGGATCACCACGAGGTCGCCCGGATGGAGTTCGGGGAGTTCGCGCTGGATGGCGAACTTGTCGTTGTTCTCGCAGAGCGATCCCGTCACGTCGTAGACGGCGCGGGGCGCGTCGGGCGCGGCGCCCGGCACGGAGATGTGGTGGTAGGCGCCGTAGAGGGCGGGGCGCATGAGGTTCGCCATGCAGGCGTCGAGGCCCGCATACTTGCGGTAGGTGTCCTTGATGTGCCGCACGCGCGAGACGAGATAGCCGTAAGGGCCCGTGATGCAGCGTCCGCACTCCATGTAGAGACGCAGGTCGGGATGGCCCTGCCCGAGGATGCGGGCCCGGTACTCGGCCTCGATCCCCTTCCCGACACGCTCGAGATCCATCGCCTGCTGGTCGGGACGATACGGGATGCCGATGCCGCCGCCGATGTTGATGAACTCGAAAGTGATGCCGACCTCGCGGGAGATTTCAACGACGAGGTCGAAAAGGAGAGAGGCGGTGTCGATGATGTACTGCGGGTCGAGCTCGTTGGAGGCGACCATCGTGTGCAGGCCGAAGCGCGTGACGCCCTTCTCCTTCATGCGGCGGTACGCCTCAAACAGCTGCGGTTTCGTGAAACCGTATTTCGCCTCCTCGGGCTTTCCGATGATGGCGTTGCCGCCCTTCAGCGGACCGGGGTTCCAGCGACAGCAGAGCAGGTCGGGGAGTTTCCCGTCCAACGCCTTCTCGAGGAAGTCGAGATGCGTGATGTCGTCAAGGTTGATGATTGCGCCGAGCGCGGCCGCCTTCTGGAACTCCTCGGCAGGCGTGTCGTTCGACGTGAACATGATGTCCTCGCCGACGTTGCCGACGGCCTCGGCGAGGACAAGTTCCGCCATCGACGAGCAGTCGCTCCCGAAGCCCTCCTTGCGCAGGAGTGCCATGAGGTGCGGATTGGGCGCGGCCTTCACGGCGAAGTACTCGTGGAAGCCCTTGTTCCAGGCGAAGGCCGCCTTCAGCCGACGCGCGTTCGCGACGATGGACGCCTCGTCGTAGATGTGGAACGGCGTGGGCCAGCGCGCTGCGATCGATTCGAGCTGCTCAAGTGTAAACGGAAGTTCTTTCATAGTCTTACTTTCCTTGGGCGGCGGCGTGCGGGCACTTCCCGCCGCAGGGACAACCGCCCTTCTCCGAAACGTCCTTGCCAGTCCAGCAGTAGGTGCAGAGCTTTTCCTTCGGGAGGCCGATCGCGGAGACGAGATCGTCGAGGCGCTGGAACGCAAGCGTCGTCAGTCCGAGGTCGTTGCGGATCTTGTCCACCATCTTCTTGTACGGCTCGCCGTCGGGGTCCAGGTACTTCTCCACGGCCTTCGGGTCGTCCCCTTCCACGTCGCGGATGTAGCGGCGCGTGGCGAGGTCGTACACGGACTTCGACCGCGAGAAGTTGATGAACTTGCAGCCGTAGAGGAGCGGCGGACAGGCGATGCGCATGTGGATCTCCTTCGCGCCGTCGCCCCAGAGTCGTTTTGCCTGCTGGCGCAGCTGCGTGCCGCGCACGATCGAGTCGTCGCAGAACACGAGGCGCTTGTCCTTGATGAGGCCGGGAATCGGGATGAGCTTCATGTGCGCGATGAGGTCGCGCTGGCGCTGGTCGGGCGGCATGAAAGAGCGCGGCCACGTGGGCGTGTACTTCACAAACGGGCGCGCATAGCGCGTACCGCATTCCTGCGAGTAGCCGAGGGCGTGCGCCACGCCCGAGTCGGGCACGCCGCCCACGCTGTCAGCCTCCACGGGGTTGCGCCGCGCGAGGTAGCCGCCACAGCGGTAGCGCGCCATCTCCACGTTGCGACCCTCGTAGGTCGAGGCGGGATAGCCGTAGTAGACCCAGAGGAAGGAGCAGATTGCCATGTCCTCTCCGGGCTCGATGAGCGAGGTGATGCCGTCCGGCGTCGCCTCCACCATCTCGCCGGGACCGAGGTCGCGCAGATGCTCGTAGCCAAGATTCGGGAAGATGCAGCTCTCCTGGGTGGCGATGACCGTGCCATCCTTCTTGCCGAAGATGATCGGCGTGCGGCCGTAGCGGTCGCGCGCGGCGTAGAAGCGGCCCTCCTCCGTGAGGATCATCAGCGAGCAGGAGCCCTCGATCCGCGCTTGCGCGTACTTGACGCCCTCCACGAAGGAGTCCTGCGAGTCGATCAGCGCGGCCACGACGGCCGTGGGGCTTACGACGCCTGAGGTGGTGGAGTACTGGAACTGCATGTGCCGCTCGGCGAACATCTCCGCCATGAGCGACTCGACGTTCGTGAGGATGCCCACGGTCACGATCGCATAGGTACCGAGACGGCTCGCGACGATGAGGGGCTGGGGGTCGGTGTCCGAGATCACGCCGAGCCCGGCCCGCCCCTCGAATTTGGAGAAGTCGTTCTCGAATTTCGACCGGAACGGCGCGTTCTGGATATTGTGGATGGCGCGCTGGAAGCCCTTCGCGCCAAGCACCGCCATCCCGCCGCGCTGGGTGCCGAGATGGGAATGGTAGTCTGTGCCGAAAAAGAGGTCTGCCACGCAGTCCTCTTTTGATATGACGCCGCAAAAACCGCCCATAGAATCTCCTGTTTTCCTCTGCGGACAGTATACCAAAAACCGCCTGGGGATTCAACTGCCCCGTTCCATTCCGGACTGCATTATTTCCTGTCGGTGCGGGGGGTGGTTTTGGTATACTGGCCCGTGAATCCCCGCAGGAACGGACGGCGGATTTTGAAAAACAGCGAAAGGAAAACGGAATGAGATTACGGTGCGGAATGATTGCCGTCGTGTGCGCGTGCGCAGCGATGGCGAACGGCGACGTGGTGCTGTTCGACGCCGCGACGGCAAAACGGTCCGCCGTCCACGCACAGGACGGCGCGTCGTTCAAACTGGAGAACGGCCTCTTGACGGTGACGACGGCTCCCTCGGGCGGCTATCCGGGTGTGTGCGTGTCCGGCAACTGGAACCTCTCGGGCTGCCGCCGCGTGGAGGTGGAGTTTGTGAACGGCGGCATCTACGGACTCTACACCCTGCGTCTCCTGAACGCCGGCGGCGTGCCCGCCGGCAAGGGCAGCAAGATCTTCAAGTTGCCCATCCGCGGCGAGAAACACGCCGTGATCGGCGCCGATTTCCCGCCGGACCTGCCGGAGCTCGACGCGATCGTGTCCCAGCTCAGCCCCCTGCGCGTGTGGGCCATCCCGTATCTCGTCTGGGCACCTCATCCGAAGCCGGGTGAAAGTCCCAACAGACGTGCGCCGCCTGGCGGCGTGGGCACGCTCGACCGCCGCGCCGTACGGCAGGTGGCCGTCTACATCAACAAGCCCCAGCTCCCGCACGTCTGGAGCGTGCGACGCATCGTGGCAAAGCTCGGATCCGACGCGCCGTCCGCGCGTCCCGTGCCTGCCTGGGCGAAGATGACGACAGACCAGTTCTTCCCGTTCATCGACGAGTACGGACAGTTCAAGCACCGCGAGTGGCCCGACAAGGTGCATGCCGATGCCGACCTTGCACGCCAGCGCGCGAAGGAGGAAGCCGACCTCGCCGATCATCCCGGCCCCGTCGGCTGGGACAAGTGGGGCGGCTGGGCTGATGGTCCCCAGTTGCCGCCGACGGGCGGTTTCTCGACGACCAAGTGGAACGGCAAATGGTGGATCGTCGATCCCGACGGACACCTTTGGTGGAGTCACGGTCCGGTGCGCGTGACGCCCAGTTGCGCCACCACCCCGCTCGACAACCATGAACGCTGGTTCGCTCGCCTTCCGGCGAAGGGGTCCCCCGAGGCCGAGTTCTATTCCACGCGCGACATGCTCCTGTGGCCCTACTACGGCAAACGCGGTCTCAAGAGCGTGTACGACTTCTCCGCGCAGAACATCGCACGCAAGTACGGCAAGGGGTGGTACGACACCTGGGCGGCGCTTGCACACCGCCGCCTCCGCAGCTGGGGCTGCAACACGATCGCCAATTCGTCCGACTTGCAGATTTGCCTCATGGACCGCACCCCCTACACCGACCGCTACGAAATCCACTCGCGGCCCATTGCCGGACACAAGGGCGGCTGGTGGGAGTTCTGCGACCCGTTCGACCCGTCTTTCCGTGCGGAGGCGCGACAGAAAACGGTGGACTACCGCAAGCAGTTCGAGGATCCGTGGTGCTTCGGGTTTTTCGTGGACAACGAACACCATTGGGGAACGGCCAACACCTTGGCGCTCTCCACGCTGAAGTCGCCCGCCGACCAGCCATGCAAACGCGTGTTCCGCGACCGGATGAAGACGAAGTACGTCGAAATCGCGAAGCTGAACACGAAGTGGCATACGTCCTATTCGAATTGGGATGATTTCCTGGCCGTCACGAAGACGCCGGATCCCAAAGCCGCGAAGGAGGATCTCGAGGCGTTCACCGCTGAAATCGCCGAAGAGTATTACCGTGTCATCCGCGAGGAACTCAAGCGCGCGGCGCCTGGCAAACTCTACCTCGGCTGTCGATGGGCCGGCGGCGCGCCGCTCTTCACCGTGAAAGCGGCCGCCAAGTACTGCGACGTGCTGAGTTACAACATCTACCGGCGGCACTTGCGCGAGTTCAAGCTTCCCGACGGGATCGACATGCCGATCCTCGTGGGCGAATTCCATTTCGGCGCCTTGGACCGCGGACCGTTCTGCCCCGGACTGATCCTGCTCCAAGACCAGGAAGAGCGTGGCCGGACATACGTGGACTACGTCCGCTCCGCGCTTGAACATCCGCAGTTCGTTGGCGTACACTGGCACCAGTTCTCAGACCAGGCCACCTCGGGACGTTTCGACGGAGAGAACATGCAGGTGGGATGGACGGACGTGTGCGACACGCCCTACTGGGAAACGATCCGCGCGTTGCGCGAAATCGGCTACAACCTCTATCCCGTCCGCGCCGCCCGCGTCATTCCGTCACGCGGTTGCGATTGAACGTGAAGAAGAACGAAACGAGCATCAGCGCGCCCCCAACGGCGTAGACGCCGCCGATGATCGCGAAGCCCACTTCGAACCCCCTGAGCCCCCATGCATCGTAGAGGTATCCCATCAGCACGGGTGCCAGCGCCCCAAGGAAAAACGCGAGCATGGTCATGAGCCCCACTGCCGTGGAACGATACTTCGGCGCCACTACGTCGAAAAGCGAGGCGTGCGTGTTGACCTCGAAGAAGCCGCGGAACACGCCGTAGGCGGCCACGGCCACCCATGTGGAGATGAGGTTGGGTGCGAAGCCGAACCAAACGAGCATCGGAGCTCCCAAGAAGAGCGCCACACCTTGAACGAGCAAACGGAAACGCGGAAAGCGTTTCACGAACGCGTCCGTCAGGAATCCACCGACCATGATCGCCGCGAACGCGAAGACATGGTGCCAGAGCATCGTGCCGTTTCCGGCCGAGGCGACGGCCGCGGTCTTGTCGCCCAGCTCAGCCGCGAACTTCTCCGCCACGAACTTCGGCGCCCACGACATGTAGACGTTGTTCGCAATCACGATGGCGATGAATCCGCCCGAGGCCAGCAAAGCGGATGGATTGCAGAAGAACGCCTTCAAACCCTCGATCAGCGGCGGCTTCTCAACTTTTCTGTCCTTTTCGTCCCCTCTGTCCTTTTCATCTTTGCCTTCCTTCAGGAAAAAGATAAAGCCCACGCCCAACAGAAATCCGAGCGAGCCGAAGATGATGAACACGGGCCGCCAGAAACCGAGTTCGCCGAAGTGCTTCGCCACCCACGCGCTCCCCTTCAGCGCATGCAGGATACATCCCACGAGCGCACCGCTCGTCATCAACCCGATGTAGAGCGCGGCCTGGTGGATCGAGAGCGCCACGGACCGCGTCTCCTTGTGGTGTACGGCGATGAGCGCGTAGGCGCTCGGCGCGTAGAACGACTCGCCGCCGCCCGTCGCGATCGACCTGAAGAACATCACGCTCAGGAACGCGGGGATCACAAGACCCAATACGTGGAAATCGCCGACGAATCCCATGCACGCGGTCGTGATCGACCAGAAGATGAGCGAGCCGGTGATGAGCCACTTGCGGCTGAAGCGGTCCCCGCAGAACCCGGCAATTGGCGTCATGATGGCAAGCGTCGCGAAGAGCGCCCCGTTGATCCAGCCCATCTGCCCGCCAGTCAGGTTGAGCTCGTCCTGAATCGGGATCGTCAGCAGACCGAACAGCGCCCGGTCTGCCTGGTGGAAGAAGAAGGCGAAGCTCAGCATCGCGATCAGCAACCACTTGTACGACTTACCCATCTCCTTACCTCCTCTACCTCTAAGCACTAAGCACTATCTACTAAGCACTAAGCACCAATCAAAAATCCACATCTTCCGGCATGTGCTGGGCGCTGCAGCCGGCGTCCACCACGAGACGCTCGCCGCCGACGTTGCGCGCGGCGTCCGACGCGAGGTACGCGACGGCCTCCGCGATGTCGCCGCCCGTCGCCTCGTGGCGAAGCGGACAGTTCAGGCGGCGGCGCGCCTTGATCTTCTCGTCGAGCACGTCCCAGCGTTCCGTGTAGATGTAGCCGGGCGCGACCTCGTTCACGCGGATGCCGAGCGGACCGAGGTCGAGGGCGAGCGAGCGCACCAGCGCGTCGATGCCGCCTTTCGAGGTCACGTACGCCGTGCGGTTGCGGATCGCGCGCATCGAGGTGTTCGAGCCGAGAAACACCACCACGCCCTTCTGGCGCGTGGCCGGATTCGGCTCCTGCTTCAGGAAGAACCGGTTGCACGCCGCCTGCGTCACCTGGAAACCGCCGAGCAAGTTCACCTTCAGGACATCGAGCATCTGCGCGGTTGTCATCTCCAGCGGAGAGCCGTGTCCGAGCCCCTGATTCGCGGCGTTGTTCACGAGGATGTCGAGCCGCCCCGCCTTCTCCTCGATCACGTCGAAGAGATGCTTCACCTGCGCGGCGTCCGAAACGTCGCACGGCACGGCCGTGAAATCGCCGATGTTCCGCGCGCGCAGGATCTGCTCGCCCTTCGCCGTGGACGCAGGCGTGGACCCGCACATGAACACCTGCGCGCCCTCGCGCACGAACAGGTCCACGATTTCGATGCCCGTGTTCCGGTTTCCGCCGGTCACCAGCACGACTTTTCCTTCAAAACGCTTCATCTTGTATTCTCCTTAAATTCTTTCGTTTCTTAATTGTTGCTTTTTTACAACAATGCACACAAAGTTCACAAAGTGTAAAATGATTTGATGATAGTACTATTAAAACTGTTTTCTGTCTCTTTGTGGCTCTTTGTGGCTAAAAACAAATTGAAGCATCAGCGGGCGATCACGCCGGTACGCAGCAGCACGGGGCCGAGCAGGCCGGATGGCAGCAGCTCGTCGCGCTTGTCCCAGTGTTTCCACGTGGTGAACGTGTGGCGGCCCGTCGGGGACGGCAGGCCGTCTTTCACCCACTGCGGCAGATCCTTGATGCCGATCTCCTTCACGCCCTTGCGCACCACGCCCTTCCACTCGCAGTCGTCCGCGTAGAGGCGGTCGTCGCCGATGAGGCGGTTCGGCCAGAGGTTCGTCACGCGGATGGAGAGGTCGAGGGTGCCACCGGTCGCGCAGGAGCGCGACCCTCCCAGTGCGTCCGTGATGTCCACGCGGAACGGCGGCTTCCAGAGGACGGGATACGTCTTGCCGTTCACCGTCACCTCGGCGAAGTTCTTCACGTTGCCGAGGTCGAGCACGAGACGCGCCCCGGCCGGCAACGGCGGCGCGGACACGCGCTTCGTGTAGGTCGCCGTGCCGGAGAAGTACTTGATGCCGTCCTCGGGACGTTCCGGCCACGAGACGAGGCGCGGGAACGTGACGGACGCCGGGGCGTCCCATCCCTCCGGGAACGACACGTTCCAGGCACCGCCCACGAGGATCGGCGCCGGCGGCTCGGCGGCGACGCGCGTCACAAGCCCCTTCGCCGGCGTCACCTCCGCGACAAGCGGCTGCCACGCGAGTATCTGCCCGTCGTGCCACTCCCAGACGGGCGGAGCATCGACGATCGTGGCCGAGGGTGGCACGGTGAACGTCGCGTTCTCCTCAACCGTCACCGTCTTCTCCACGCCGTCGTAGGTGTAGGTGATGCGCCCGACCTTCTTCGTGAGGTA
>ONRL01000113.1 GCA_900320225.1 uncultured Lentisphaerota bacterium
CCGATCACGATCGCGCGCACCGGGTGCGGGTTCGAGCGCGAGCCGATGGTGCGTCCGTTCGGCTTCAAGGGCGGCTACCTCACGGAGGAGTGGATCGTCTCGGCATACCTTGGTTCAACGTCGGGCAAGCACGGCATCGGCCTCGGCACGCAGAGCTGCCTCTGGAGCGACGCGAAGGTGTTCGCGTCCACCTCCGAGGCGGGCGGCAACGCGTTCATGTTCGCAATGACGCAGTACGCGCTCAAGCTCGCGGAGGGGATGACGTTCAGGAATCCGCTCGAACTGTGCGACGCGCTCTGGCCGCAGGTGCTGGAATACGGCAAGAAGGTGACGAACAACCCCGCGCTGCGCGCTACGTTCGCGCTCAACGCGCTCGTGTCCGTGGACGCGGCGGCGTGGGTGCTGTACGCGCGCGAGAACGGCCTCGCGAACTTCGACGACCTCATTCCGGCGTCGTGCCGTCCCGCGCTCTCCTGCCACCACGCGAAGTGCGCCTCCATCCCGCTCTTCTCCTACAAGGTGCCGGTCTCCGAGATCAAGGAGGCCGTCGACGCGGGGTCGTTCTTCATGAAGATCAAGATCGGCCAGCCCGGCACGCAGGAGGAGATGCTCGCGAAGGACATAGCGCGAGTGAGCGAGATCCACGCCGTGCTGAAGGACTGCCGCACGCCCTACACGAAGTCCGGCAAGCTGCCCTACTACTTCGACGCGAACGGCCGTTACGAAAAGAAGGAGACGCTCCTGCGGTTCATCGACCATCTCAAGAAGATCGGCGCCTACGAGCAGGTGGCGATCATCGAGGAGCCGTTCGACGAGTACGCGGACATCGACGTGCACGACATTCCGCTGCGCCTTGCGGCGGACGAAAGCGCGCACACCGTGAAGGACGCGCTCGAACGCATCGAGATGGGCTACCGCGCGATGGCGCTCAAGCCGATCGCGAAGACGATGTCCATGAGCATGAAGATCGCGCAGGCCGCGTTCGAGAAGGGCGTGCCGTGCTTCTGCGCCGACCTCACCGTGTGCCCCGCGATGGTGGAGTGGAACAAGGCCGTGGCCGCGCGCCTCCCGGCGTTCCCCGGCATCGGCGACCTCGGCCTCGTGGAGACGAACGGACACCAGAACTTCCGCAACTGGGAGACGATGCGCCGCGACCTCGCCTACCCGGACGCGCACTGGACGCGCACCGAGCGGGGCGTGTTCGAGTGCGACGCCGACTACTGGGCGAAGTCCGGCGGCATCCTCGAGCCGATGCCGCGCTACGAGAAGATGTACGAGCGCCTGCGGCACCCGTCGGCGTGAATTGCGGGTGCGCCCTAGCCGCGCGGGCGGGAATGTGCTATACTCTTTGACCGTCAGGCGCGAAGTCGCGCCGTCACACCAGAAGGAGACGAAAATGGTCAAGAAGGAAGAATACGCGAACATGGTCGCTAACGCGGAAGTGGAGGTCTGATCATGCTGGTAGGACTGAAAGATATCCTGAAGATCGCCGAGGCGGACAAGACGGCCGTCGGCATGTTCAACGGCACGGGGTTCGACTCGATCCGCGCCGTGATCGGCGCGGCGGAGGAGCTGAACCGCCCCGTGATCATCGCGCACGCCGAGGTTCATAACGTGTTCAACGACATCTCGCTTGTCGGCCCCGCGATGCTCGCGGCGGCGCGCGCGGCGAAGGTGCCGGTGTGCGTGCACCTCGACCACGGCGTGACCGCCGAGATGTGCTACCGCGCGCTGCGCCTCGGCTTCACCGGCATCATGATCGACGCCTCCGCGCTTCCCTACGCGGAGAACCTCGCCCTCACGCGGCAGATCACCGAGGCCGCGCACGCGATGGGCGCGGACGTGGAGGCCGAGCTCGGCCGCCTCGCGACCCCCGAGGCGGGGGGGACTGCGGACGGCGCGGCGCCGGCGCGGCCGGAGGACTTCTACACCGTCCCCGCCGAGGCGAAGGCGTTCTGCGCGGAGACGGGCGTCGACGCGCTCGCCATCGCGTTCGGTACGGCGCACGGCTTCTACAAGAGCCAGCCGAAGCTCGACTTCGGCGTGGTGCGCGACTGCGCGGCCGCGACCGGCCTCCCGCTCGTGATGCACGGCGGCAGCGGCGTGAGCCCCGACGGCTTCCGCCAGGCGATCGCCGCGGGCATCCGCAAGATCAACTACTACTCCTACATGTCCAAGGCCGGCTACGAGGCGGCCGCGCAGTGCATCGCCTCCGGCCGCACGAAATACCTCCACGACGTCGAATACGCCGCGTACGAGGCCATGAAGGAGGACGTCAAGAAGGCCATCCGCGTCTTCTCCGGCGAATAAGGCAGTTTCAGCAAAAACGGAAAGAGCAAACATGAAAGACCTCAAGGAAGCGTACAAGACCATCGAAGCCGACCACTTCGCGCCGAAGATGGAGATTTCGTTCATCGACGGCGACAAGCGCGAGACGCTCAGCTACGAGAAGGTAACGTGGAACATCGGCGGCGAGGAGAAGGGCCTCCGCTACGGCGAGAACCCCGGCCAGGAGGCCGCGCTCTACAAGCTCGTGAACGGCAACATCCTGCTCGGCGACGTCGAGACGATCCAGCCCGGACGCTACCTTGCGTCCGTCCCCGAGCTCCTCCAGAGCGGCAAGCACCCCGGCAAGACGAACGTGACGGACACCGACAACGCGCTCAACATCCTCCGCTACCTCACCGCGAAGCCGTGCGCCGTGATCGTGAAGCACAACAACCCGTGCGGCGTGGCGCAGGCGGACACGCTCGCCGAGGCGTACTTCCGCGCGAACAAGGCCGACCGCCTCGCCGCGTTCGGCGGCGCGATCGCCCTCAACCGCACATGCGACATGGAGACGGCGAAGCTCATCGTCGAGAACTACGCCGAGGTCGTGGTGGCGCCCGAGTTCGCGCCCGGCGTGATGGACCTCTTCGCCACGAAGAAGAACCTGCGCGTGTTCCGCATCCGCAACATGGACCGCCTCACCGATTTCGTCGCGAAGACGGTTGTGGACTTCAAGAGCCTCGTGGACGGCGGCATCGTGGCGCAGATGAGCTTCGTGTGCAAGGCCCGCAAGCCCGAGGACTTCATGCCCGCGTACTGTAACCGCAAGATCACGGACAAGGCGACGGGCGCCGTTTCCTTCGAGGAGCACAAGATCAAGCGCCTACCCACCGCGAAGGAGTACGAAGACCTCGTGTTCGGCTGGCTCGTCGAGGCCGGCGTCACGTCCAACAGCGTCCTCTACGTGAAGGACGGCGCAACGGTCGGCATCGGCACGGGCGAGCAGGACCGCGTGGGCGTCGCGGAGATTGCGCGCGACAAGGCGTATACCAAGCACGCGGACTGGATCAGCTGGGAGAAGTACCAGAAGCCCTACAACGACCTGCGCCTCGTCTTCGGCGAGGAGGACGGCGCGAAGAAGCAGGCGGAGATCATGGAGCAGACGCGCGCCGAGAAGGGCGGCCTGCCGGGCTGCGCGATGGTGAGCGACGCGTTCTTCCCGTTCCGCGACGGCGCGGAAGTGGGCATCCGCGAGGGCATCACCTCGATCGTCCAGCCGGGCGGCGCGATCCGCGACTGGGACGTGATCGACTGCTGCAACGACGCGGGCGTCGCGATGGTCTTCACCGGCCAGCGCAGTTTCCGCCACTGACCGGCGCACTGGGACAACGGGCGTCTCGCCCGTTGCGATGCAAAAGAAAAGGGCGGCCTCGCGGCCGCCCTTTTCCGTGCATGCATCCTGCACGCTGACCGCTTACTCTCCGTAGACGATCGTCGTGGCCTTGCTGAACAGGTTGAGGATGTTGAACACCTCGTAGTCGATGTGGTGCACCTTGGTGATGCCGCCGTTGTCCATCGCGGCCTTGATCGAGCTGTCGCCGCTCGTGTAGAGCACGACGCCCTTGCTCGTGGCGCGGCCGCACTTGGCGGGCTTCACGCTGTTGTCGATGTTGAACGACGCCGGGGCGCGGTTCTCGTCGATGATGCCGCCAATGCCGAGGGCCGAAGTCGTGCAGGGACCGCCCGCGCCCACGCAGCCGGTCATGCCGATTCCAAGAGCCGCGACAGCGGCGATGAACATCAGTTTCTTCATGTTGTCTCCTTGTTTTTTTTTTTGACGCGCCGCGTGGTTGAACGCATGTTTTCCACCGGCGGCATTATTCTACCACCTTCTCCCTCCTCCGTCAACCGGGGATTGACGGCACGGGGCGCGTATGGTAGGATATGCGCCGCAATGAAGAGGAGTAGAACATGAAGGTGCTCATGATCGGCGACGTGGTGGGAAGCCCCGGCCGCCGGATCCTGAAGGAACAGCTTCCCCGCATCAAGCGCGAGCTCGGCGTGGCCGCCGTGATCGTCAACGCCGAGAACGCCGCCGCCGGCAGCGGGATCACCGTGGCGCTCGCGAACGAGATCTTCGCGGCGGGCGCGGACGCGATCACGCTCGGCGACCACACGTGGGGACAGAAGGAGTTCGCGCCCACCATCGGCCAGCTCGCGAATACCGTGCGCCCCGCCAACTACCCGCCCGGCGCGCCCGGGAAGGGGTGGACGCTCGTCACGACGCCCATCTGCCGCTTCGCCGTCCTGAACCTCCTCGGCCGCGTGTTCATGAACCCGATGGACTGTCCGTTCCGCACGGCCGACGCCACGCTCAACGAGATACCGAAGGACGTGCCCGTGTTCGTGGACTTCCACGCCGAGGCGACGAGCGAGAAAATCACGCTCGCGCACTACCTCGACGGACGCGTGACGGCGGTCGTGGGCACGCACACGCACGTGCAGACCTCCGACGCCGTCGTGTTGCCCGGTGGTACGGCGTTCCAGACCGACCTCGGCATGACGGGACCGTGGTTCTCCTCCATCGGACGCGACTTCGGCCCCGTGCGGCAGAAGTTCCTCACGGGCATACCCGCCCGCTTCTCCGTGGCCGAGGGCCCTGCCACGCTCGAGGGCGCCGTGATTACCTTTGACCCGTCAACGAAAAAGGCGTCCGCCATCGAGGCGTACCGCTACAGGGAGCCACTCGCATGATCGCATACGTCAAGGGAACTTTGGCCGAGAAATCTCCGTCCCGCGTGATCGTGGACGTCGGGGGCGTGGGCTACGAGGCGTTCATCCCGCTCTCCACGTTCGACCGCCTGCCGGCGGCGGGCGAGGCCGTGAAGCTCCACACCTACCACTGCGTGCGCGAGGACGCCCAGACGCTCTACGGCTTCGCCACCGAGCGCGAGCGCGAGATGTTCGAGCTCGTCACGACAGTCTCGGGCGTTGGGCCGAAAATCGCGCTCGCCGTGCTCTCGGGCCTCACGATCGGCGACCTGCAGCTCGCCATCGCCGAGGGGAACGCGAAGCGCCTTGCCTCCGTGAAGGGCATCGGCAAGAAGACGGCCGAGCGCATCGTGATCGACCTGAAGGACAAGGTGAATCCGATCGAGGCGGTGGCGAACGCGACCGCCGCGTCGGCCGACGACGCGAAGGCGGGCGTGGTGCGCGACGCGCTCCTCGCGCTCACCGCGCTCGGGTTCAACGAGGACACCGCGCGCAAGCAGGTGCAGAAGGTGCTGGCGGACGACCCCGCCGTGTCCGACACCGAGACGATCATCCGCCGCGCCCTCAGCGGGAAATGAGCGAGCGCCTCGACATCGTGCTGATGGCGCGCCACCACGACTTCTCGCGGTCGCGCATCAAGGGGCTCATCGAGGCCGGCTTCGTGAAGGTCAACGGCGAGGTCGTGACCAAGGCCGGCGCGAAGGTGGACGAGTCAGATGCCCTCGACGTGTTCATTCCGCCGCCCGTCCCCGCCGTGCCGGAGCCCGAGGAGATTCCGCTCGACGTCCTGTACGAGGATGAAAACATCCTCGCGCTCGACAAACCTCCGGGGCTCGTGGTGCATCCCGCGCCGGGACACCTCACCGGCACGCTCGTGAACGCGCTCCTCGCCCACTGCCCGGAACTCGGCGGCATCGGCGGCGTGTCGCGTCCGGGCATCGTGCACCGTCTCGACCAGGACACGAGCGGCGTGATGGTGGTGGCGAAGACGCAGCGCGCGATGGACGTGCTGTCGAAGGAATTCTCCTCGCACGCGAACATCACGAAGCCGAGGGGCGGATCGAGAACCTGATCGGGCGCAGCCCGTTCGACCGCAAGAAGATGGCGATCGTGGACCGCAATGGGAAAGTCGCGGTGACGAACTACCGCGTCGTGGGGTCGGCGCGCGCGGTGAGCCGCGTGGAGTGCGTGATCGAGACCGGCCGCACGCACCAGATCCGCGTGCACCTCGCATCCCTCGGCACGCCTGTCGTGGGCGACGCCACCTACGGCCGCCCGCGCCTCGACCGCCAGCTCGACCCGCCGCCCGCGCGCCAGCTGCTCCACGCCTGGCGCCTTGCGCTCAAACACCCGATTACGCGGGATCTGATGGTTTTTGAGGCGCCGCTGCCGGTGGATTTTGCGGTGCCTTGGGCGCCGCCAGCTTGATCTCGATGGGCACGAAGAGGTCGGGGTTCGCGGCGCGGCGCAGGATTTTGTCCGCGTACTCGTCGCTGTAGTAGCGGTCGGTGTCCGTGCGGTCGCGCCGCCCGTTGTAGCGCCGGCACGCCTCGCGCCAGCCGTCGAACGTGCCGTCGGGGCGCGCGGCGGCGGGGCGTCCCGAAACGCCGAAGCCCTTGCGCGCGAGGTACTTGATCGCCGCGCGCACGTTTGCCTCGGCCGTTCCTTCGTTTCTTTTCTTGGGGCGCACGAGGCCCACGAGTTCCTTCTCCTCGCCCCAGTCGCCGGGCACGTTGACCTGCAACGGGTCAGCGGCCCACGCCGCCTTTGAGAGCGGCCCGTTGCCGCCGGATTCTTCGATCATGTGCGCCTTGACCTGTGCGGGCGTGAGATTTGGGATCTTCGCCGCCTGTGCGGGCGTTCCGCCGCACCAGCCGGCCTTGTCCGCGTTGAACGCGGCCGTGAGGCGCGCGATGAGCGCGTCGTGTTGCTGGTAGCGATCTGACTCGAACCCGCAGAATACGGGCAGTCCCGCGCCGCCGGCCTTGGCGCGGGGGATCTTCCGCTTCTTCGTCTTGTCGGGGAACCACTTGGCGATCCACCGCTCGATGGCGCGGACGGTCTTCATCTCCTCGTCCGTCACGAAACGCCGGTCGATGTAGATCTCGCCGCGGTCGTCGAACACGAGCTTGCCGAGTCCGGCGGTGTTCACGGTGTATCGCGCGCTGCGCGCGGGCGGCACTTCGGCGATGCCGCGCTTCCGTAGTTCTGCGGCGTGCTTCGCCTCACGGGCCGTGGCCCGGTCGAAGATTTGGGCGGCCTCCAGCGCGAGCGGGAGGAGTTCGGCCACGGCAACGGGGTCGATCGTCATGCGCCCACCCGTCCGGGCTGGCTGCGCCTGTTGGGCGCGCGAGGGCTTCGCGACTTGCTTGGGCCGAGCTTGCTGCGGCGGCGCCTTGGTTTCGACCGCGCCGAGCAAGCCGGCCACGGTCACCGTCAAAAAAACGAGCGTTCGTTTCATGCCGCACATTATCGCATATTCCCGCCCGTTGTGCAACACGAAAGCGGCTTCAAGTAACTGAACATTTTTTCATTTCCTGCTTGCATTCTCGTCAGAGGCGAGTATAATGCCAACCTAACTTGTCGTCAGTTTATTTCTTTTGAAAGTTCTAATCAATGAATAATCCAAAAACAACAATATTCACGCTTCTGGCGTGTTCTTCTGCTATTATGTCGTTTCTTGGTTGTGACGGGTCGAAAACTGAACCCGCTCCGCAACCGACAGGGGCCGTGGCGACGCAAGTCGTGGCGATCGTGACAAGTGCGGCCCTCCCGACTGGTACGGTTGCGGTTGCCGCGAAACCCGCCGAGGCGAAGTCGGTGCCAGTGGAGAAGAAGCCCAAGCAACCGCAGGAACCGGAAGTTGGCGGCATCAACATGAACGGGTTGCGCAGCATTGAGGTGAAGGTGTCGGACACGCCGGATTTGACGGCTTTCATGGAGTACATTGAGATCGTCCCGAATCCGGGCCCCATGACAATCGACTACTATGGGTGGAGCCAGACCGTGATTTTGAAGGCGGATTTCCAGCCGCGCACGACATACCGCGTGACCGCCAAGGCGGGGTTGCCGCTGGCGGACGGACGGGTGACGAAGCAGGTGTTCCGCCGCACGTTCACCACGGGCGACCGGCCGCCTTCCGTCGCGTTCGCCGCCCGCGGCCGCTATCTGCCGCCGGCCGGCCGACGTGCAATCGCCATCGAAACCGTGAACGTGACGAACCTCGCGTGCGCGATCCGTCCCGTGCCGAGCGCGAACATCGTGCAGTTGCTCGCGCGCGAAGAGGACCGTTACCGCCGTTACTACGGCGGCGGAGGGGACTCGGAGGAGACGCGGGACATCGCCGGCAAGGCCGTGGTCAAGAAGTTCCGCCTGCCCAAACGGCTGAACGAGAAGATCACCACGCCTTTGGACATCCGCGACGAGGACGGCGTCTCCGCGAACGGCGTGTATCTCGTTTCGGCGTGCAACGGTTCCGACGATTCGCCCTCCGACGCGGTCTACCGCCTCGTGTGCCTGACGGACATCGGCCTCTCCGTGCGCGAGGTGGAGGGATGCGTGTACGTGTGGGCGACGTCGCTTACGCGGGGTACGCCGATCGCCGGACTGCTCGTGTCGGTCTACGGCGCCAACAACGTTCTCGTGGGCGAGGGCATCACGGACGCCGACGGCTGGTGCGCCTGCGACGTGGAGAAGGACGCCGACACGTTCGCGGTGGTCGCCACGCGGAAGAACGGCGGCGACACGTCGTTCCTCGCGCTCGCAAAGCCCCTCGACGAGACGGTCGCGAAGGGCGCGCGCCGTTCGTACGTGGCGCAAGGCGCTTGCGAGGCGTACGTGTGGACCGACCGCGGCATCTACCGCCACAACGAGAAAATCCTCGTGCATGCGCTTCTCCGCGGTGCGGACGGCAACGCGCCGCGGCCGTTTCCCGTGACGGTGAAGCTCGTTGATCCGGATGGAAAGGTGTTCGCGCGGCACACGCAGCTCGCGGACAAGTTCGGCGCCGTGGCGTGGGAATCCTTCTCCGTGCCGGACGACCAGATGAGCGGCGTGTGGGCCGTCGAGGTCGTCACTCCCGGGAGCCCGGGAGGCGAGATCGGGTCGCGGAACATCAAGATCGAGGAATTCGTGCCCCCGCAGATTCGCGTGAAGGTGGAGACGTCGTCCGTCATCTCCGCCACGAACGCGACGTTCTCGGTCGTGGCCGAGCACCTCTTCGGAGGGCCCGCCAAGGGGTTGCCCGTCGAGGGGGCCGTGATGTTCGCGGACGAGCCGTTCGCTCCGCGCGGTTGGGAGAAGTACCGTTTCGGCGACGAGAACCGCAGCCTCCAGCCGAATTTCGAGACGCTGAACAGGCGTACGCTCGACGCCGAGGGACGGGCCGAATTCGTGGCCGCGCTGCCCCCGCGGAGCCGCCCCCGTGCGGCGGTGAAGATGACCGCGCAGGGGTCGGTGTTCGAGTCGGGCGGGCGTCCCGCCGCAGGGCGCGCCACCTGCACGCTCCACGTCTACCCCTACTACGTCGGCGTGATGTTGCCGGACGTCCTGCGCGCGGACGCGCGTCCGCAGGCTTGTCGCGTGGCGCTCGTCAATCCTGACGGCACGCCGCATGCCGGCGCTCGGAAGCTTGAGGCGCGCTTTGAACGCATCGAGCACGTCTACGGGCTCAAGCGCAACGACAACGGCTTCTTCGAATGGATGTGCGACAAGGTCCGCTATCCGCTGGGCGCGCCCGTGGAGGTGGGCGTGACGGCGGAGGGCGTCGCCACGCTCGAGGTGCCGCGCGCGTCGTGCGGCGACTTCGCCGTGACGTTGCGCGATCCCGTCACCGACGCCTCGTTCGGCGCGTCCTACTGGGTGGGCGGCGCGAACGACGACGCGTCCGTGCGCACCTCGCTCGCCACGCCGTCGCACGTGACGCTCGTCGCGGACAAGCCGCTCTACCATCCAGGCGACGTGCCGCGCATCGCCGTGAAAGCCCCGTTCAAGGGTTATGCCTGGCTCGAGGTGATGAACCGCGAGGTGGTCTATTCGCGCGTCGTCGCGCTCACGAACGCGACGGCCGAAATCACGCTTGAGCCGGTCACGGCGGACATGGCGCCGGGCGTGGACGTGGCGCTGAGCGTGGTGCAGGCCGCCACCGTCGGGCAGCGTCACGCCGCGAACCGCGCCTGGGGCGTGGTGCCGATCAAGGTCGCCACGCGCGACAGCGCGCTCGACGTGCGCGTGACGGCGGACGTCGCGTGCGGCGACACGGGCGGCAGCGACCTCGTGGCGCACGTCTCCGCGCGCGGCCTCGACGGCGTGCGCGGCGCCTACGCCGCCGTGACGGTGGTGGACGAGGGCATCCACATCCTCACGGACGAGAAGGTGCCCGACCCCGTCGGCTGGTTCGGCGAGACGCGCGACGCCTTCCATCCGCTCTACGACCTCTACAACTACCTGCTGCCCATCGTCGACGACCGCCTCAGGCGGTCCGGCGTGAAGACGGGCGGCGGCGCGGACGACGACCTGTTCAACCGCATCAGCCCCGTGCCGAGCCGTCGGTTCAAGCCGCTCAGCCGCTGGAAGATGAACGTGCCGCTCAAGGATGGCTGCGCAGACGTGCCGTTCCGCCTGCCCGAGTTCGTCGGCGAGGTGCGCGTGACGGCCGTCGCCTACAACGCGCGCGCCACCGGCGCCGGCGCCGTGCAGGCGAAGGTCACGCCCAACCTCGTGATGCAGGCGGACGCGCCGCGCTTCGTCGCGCCGGGCGACACGTTCAACGCCACGATTACGCTCTCCAACCGCAGCGGGAAGGACGGGACCGCCACGTACGAACTGCGCGTGGACGGCGCTGCGGCCTGCGCGCCGGGCACGAAGGCAGCGGGCTCCGAGCAACTCGCCGACGGCGCGTCCAAGACGGTGGTCGTTCCGGTCGTCGCCCGTTCCGTTCCGGGCGAGGGCCACCTCGTTTTCACGGCGCAGGGCCTGGGCGAGAAACACACCGTCACGATAGACCTGCCGGTACGGCCGGCCGCCGCATGGGAGAAGACGGCGGAGACCGTGTGCCTTGCGGCGGGTGAGTCGCATACCTTCCATAACACGGCTGCCGTGTTGCCCGAGGCTGCGCGCCGCACGTTCACGGTCGCGTCCAGCGGACTCGGCGAGCTCGCCGCCGCGCTCGAACATCTCTCCTCCTATCCGTACGGCTGCCTCGAACAGACGGTCTCGCGCGTCTTCCCGCTCATCGCCGCCGGCGGCGTGTTGAACGTGTTGCCCGTCGAGGAGACGACCGCCGCCGCCGATTCTCGGAAGGCCGTCGACGCGGGCATCCGCCGCGTCCTCTCGATGGTCCGTTCGAACGACTTCACGATGTGGCCGGACAGTTCCTATCCGCCCTGGGACAGGGACGTGTCGCTCTGGGCCGCGCACTTCCTCGTGGAGGCCGAGGCGGCCGGATTCAAGGTCCCCGCCCAGCCGCTCGGGCGCGTGAAGGGTTTTCTGCGCACGTGGGCGATGTCCACGAACGCGGCGACGAGCGTCTACGCCTGCCACTGCCTCGCGCTCGCCGGCGCGCCAGACGCCGACCGTCAGCTGCACTGGTTCGACCGCCGTGCGCAGCTGTCCACGCTCGACCGCGCCCGCCTGGCCCGCGCGTTCGTGCGCGGCGGCGACCGCGCCCGCGCCATGGAGCTCACCTCCTCCCTGCCGGTGGAGGACGTGAAGACCGCGGCCTTTGCAATCCTCGCGCTGATGGACCTTGATCCGCAGGACGCGCGCCTGCCGGGCCTGGTCGTCTATCTCAACAACCACCGCGGCAAGGCGAATGCGCATTGGGGCACCACGGCCGAGAACGCGCACGCCCTCCTCGCGCTCGGCACGTGGTACCGTTCGCGCGCGGCGAAGGGCGATCCGGACGTGAAATGCGTGGCCGACGGCCGCGAGACGACGCTCCCGGTGAAGAAGGTTCATACCCTCTGCGGCGGCGGCGACGTGGTGCTGACGAACGCCGGGAAGGGCCCCGCATACGTCACGGCCACCTGCCTCGCCCTGCCGGATGCCGCCGCGCCGGCCTATGCCGACGGCATCCAGATTTCGCGCCGCTATTTCCTCTCGGACGGCTCGGCGGCCAACCTGGACAACCTCTCGCGTGGCGATCTCGTGATCGTGGAGCTTGTGATCGGCGACCAACGGAACCGCGTCTACTCCGACCTCGTGGTGGAGGATCTCCTGCCGGCCTGCTTTGAGCCGTCCACCACGCCGGTGGGTGCGGCGACGCATCCCTGGATCGACGGCGACAAGATGCTCGCCTGGGAGATGCGCCGCGAAATGCGCGACGACCGGATGCTCTTCTTCTCGAAGCGCTTCTGCGATTCGGGCGAGAAGGGCAAGGTGGCGCGCGCCTACTACGCGGTGCGCGTGGTGAGCGCGGGCGATTTCATCGCCCCGGGCGTCTCGGTTGAGGCGATGTACGATCCCGCGGTGCGCGCCCGCACGGCGGCGCGGCGCATCCGTGTGGAACGATAACCCCCTTTGATCGGCAAACAAGACGGAGAGTCGAAAAATGAGCAGGAAAAACGGTGATGTCTTCTCGGAAGTCGTCGTGGGCATCTTCATGGTGGCGGTGATCGCGCTGCTGGGATATTTCACGATCGTCATTTCGGGCGTGGACGTGATGTTCGGCCGTAAGCGCGCGACGGCGACGATTGCGTTCAAGGACGTGGGCGGGCTGAAGGAGCGCGACAACGTGATCTACCGCGGCATGAAGGTGGGCTCCGTCGACAAGATCACGCTCGGCGCGTCCAATATCCTCGTGCAGGCGTCGGTGGACGATGACGTCGTGCTGCGCAAATCCTATCGCGTGTCCGTGGCGGCGCTCTCGCTCCTGGGCGGCAACTACCTGCTGCTGGAGGAGGGAACGGGCGAGCCGCTTGCGCTTGCGACGACGGTCTTCCACGGCGAGCCGCCCGTCGATTGGATGCGCGACCTTGGCGCCATCGCGCGCAACCTGAACGACCTCACCTCGGACGGCAACGTGCGGAGCATCGTGACGAACTTCGAGGCCACCGCCGCCAATCTCAACGCCATCGTGGCGCGCGTGGAGCGCGGCGAGGGCACGGTGGGTAAGCTCCTCTCCACGAACGAGACGCTCTACGCCGACTTGAGCGGCACGCTTTCCTCCGCGAAGGTGGCGGCGACGAACATCGCCGCCATCTCCATGCGCGTGGAACGCGGCGAGGGCACGATCGGCAAGCTTCTCTCCACGAACGACTCCGTCCACGCCGACATTCGCTCCGCACTCGCCTCGGCGCGGGAGGCGCTGGACACGGTGAAGTCCGCCGCCCGGAACATCGACACGATAGCCGCCCGCGTGGAACGCGGCGAGGGCACGGTCGGACAGCTGCTCTCCACGAACGAGGTCGTCTACGCGGATCTCAAGGCGTCGCTCGCGAACATCCGCAAGGTGACGGACGATCTCAAGGGCGGGCAGGGCCTCGCGGGACGGCTCGTGTACGACAAAAAGCTGGGCGAGGACGCCTCCCAGCTGCTGGAGAACCTCAACGGCGTGTCGAAACGCCTTGCGAAAGGCTCCGGCACGCTCGGAAAGCTCATGACGGACCAAGAGCTGTACAACGAGGTGAACGCCCTCATCAAGGACGTCCGGCAGATCGTGGACAACTACCGCGACACGACGCCTGTTTCCACCTTCGGCTCGCTCATCATGGGCGGCCTCTGACAAAGCAAAAGTGTCAAAACAGGTCTGACCTGTTTTGACACTTTCGCAGTATTAGAACTTGAGGGTGATTTCCCAGCGGATGAAGTACGCCGGGCGCGAGGTGTCGTAGTAGTCGCCCGGGTTGAACACTTCCGCCATGATGTGGCCGAAGACCTCGAACCGGTCGGTGCCGTGCGCGTTCTTCGGGGCGAGCATGAGCGGGAAGTCGTAGCGCAGCACGGAGAGGACTCCCTTGAACATGCTGTCGCCGGATCCGTCCGCATGGCCGAGGTGATCCTGCACGGCGGCGAAGATCGGACCCGAGTACGCCAGCACGCGGTGGTGCGGCCCGATGTCAAGGCCGAGCTCCATCTTCGTGTAGAGCATGTTGCTCCAGTAGCCGAGGCCGTAGAGCGTGCCGTACTGGAACATCTCGGAATCCTGCGGCCAGCGGCCCCAGAGCGGGTCCCAGGCCGTGTCGTTGTCATCGGCGTCGGTGCGGTGCTTGTCGCCGGAGAGGTAGTAGGCGCTGAGGCGCGAGTAGGGCTTGTAGCCGGCGGACGCGCGGTCCTTGTGGAAGTCGACGGCCGTGTAGCCCATCGTGCCGCCTGCCTGCTTTCGGCCGCTGTCGGCCGTGCCGAACTGGTGCGCGCCCTCAAACTCGAAAGAGACGTTCTCCGTGAGCTCTGGCTTGAGCAGTACGCCGAAGGTGGTGAGCTGCTTGTCGCGCACGTGGCGGCCGTTGAAGGCGGTATAGTCCTCGTTGTGCTTGTGGATCACGTAGAGCTTGTAGGGGATGCGCTTTTCGAGGAAGGAATCGTGCCAGACGAGTCCGCCGCCCCACTCGTCCATCTCCGGCGAGTCGCCGGGGTGGATGGCGTTCATCGGGCGGCCGCGGGAATTGCGGTTGCCGTAGCGGTAGATGTTGCGCCCGTTGTCGTAGATGGCGAAGGCGTCGAGCTTCGACGTGTCGGTGGTGTGGAAGGTGAGCTTGATCATGTCCGCGTAGCAGCTGCGCGAACCGACGTACGGCGCGCCGTCGAAGATCATGCGGTCGAGGCCGAACACGGAGTGTCCGCGTTCGAAGAGGTCCTGCCGTCCGATGCGGAAGTCGAAGAATCCGTCGAAGAGCCCCATGCCCTGAATCCAGAGGCTGTCGAGTGCCACTTCGTCGGGAAAGTTGTACGCGCGGCGCTTGCGCTTCACGCCGTTTTCGATGAAGTGCTCGCGGAACTCGTTCACGAGGCGACCGTAGAGGGTGAACTCCTCGTAGTCGAGCTGGCCCCACACGCGCGGACGCACGCGCAGATGGTTAAGGTTCTTTTTGTAGGCGCGGGGCATCATGGCTCCGGGCGCACCGGGCAGTCCCGGCACGTTGTGCATGATCTCTTCGCGGATGCGAACGTCGGCTCCGGCATTGGCCTGGAGGGCGGAGTCGACGGGCTCCTCGAGGACGGGTACGTCATTGGTTCCTGCCAGCGCGGAGCATGCTAGCGCGCAGGCGGCTGTTGCGAGAATGAGTTTCATGCGCAATAGTATATCACACCTCGGTGCGTTCCGGTAGAAGAATACTGACACAAGAATGTCGCCCGTGCACGCGAATCTCAGACTTCCGCAATGGATGAGAATATGGTATCATACCGCCGCGTGAAACAGGAATCAGAAAAAGGAGGTTCGGAGAGATGAAGGAGATGGCCATTTGGTCGTGTGTGGCGGCGGTTGCGGCAATCGTGACCCTCCCTGTGCGGGCACAACAAGTTGCGCCCCTCCCGGTGTTGGTGCCGATCGACGGCACGGCGGCGGTCAAGGTTACGCGTTTCACGGCGGCGAAGGCCGCCCAGTACCGGGGCGGTTTCGCGCGCGACGGCGAGGAGGTCGTCTGTACGGTCACGACCAACGCGAACCGCATCTGCGGCGCCGGCTGGTTCCTGACGCTCAACCAGCGCGCGCCGGCGGCGCTCCGCATCTCAATGGAGGGTCAAGTGGAGGCGGGCAGCGGCTCGGGTTCAGTGGAACTTTACGTGGACGTTTCGTACATGGATGGCGACCATCTCTGGGGACAGACGAGCCATTTCGCCCCGGTGCCGGGCGACTGGCGCACGCGCCATGTCATGCTCATGCCGCCCAAGCCGATCCGTTCGCTCGGGATCTACGGCATCGCGCGGCACGACACGGACCTGCGGGCGCGGTTCCGCGCGCCGGTCATCGAGACGTTTGACGCGGAGAACGGTCCGATCCTCTTCGACGGCGTGCCGGTGAAGGTGGCGGAGCCGATTGGCACGCCCGGTTTCCTGCTGCGCGACGTGCGCGCGGAGAGCGGGTTCGAGAAGGTCGCGGGCGTGACGCGGGGCGTGAAGGTCGAAGCGGCGTGCGAGGAGAAGGGCGGCGCGCGGTTCTTCGACGTGACGATGACGGCCGAGCAGGGCGGCGACCGCGCGCTGACGCTCGTGTGGGCGAAGCCGCTCGGCGGCGGGACGCTCACGTGGTTCGACACGCCGCGCACGCAGAAGGACGTGACGGCGGTGAAGGGGGACTACCGTGAGACGCTGGCGGCGCCGTGCGGCGCGGGCTGCTACTCGCGTTGGCCGTTCCTCGCGGCGGCGGTGGACGG
>ONRL01000114.1 GCA_900320225.1 uncultured Lentisphaerota bacterium
GGCGCGATCACGCCGCCGCGCCACGTGCGGTCCTCCGTCACCGCCGCCGCCGTGAACGCCGTGCCGAAGTCGCACACGAGCACCGGCGCGCCGTAGCGGTCCACGGCCGCGGCGGCGTCCGCCAGACGGTCCGCGCCGATCGTCTCCGGCTTCGGGTAGTCGAGCGCGAGGCCCGACGCGGCGAGGAACAGCGTATGGTCGATGCGCACGAACGGGAGGCCGCGTTGTTTCGCGAAGCGGCGCCAGGCGGCATCCGCCTTCGGCACCACGCTCGCGTAGGCAAGCGCAGCCCTCCCGCATGGGGAGCCGCCATCTGGACGGCGGCCGAGCAGGGATTCGGCTGCGAGAAGCGCGGCGCTACCGCCGCCATCGATGTGCGAAACGCGCGTGACGCGGCCGCCGGACCACAGGCCGACGGCCGTCGACGTGTTGCCGACATCGACGACGACCAGTTTCATCAGACCGCCTTCCACTCGAGCGAGAGATCAATGGATCCCGCGCTGTGCGTGAGGCACCCCAGCGAAATCGCCGTCACGCCCGTGGCCGCGACCTCGCGCGCGCGGTCGAGCGTGATGCCGCCCGACGCCTCGGTCTTCGAAATGCCCTTGCACATCTTCACGCAGGCCTTCATGTCCGCGCAGGACATGTTGTCGAGCATGATCCACTCGGGCTTCGCCTTGAGCGCGCTCGCGCACTCGCGCAGGCTCTCCACCTCCACTTCGACCGCCAGCTTCGGGAACGCCTTGCGCGCCGCCGCGACGGCCTGGTCGAGCTCGTCCGGGTTGCCGCCCTTCCAGAGGCGGCGGTGGTTGTCCTTCATCAGCACGCGGTCGTACATGCCCATGCGGTGGTTCGTGCCGCCGCCGCACGTGACGGCGTACTTCTCGAACACGCGCAGTCCGGGCGTGGTCTTGCGCGTGTCGAGGATGAGCGTGCCCCAGCGCTTCGTGGCATCCACGAACTTGCGCGTGAGCGTGGCCGTGGCGCACATCCGCTGCATGAAGTTGAGGGCTGTGCGCTCCGCCGCGAGGATGCTCTGCGCGCGGCCCCTGAACACGAGGATCGGCTCACGCGGCTTCACCACGCTGCCGTCCGGCTTCAGGATCCGCACCTGGATCTTCGGGTCGACGGCCTTCATCACGGCGCGCGCCACGGTGGCGCCGGCCACCACGCAACCCGTCCCCTTCGCGTAGATCTCGCCCGTCGCCTTCGCGGCCGGGTCCACCAGCGCAAGGGAGGTGGCGTCGCACCAGGGCGCGGACAAAGCATTCACGGCGCTGGCGAGATCCTCGTCCAACGCGAGACGCACGGCCGCGCGTGCGCGGGCCGACTTCATGACGTCTTTCATGGCCGGGAACGCGTCAGAAGTCCTTGATCAGTTCCCAGTTCTGGTAAAGGAGCCAAGCGATGAGGCCGAGCGCGGCGATGGACGCCAGCGAGCCGATCAGGGCGCACATCGCCCCCATCTTGCCCACGCCGGCCGGTCCCTTGGACGCGCCATCGTCAACATCCAGCTTGAAACGATCCGCAATCACGGCACCGCCCGATGCGGGCACGGTCGAAGCGGACGTATCGACTCCGTCATCTGATTTCTTAAGTTTCATGGCGGGATAAGTTTAGCATATTTCGGGGTCATTTGCCAACACAGAAGCGAGAAAAGAGCGTATCAAGCAAATCGTCGGCGTAGACCTTCCCGGCAAGACGCCCGAGCGATTCGGCCGCCGCACGCGCACCGTTGGCCGCGAGAACGAGGTCGGGCACCCCCCCCGCCGCACGTGCAAGCGCCACCTGCGCGGCGCCGAGCAGCTCGCCGCGCCGAGCGGATGCATCTGCCGACGGCTCGTCAACGGCCTCCGCGCGCGCCGCGAGCCGCGACGCAATCGCCTCCTTCAGCGCATCCAGGCCTTCGCCCGTCACCGCGCTCACGTTCAGTCCCTCGCCGCGCACGAGATCGCACTTGGAGTGGACGCGCAGCGCGCCCGGCACGTCCAGGTCGAGCGCCACGACGAGGTCGGCGCGCGCAATCAGCTCCTCCGCCCGGTCCACGCCCTCCGCCTCCACGGCGTCTGCGGCGTGACGCAACCCCGCCGTATCCACGAGCCGCACCGGCCAGCCCGCCACGTCCAGCCACTCTTCGATCGCGTCGCGCGTGGTGCCCGCCACCTCGCTCACGATCGCACGCTTCTCGCCGAGAAGCGCGTTGAGGAGCGAACTCTTCCCCGCGTTCGGCGGACCCGCCAGTACCACAAGCGCGCCCTCGCGCAGGATCTTCCCCTCCCGCAGGCGCGTCTGTTCAGACGCAATCCGTGCGCCGAGGGAGGCAATGTCGGCGGTTACCTCCTCCACGTACCCCGGCGGCAGTTCGTCCTCGCTGAAGTCGAGCGCATGCTCAAGGCGGCTGGAGATGTCGAGCGCGGCGGCATAGAGTCCGGCGTCTGCCCGGGCCGCCGCGCCGCCGAGGCGCGCCACGGCGTCGTCGGCCGCGCGGTCGGTCTTGGCGTCGACGAGGTCGATCACCGCCTCCGCCGCGGAGATGTCGAGGCGGCCGTTCAGGAACGCGCGCTGGGTGAACTCCCCGCGGCGCGCAAGGCGCGCGCCGCACGCGAGGCACGCGGCGAGCACGCGGCGGGGCGCCACCACGCCGCCGTGCGTCTGGAACTCCACCACGTCCTCGCCCGTGTAGCTCGCAGGCGCGGCAAACACGAGCACGAGGCCGTCGTCGAGGACCTTGCCGCCCTGGCGGAGGACCGCGTGGAAGAACCGCCCCGCGCGCGATGCGTCCACGCGCCGGCCCGTGAGCGCAGTCGCCACGGCGAACGCCTCCGGCCCGCTCACGCGCACCACGGCCACGCCGCCGCGCCCGGGCGCGGTGGCCACCGCCGCGATCGTCGCCGACTCGTCCATGCCGACACGGCCCGGTCAGCAGCCGGACTCCTCCTCCTTGAGGATGTCGAGCACGTAGTTCGGCAGCGCGAACGCGCCGCGGTGAAGCGCCGTGTTGTAGTAGCGCGTGTTGATGCGGAGCTTGTTCCAGCGCGCCTCGTCGAGGTTGCCGATCGGGTGGTACTTCTTCGAGGCGAAGCCGAAGAGCCAGTGCCCGGAGGGGTAGCTCGGGATGTGGCACTGGTAGACCGTGGAGACGGGGAACTCCATCACGATGTGGCGGTGGGCGTCGCGCACCGACTTCTGGTGCGCCGCGTAGAACGGTGACTCGTGCTGGTTGATGAGGATGCCGTCGTCGCGGAGCGCCTTGAAGCACGTGCCGTAGAACTCGCGCGTGAAGAAGCCCTCGGCGGGACCATAGGGGTCGGAGGAGTCCACGATGATGAGGTCGTACTCCGCCTTCTTGCCGCGCACGTAGCGGAGCCCCTCCTCGAACCACACCTTCACGCGCTTGTCCTTGAGCTTGGAGGACGTGAACGGCAGGTACTTCTTCGCGAGGAGAACCACGTGCTTGTCCACCTCCACGAGGTCGATGGACTCGATCGTGCGGTACTTCGTGAGCTCGCGCACGGTGCCGCCGTCGCCGCCGCCGATCACGAGCACGTTCTTCACGCGCGGGTGCACGGCCATCGGCACGTGCGTGATCATCTCGTGGTAGATGAACTCGTCCTTCTCGGTGATCATGAGGCCGCCGTCGAGCACGAGCACGCGCCCGTAGGCGGACGTGTCGAAGATGTCGATCTGCTGCACGGCGCTCTTCTTGGAGGCGATCTGCTCGACCACCTTCATGGAGAAGCGCACGTCGCGCGTGTGTTCGTCGGTGTACCAGAGTTCGGTGCGCATCGGCTGTCTCCTACGCAAGGACGTTGATGTATTCGAGGTTCATGTCCTCGGTACCGGTCATGAAGCACCCCTTCTCCTTTGCGAAGAGGATGTGCTCCAGCACGTCGGGCGTGATCCGCTCGCCGGGGGCCACGATCGGGATGCCGGGCGGGTAGCTCATCACGAACTCGCCGGCGACGAGGCCGGTGGACGCGCGCATCGGCACGCGGCGCTTCTTCGCGTAGAACGCCTCCTGCGGCGGCAGGGCGATCACGGGGTCGATGTACTCGTGGTCGAAGAGGCCGATCGGGCTCTTCTCGCGCAGGCGCTTGATCTCCTCGAGGGCGGAGATGAGGCGCTCCACGTCCATCATGCGGTCGCCCGCCGAGAGGATCGCGAGGAGGTTGCCCACGTCGCCGAACTCGATTTGGATGCCGTAGTCGTCGCGGAGATGGTCGTACACCTCGATGCCGGCGAGGCCGATGTCGCGGGTGTGGACGGAGAGCTTCGTGCGGTCGAACGCGAACACGGCGTCGCCGTCGATGATCTCCGGCCCGAAGGCGTAGTAGCCGCCGAGCTCGTTGATCTCCTCGCGCGCGTAGTCGGCGAAGTCCATCGTCTTCTGGTACATCTCGCGCCCGCGGAAGAAGAGGTTCTTGCGCGCGATGTCGAGCGAGGAAAGCAGCAGGTACGAGGCGGAGGTGGACTGCGTGAGCGTGATCACCTGGCGCACGTAGTCGGGGTTCACGGGGCGGCGCGTGAGCAGCACCGAGCTCTGCGTGAGCGAGCCGCCGGTCTTGTGGATGGACGCGGCCGTCATGTCGCAGCCGGCCGCCATCGCGGAGACGGGCAGCTCCTCGTGGAAGTAGAAATGCGTGCCGTGCGCCTCGTCCGCGAGGACGCGCATCCCCGCCGCGTGGGCGAGCTTCACGATCTCCACGAGGTTCGAGCAGATGCCGTAGTAGGTGGGGTTGTTCACGAGCACGGCCTTCGCGGAGGGGTGCTCCGCGATCGCCTTCGCCACGTCCTCCACGCGCATCCCGAGCGGGATGCCGAGGCGCTTGTCCGTGCCGGGGTTCACGTACACGGGAATCGCCCCGCACACCACGAGCGCGTTGATGGCGCTGCGGTGCACGTTGCGCGGGAGGATGATCTCGTCGCCCGCCGTGCAGGTGGCCATGATCATCGCCTGCACGGCCGACGTGGTGCCGTTGACCATGAAGAACGCATCATCCGCGCCGAACGCCTCGGCCGCGAGGCGCTGCGCGTCGCGGATCACCGACACGGGATGCCCGAGGTTGTCGAGCGGCTTCATGGAGTTGACGTCCATCGCCATCGCCCGCTCGCCGAGGTACTCGGTGAGCTCGGGGTTGCCGCGCCCGCTCTTGTGCGCGGGCACGTCGAAGTGCGCGAGCCGGTTGATCCGCTGCGCGTCCAGCGCGTCGGCGAGCGGCGTCGCCCGCTGGCGCGCCGTCCGTGCGTCTTCCGCCCTCGAAGGTACGGTTCTTGCCATTTAATTGACCACCTTTTACGATAGTGAACAACAGCCTGAATCCCTACTCCACCGGGAGCGGTTCAAAAGCGCGGAGATTATACCAAACCATGCGGGAAAATCAACGGGGATTTTCACCTCCGGGAAGCGGCGCTCCCGCCGCTTCTCCTACTTCCCCGTGAGGACCAGGCACCACCTGAAGAACATGCTGGGCGGGGCCGGAGTGCCGAGGTCGGGGATGCAGAGGTCCGTGGCGGGGTCGAATGGGTACTCGTCGATGGTGATCCACGGGGAGAGCTCCGGTCAGGTGCGGCGGCGGAGGAAGCAGACGCGGCCCACGAGGATGAGCAGCGTGTAGATCTCGAGGCGCCCCGCGAGCATCGCGAACATGTAGAACCACTTGAGCGGCGCCGCGAGGGCCCCGTAGTTCGACGTCGGCCCGAGCTGCCCGAACGCCGGCCCCACGTTGCCAACCATGCTGAGCGCCCCCGTGAAGGCCGTGAAGGCGTCGAGCCCGGCCAGCGCCCCCGCGAACGTCGTGACGAGCACGAGCAGCATGTAGACGAACACGAACGAGGCCACTACGGGCACAAACGCCTCGCGGCCCGAACAGCCGTTGATGCTCAGCGTGAAGATCTCATGCGGATGCAGGATGCGGCGCAGTTCGTTGCGCAGCTGTTTGCCCAGGATCGTCCAGCGGATGACCTTGATGCCGCCCGCCGTCGACCCCGACGATCCGCCCACGAAGAACAACAGGAAGATCACGACCTGCGCCGCCGGACACCAGGCGAGGTAGTCGTCCGTCATGAAGCCCGTCGTCGAGACGATCGAGGACACCTGGAACGCAGCCGAACGCAGCGCCGCGCCGAATCCGTCCCATGCACGGCACTCGACCGCTATCACGCAGGCGACGGCGCCGAGCACGAGGGCGAGGAACGTGCGCAGCTCCGAATCGCGCGCCACCTCGCCGAGTCGCCCCGTCAGCACGCGGTAGTAGAGCGTGAAATTGACGGAAGCCAGCAGCATGAAGGCCGTGCAGATCCATTCAGCCGCCGGCAGGCCAAAGGCGCCCACGCTCGCGTTGCGCGTGGAGAACCCGCCCGTGCCCATCGTCGAGAACGCATGGGCGAGGGCGTCCACCGCGCCCATGCCGGCGTTCCACAGCAGGAGCGCCTGCGCCACCGTAAACGTCAGGTAGATGAACCACAGCGTTTTCGCCGTGTTCGCAATAAGGGAGGTGAGTTTCGCCTTGTCCGGCCCCGTGGTCTCGGCCTTGATGAGCCGGAACCCGCCGATGCCGAGAAGCGGGATCAGGGCCACCGCGAGCGCGATCACGCCGAGGCCGCCCAGCCAGTGCGTCTCGCATCGCCAGAGGTTGACGCTGATCGGCAGGCGCTCGACGTCGGACAGGACGGACGCCCCCGTCGTCGTGAAACCGCTCACGCTTTCGAACACGGCGTCCGTGAACGAAGGGAAACTGCCGCTGAAGTACAGCGGCAGCGCGCCGAAAAGGCAGATGGCCACCCAGATGCCGCCGACGGTGCCGAACGCGTGCTGGACGTCGAAGACGCGCGGACGCCCCCGCGCGAGCAGCCAGAACGCGATCGCCACGCCCCAGCCCGCCAGCATCGGCACGAGGAAGGCGGGCACCACCGCCGTCTCGCCCTTCCAGAGCGCGACGCCGAACGGCAGAAGCAACGACGTGCCGACAAGGCCGAGGACGTAGGTGAGGATGCGCAGGAACGAAAACGCCATCCCTCACTCCTTGCCGCAGAAGCGGGCGACGAGCCGCGTGTCGCCTGCAGAGGTGATGAGCACCACGTGCGCGTCCGCCTCCAGGACCGTGCCGCCCCGCGGCACATCGTAGGTCTTTCCGTCGGCCGGACGGTACAGCAACACGAGAAACACGCCCAGGTCCATCACGTCCTGCAGTTTCCTGCCGACAACCCGGCTCTTCGGCGAGATGTACCCCTCGACGATCTCGAATCGGCGGTTGCAGACAGAATGCACGGCCTCCACGCGGCCGCCGCGAAGACGTCCCCGAATGCTGTCCACCACCGTTCCGCGCATGGGAACCGCCACGTCGACGCCCAGCTTCCGCGCAATGTCGCCGTAGGACGAGTTGGCGGTGAGCGCGATCGTCTTCTTCACGCCGCGCGACTTGAGGTAGGCGGCCGTCACGAGATTCAGCTCATAATTGCCGGAAGCCGCCACGAGAAGATCGCACGAGAAGATGTCCTCCTCGCTCAACAGGGCCTCGTCGGTGACGTCGCCGCAGAGCACGCGGACGTCGGGAAAGCGTTCCACGGCCTCACGGCAGAGGTCGGGGTCACGGTCCACCACGACCAGTTTCTGGTAGGCGCCGGAGGAGGAAATGCCGAACAGCCGCCGCCAGAGCGAAATGTGCCGCTTGGCCTGTTGCCGCGCCAGCACCAGGGAACCCACGCGGTCCGCGCCGAACACGACGACGCGCCGCAGCCGGGCCTGCGGGGTTCGCGTGTAGACGACGAGCTGCGGGATCTCGGAAAGGCGCGAGACGAGCCCCACCTGGTCGCCGACGGCGAGGACGGTCTGTCCGTTCGGCAGGGACGTGGTGCCGTCCGCGGACTCCACGAACGCCACAAGGTAGTGCCACCCCTCGAGCGTGTGCAGCTCCGAGAACGGCATGCCCACGAGCGGGCTGCCCTCGCCGATGGAAAGCGTCGTGATGCCGAAGTCGGCGTCCAGCTCGATGACGCTGCCGATGGCGCCGTGCTCAAGCGCGGCGGAGATGGCGTCCGCCGCCTCGACCTCCGGGTTGAGCATGCTGTCGATGCCGTTGAACGGGCGCGCGGCGGGCAGGATGGACTTTGCCCGCCGCCGTGCGACGTCCGCCGCCGTGTAGTAGGCGTAGTTCCGCACGCGGGCGATCTTCTGGATGCGGGGATAGACGGCATCCACGAGGGAACAGGTGATCATGTTGATCTCGTCGTCCGCCGTCAATGTCACGAGCGCGTCGGCCGAGGCGATGCCGGCCGCCTCCAGCGACTCGAGGTTGTTGCCGTCCGCCTCGAGCACCGTGCAGTCCAGCTGGTCGCTCGCGTACCGCACGCGTTCGGGGTTGTTGTCGATGAGGACGACGTTGTTCCGCTCCAGTACCAGCGCCCGCGCCAGCTGCGTACCCGTGAAACCGGCACCTATGACGAAAATCTTCATGCGCGCCCATTATACCAAGAATTTCCCCATCTGCCTAGTCCCGCAAAAAATGGATGACACTCCTCCATGGGAATGGTATCATACGTCCCGTTCGGAAGAAAAGGACAAGAAATGACATTCAAGAGTCCCCTCGTACCAGCTTGCTGTCTCGTCGGAGCGGCCTGTTTCATGTTCGCGGCGGCGCCCGACGACCAACTCGCGGACGAGACACCGTCCAGCGCCGTCTCGTGGATCTGCCCGAACGAACCGTTTGGGACGGGAATCGGCAAGGCACGCTTCTACCGCCACGCCTTCACCACGCGCGAAGGGCTCGTGCGAGCAACCGCGCGCTGGTGGATCGACGACTGGGGCTTCGTCCACGTGGACGGCAGGAAAATCAACGCCTCGGCGAAAATGGTGGAAACGCCCGTGGACCTCACGGCCACGCTCGCGAAACCCGGACGCCACGTGCTCGCCGTGGAGGGGAAGAACCTCGCCGGCATGGGCGGCGTGTGCCTCTCCATCACCCTCGAATACGCCAACGGGGAGAACGACACGGTCTACACCTCGGTGAAATGGCTGTGTGCCACGAACGCGCCGAACGACTGGGCCGCGCCCGGATTCGACGACACCGCCTGGCAACCCGCGCGGAGGCACGGCGACATCTACTCGCCGCCCTGGTGCAGCCTCGCCGACATGGCGTCGCTCGCGCTCCCCTCGGAGAACGCGCGCCGCGCCGCCATCCGCGCGGCGCGCGAGGCCCGCGTGGAGAAGGCGCTCGCGGCGATCGCACGCGAGACGAAACCCGTCTGCCGCATCGTGTACGAGAACGGCAAACCATATTTCGATATCGGCGGGCGGCGCTTCGAGACAACCTTCTACAACTGCTCCGAGCAATGGCACGACGACAACTCCAAGCTACGACGGCAGACCGCGCTCTTCCGCGACGCGGGTATGCACATCTACGGAATCGGCGTGCATACGCCGCGCGTGTGGCGACCGGACGGTTCCATCGACTTCGCGGACGCCGAGGCGAAGATCCGTTCCGTGTTGTCGATCGACCCGGAAGCCCGCTTCCAGTTCTGCATCGACACGTGCACGCCGCCGAAATGGTGGTGCGACGCCCACCCGGACGAACTGATCGGCTACGCAACCGGCACGCCCAGCTATGGTGCCGAGCGGCAGTATCTCAACTTCGTGGCACCGTCCATGGCCTCCGCCACGTGGCGGCGCGAGATGGCCGACTACATCACCCGTCTCGTGACGTACCTGGAGTCCACGCCCTACGCCAAGCGCATCTACGCCTACCGTCCCGACTACGGCGTCCACCACGAATGGCACTACTACGGCTTCGCCGGGTACCTGCCCGACGTCGGCAAGGCGATGACGGCCGCGTTCCGCCTATGGCTCGAACGCACCTACAAGGGCGACGTGGCCGCCCTCCGCCGTGCCTGGAACGACAACACCGTCACCTTCGCAACGGCCGAGGTGCCCCACAAGGATGCGCGCCTACGCCTGTCGGCCGGAAACATGCGCGATCCCGTAAAGGACCGTCCCTCCCTTGACTATGAACGATGCCACGCCGAACAGGTGCGGGATTGCCTCTTCGCGTTCAACCGCGCCGCGAAGGAGGCCTGCGGCGGCCGTGCCCTCGTGGGCAACTACTGCGGCTACTTCTTCGGCATGCCCTTCCCGGCCGAGGCATTCCACCTCGAGAACAACGCGATCTTGGATTCCCCGCTCGTCGATTTCCAGTGCTCGCCGTACGTGTACGGTCCGGCGTCCCGCGCCGCCGGCAACGTTCAGTACGCCCGTTGTCTCCTCGAGGGGTTGCGCCGGCGCGGCAAGCTCGCGCTCCTGGAGGCGGACAACGTGACGACCCTGCA
>ONRL01000189.1 GCA_900320225.1 uncultured Lentisphaerota bacterium
AGCACAACTTTCTCCGCCTATGGGGCGGACTCGTGCAGCGGACATTCCCCTTCATGGAGGAGGAGGTCGGCGAACTGGGGCCCAAGGCCAGGCTCTTCGTCACAGTCTGCGAGACCGTCGTCAAGCCGGAGACTTTCAAGTACGCGAAGTGGAAAGGCGTGGGGCGTCCTCCGGCAAAGCGCATGCCGGTATTCAAGGCATTCCTGTTCAAGGCCGTGCATGACATTCCGACGACAAAGGAGCTCGTCGAGAGGATTCTTCTCGAACCACAGACGCGGCGGCTCTGCGGCTGGGCCGATCCGGGGGAGGTGCCGTGCGAGTCGAGTTTCCGAGATCAACAAGGAGTTCGCCGAAATGGGGTTCACGGAGGAATGGTTCGACGAGTTCGTGAGGCCGTATGCCGTGGACGAGCCGGGCGGGACGTTGAGCCTCGACTCCGCGCCGATACCGGTGCGGGTAAAGGCGGCGAACTCGAAGCGCCGCCGCCTCAGCCCGCACATCCGCCTGGTCGGTGCCGCTCGCGAAATAGATCTTCACGCCGCGCGTCTTGAGCGCCTGCAGGAACAGGATCGCGCCCGGCACGTGGTAGGTCGTCGCCGACGCCTTGCCCGCCAGCACCTCGTCGCGCTTCACGGCGACGGATGCCATCAACATGCCGTTGTATTCGTTCTTGTAGAACCACGGATCGTCGGGAGGGGCACAATTTATTGCGCCCGCCTCGGGAGGGACGCGCTGCTGCGCGTCCGCCGCGGTCGCGCGACCCTCCTCGCCGCTTTACCTCCTCCAGGAACCCCTTCATCTGGAGGATGGTCTGCACGCCCGTCGTCTCGCCGATGAACGCGTCGATCCACGCCTCGTCGGGCAGGTACTTCAGCATCATGCGCTTCATCACGGCCTCCCACCCGCAGCGCAGGGTGGAGAAGGTGCCGTCGAAGTCGCAGACGATTGCCTTGATCGCGTTGCTCATGTCAGAGCTCCTTTGTGCATTCGATTAATCTGTACTCACAATGAGAAACATCAACTCGTTAGAACTTGGAAATAACCAGAATCGGCGCACGACGTATCAAAAGTGTAGACCTTGTCCACACCATGTGAATGCGCGACCTCGGCTATGAGATAATCCGAGAAATCGGCATCACCCTGCACAAATGCCCTGTATGCTCGCCAGACCTCCGCACGTCGCTCGATTTCAATGGCATCAGTTTCAAACATCAACCGTATCACTTCAAGCAGCCTAGACTTCGGCTGCCTGTATGCCCGTTTGAGCACCCAAACCACCTCGCACAGCACAACGCATGAGACAAAGCCTCTGTTTTCAAGCGATATCTCATTCTCCATGATCGAATTGGCGATTTCCGACTGCACGGGATCGTCCTGAACGAGATAGCGTACAAGCACGTTCGTGTCAAGCCCAATCACCGCCATCCCCCCGTCCCAACCGCCCGCTGCATTTGCGCCACAGACACAGGCTTCGAAGGCTTGGGAACAATTCCCCTCAACCGCTTGATGGGATTACAGGAGCCGATCATCTCGACCCTGTTGTCGGAGACAAAAACAAACGACACGCTGTCGCCCGCCCTGAGATGCATCAATCTGCGCACCTCGGCGGGAATCGTCACCTGTCCTTTGACCGATATGGTTGAAGTCATGGCATTCTCCTTTGCGAACAGCGGCATGATAGCATTTCCTTCCCGCGAAGTAAAGCGCGAAAGTAAAGCGGCGGCGGCACGCCGGGCCAATCGGAGTACCACGGCATCGCCAAGCCGTCACGGGCACAGATTGTAGTTTTCTGACGATCTGTGCCGCACTGCCCATGCCGCAACCACTCACAACTGGCATTCTGAGAATGCGCCGATCCACTTCGTGTAGTCGCTCCACTTGAACGGCGGCTCGCCGTGCAGGTAGTGCGTGCGGAAGGTTTGCGGCGCGCGCGGAGCGCGCGCCCTACCAGCAGGGACATCTTGCACGGTGTAGTCAATCAGGAAGAGGCCCTGTCCGTCCCACGTGACGGGCGCGAGATCGGTCACGGCGTTCGCCAAAGCCTCGTAGTCGCGCTCCAGCACGACCTTGCCCGTCGCCGCCTCCGTCAGCTTGACGTGCCCTTTCACGGGCGCAAGGAGGTCGTTCACGACCACGAGCCGCCGGTCCTCCGTCACGATGGGCAGCACGTCGCGGTAGGCGGCCTTGAGGGCGAAGTAGGATTTCTTCTTCGTGCCGAAGGAGTCGCAGACGGCATCGGAGATCGTCGGCCAGCCGTCGCGCAGGTTCCACACCACGAACCCGCCCTTCTTCGTGAACTTCTGCGAGCGGAAGAGCTCCACCTGGAACTTGATGGCCTCCGCCTGCGCGCTCTGCGATTGCGCGATGAAGAGGTCGAGGTCGTGGCGCGGCACGTCGCCGAACAGTGCCGACGTCTGCTTCAGGATGAGGTCGTTGCGGGCCCACGGGTAGACGTTCGGCTCCAGATAGGGACAGGTCGCGCGGTAGCGCCACTGCGGCATCCAGTCGAGCTTCTTCCATTCCTTCGCGTCGGGGTTCGACCAGATGCGCGCCACGTCGTCGGCGGGCATCATCTTCTCGATCGTCGAGCGGGCGGGCAGCGCGTGCGCGCCGCCCTCGCTGCAGAACCAGCAGGCGTTGTTCGTGTAGTAGGGCGTCTTCCACCACGCGCGCGGACCGCCCCAGAGGTGGTCCTCGCACGGCTCGGTCTCGCCCTTGAACGCGGCGGTGCTCACGTAGGGCGAGCTGGGCAGGTAGGGACGCGTCACGTCGTACTCGTTCAGCACGGCGGGGATCGTCTCGCGCGTGATGCGGTTCTTGTTGGGGTCGCGCATGAGCTTCTTGCCGAGACCCCAGCCGCCGGCCTGGTCGTTCTCGTTGTCGCCGGCCCAGAGCGCGATCGACGGATGGTTGCGGTGGCGCACCACGACGGCGCGCACCTCCTTCTCGATGGCCTTGGCGAACGCGTCGTTCATCGGCGGCATCGTGCAGGCCATCATGAAGTCCTGCCACACCATCACGCCGTTCTCGTCGCACCAGTCGAAGAACGCGTCCGGCTCGTACACGCCGCCGCCCCACACGCGCACGAGGTTGCAGTTGAGGTCGGCCATCATCGGCAGCGTCCACGCGAGCTGCGCCGCCTGGCGGGACGGGATGGGGTCGAGCGGGATCCAGTCGACGCCGCGCACGTAGATCGGCTCGCCGTTGACCTTGAAGAGGAAGCGTCCCGGACGCTCCGGCAGCTTGCGGTCGTCGTACTCGAGCTCGACGGTGCGGATGCCGATCCGGCGCACGTCGCGCGCGAGGATCGCCCCGTCCGCGTCCACCAGCTCGATCGCCGCGTCGTAGAGCGGCTGCGCGCCCGCGCCGCGCGGCCACCAGAGCTCGGCGTTGGAGAGCGACAGGCCCACGCCGCAGTGCGGCCCCCTGTACACGCGCGAGCCGGAGGCGACGACCTTGCCGCCGCGCGCGAGCGTGGCGCGCACGGTCGCCGTGTGGCAATGGCGGAACGGCGCGGGGATGCGGGCGCGCGCGAGGACGTACGCCCAGCGCGACTTGACGTTCAGGTCGCGCACGATCCACGCCGGCTCCTCGATGCGCGCCGCCGGACGCACCCCGAGCCGCACGTCGCGCCAGATGCCGCTCACGGCGAGGTGCGGCATCGTGTCCCACCCGTACATGTACGGCGCCTTGCGGAAGTGCTCGTGGCTCGCGCCGCCGCTCATCGTGTAGCCGAGCTCGCCGAGGCTCACCTCCGCCGACGCGAGACCCACCGGACGGATCAGCACCTGCACCGTATTCTCCGCGCCCTCGCGCACCTTGCCCGTCACGTCGAACTCGTGCGGGATGAGCATGTTGTCGGCCTCGCCGACCTTCTCGCCGTTGAGGAACACGTCCGCGAGCGTGTCGATGCCGTCGAACACGAGCACCGTCCGCTCGCCCGGTTTACGCGCCGGACAGCGGAACGCCTTCGTGTAGAGCCACTGGTGCCCTTCGTACGCCCACCACGCGAAGGCGTTCGTGGAGACCATCGGGTCGGGCAGGTCCCCGGCCCGCATGACGGACTCTTCGCAGCACCCTGGCACGGTGGCTTGGTAGCTCTTCGCCGCCAATCCCGCCGGCAACGGCAGCGAACGCACCGCGCCGTCGTCCGGCTGGGCGAACGTCTCCAGCTTCCACACGCCGTTGAGGTCGACCATGCCGGCCGACAGTTCGCCGACGACCAACGCCGCGACAGACCCAAGCAGGAATTTTCTATTCATTCGCCTCTACCTTTCATTTCCGCGGCGCGCATCCGGCACGACCGGCGAAAAGGCCGAGCACCAGCAGGTAGGCGAGGCACGCGAGCAGCACGCACACGATGCCAGACGCTCCGGCCGAACCTTGCACGATGCCGAGAACCGGGGTCACGATGCCGCCGCCCACGATTGCCATGACCATCAGCGACGTGATCTCGTTCGCCTTCTCCGGCACCCGGTCGAGCGCCAGCCCCATGCACATCCCGAAGCTGTTCGCCGTCGCGAGCGCGGCCAGGAACACGCACGCGAGGAACACGAACGGCGTACCCGCGAGGAAGATGCCTGCGGTCGCGAGGATGCCCAGCCCCATGCACCACGGGAAGCACTTCGCCGCCGACACCTTCGCGAACAGCGCCGCCCCGCCGATGGCGGCGAGCGTCTTCGCCACAAAGTAGACCGTCGGCCCCATGCCTGCCTTGTCGAGCGAGACCTTGTAGACATTCTTCAGGTATTCGGGGATCGCCACCGCGAAGCCCACGTCCGCCCCCACCGAGAAGAGGATGCCCACCGTCATCGCGAGCACGTAGGGATGCTTCAACATGGCGAGACAACTGCCGAAAGTGGTTGTGGCGGACGCGCTGGAGCGCGTCCCTCCCCGTTCATCTGGGATGGATGTGAACCACAGCCAGAGCGCCGCGACGACCGTGAGTGCACCGTACAGCGGGAAGAGCAGCTTCCAATTGCCGAGCGCCGTCGCCGTGAGATAGACGAACACGGGCGTCAGCGCCGCGCAGATCGCCTTCACGAACTGCCCCAGCGAGATGCGGCTCGTCAGCTGGTCGGGCGCGACCACGTTGCTCATGAGCGCGGGAAGCGCGGCCTGGATGATCGTGTTGCCAATGCCCAGGAGGGCAAATGAGACGAAGTATATCCAGAACCGCCCCGCATTCGCCGCAAGCGGCAGGAGCATGGCGACAGTCGTAACGGCAAGCGAGACGAGAACGGTGTTCTTCCGTCCGATCTTCCCGCAGAGCACGCCCGTGGGGATCGAGATCAGGAAAAACCAGATGAAGATCATCGACGGCAAGAATCCCGCCGTCACGTCCGAAAGCGTGCACTCCGCCTTCACCTGGTTCATCACCGTGCCGATGATGTCGCTGAACCCCATCACGAAGAAGCCGGCGAGAATCGGCAACAGGACGAGCTTCGAGCAGCCGATGTTTTGCTTGTCTTTCATGCTCGAATTTCCGCCTCACGAACCGGGGTGGACGGGGTGTCCGCCGGCGGCGCAGAGCGGACAGGCGGCGGGCTCCCACGTGGTGGGCTGGATCTGCACGAGCGAGAACATCGGGATGTCGCCGAACTTCACGCTTCCCTTCGAGCGGTCGACGAGCAGCACGACGGCCGCGACCTCCGCGCCGGCGGCCTGCACGAGGTCGATCGTCTCCTGCACGCGGCCGCCCTTCGTCACGACGTCCTCCGCCACCACGTAACGCTCGCCGGGCTTGAGGGAGAATCGGCGCATCGCGAGCTTCGTGACGGGTTTGCCCGTGGCGTCCACCTCGTCGCCGGCCTGCACCTTCTCGGCGAACACGCACTTCGTGTCGAGCGCGCGGGCGACCTCGTGCCCCACGAGGATGCCGCCCACGGCGGGCGAGATCACGCCGTCGATCCTGCCGACGTCGCACGCGGCGTTCATCTTCGCGACGAGCTCGTCGCAGAGGCGCGCGGCGATGCGCGGGTAGCGCAGCACGTTCGCGCACTGGAAATAGCGGTCGGAGTGGAGTTTCGAGCGCAGCTCGAAGTGCCCTTCGAGGAGGGCGCCCGTGTCGGCGAATGTCTGGAGGATTTCCTGTTCAGTCATCATGGCGTTTATTCCTTTCCTTTTTCTTGAAGCGAATCGGGCAGCGCGAGGAGCTCTTCGTCGCGCGGACGCGAGGCCGCGGCGGCGGCCGCGGCGAGGCCCTCCACGCCGGAGCGCGCGAGCGTGGCGGGGAAAAGCGGGGGCGGCGG